>CAILLK010000084.1 GCA_903835005.1 uncultured Bacteroidota bacterium | reverse complement strand
GTAAACGCTGAAAGCCTTGCTGGTGGCTTATATAGAATATTTTACGATTATCTCATCATATCCTGGAGACTTCACCCCAGCCCTCTGCCAAAAGTGATCCTTTTTATCCTCAGCAATAGTATTGCTGGTTATCACATTGTCTCAAAATAACGCGATGGGATAATAGTAAACGCTGAAAGCCTTGCTGGTGGCTTATATAGAATATTTTACGATTATCTCATCATATCCTGGAGACTTCACCCCAGCCCTCTGCCATTGACATGTATAGTAAATAGCTGATAATCAATATCTCAAAGTATCATAAAATCCAGCTTTGGTACTATTTTCAGCATAAAGTCGTCTGACCGCTGAAGAAGCGGTACTGACGACTTTAGCTCCGCATTTCGGCTATGTCATTTTCAAAGAACTATTTCGCAGTAAATTGTTTACTCCGGAGGAGAGGGTGTTATTGCAAAAATGTTGTAACGCATCAATGTAAAAGGTAATAGAGTTTGAATTCTGTTTGGTTATCCCATTGTCTCAAAAAAGTGGAATGGGATAATGGTAAACGCTGAAAGCCTTGCTGGTGGCTGATATAAATTATTTTTAGATTATCTCATTTTATCTCCTTGTGCTTTCAGTGAGATAAAAGATGCGGTCAGCGTTGAAAAAGCGGTACTGACCACATTGCTATACTTTACTTCTACTTTGAAAAAAACTCACACTCCCGAAAAAGACTTTTTGCCTGGTTATCCCATCCTCTTTATAAAACGCAATGGGATAATGGTAAACGTTGAAATCCTTGCTGGTGGCTGATATAAATTAATTTTCGATTATCTCATCATATCCCATTGTGCTTTCAGTGAGATAAAAGATGCGGTCAGAGTTGAATAAGCGGTACTAACCACATTGCTATACTTTACTTCTACCTTGAAAAAAACTCACACTCCCGAAAAAAGTCTTTTTGCTTAGTTATCCCATCCTCTATATAAAACGCAATGGGATAATGACGAACGCTGAAACCTTTGCTGGTGGCTGATATAAATTAATTTTCGATTATCTCATTTTATCACACTATATCCTACTGGTTAATCTGACTAACGGCAAGCAAGTGTAAAAATGTAGTAATGTAAAATGTGCTCAGATGCATATCGCAAATAAATTATGTGATTTTTCGACAACCAAAATCATCGGGAATGATTGTTTTATCCCGGTGATTTAAATTAATGTCTATAATTGATGTTTTTTTTGGAGTAAAGGTCGGAAAGGTAATTGAATTTGAGGAAAGAACTTTTAATGACAGTACGCTTTTCGTACTGTCATGTACCGTATACGGTATATCATGTAAATTTTATAGGGGCTAACGGGTTGGTTATTATTGGGGTATAGGTTATTGATACCTTCAGTTTTTTCGAAATTGCTAAATAGTGAATTATTGTTATGAGTTTGGGAAGATATGAAACTCAATTATTATGGATTAATGCCCTGCTTTTATTGAAAAAGCTATGGCGGGTGATAGAAGATAAAAGGGAGGAAGTTGACAGGTTGATTCGTACCTACAAACGGACTGCCGGAGCATTAGCATTATAAACGCGAAAAAGTGGATACATGACCAATTATAAATGAATGCCAAAAACAGTATTATCCTGGGTCATGACAAAAATTTATTTGTCAAAACTTTTAGCAAAAATATTTTTGTCAACTCAAAAATTAATTACTGTAAAGGAAAATGGTACTATTTCTTAATTGCTGCCAGGAAAATATCAAGCGCCGATACCATGGAGGGGGCATTGGCAGCAGGGGCTTTGATATCGAGCCTCAGGCCGCTGTCTTCCACCGCCTTTGCAGTAGTGGGGCCGAATGCGCCTATTACGGTGCCATTCTGCTTAAAACCGGGGTTGTGGTCAAACAATGATTTACGGTATAGTTGGACAAAAGCGAAATAAACAATATATTTTGAATTTTCATTGTCATTTTCTAACTTTGTATAGCTATGACTAAAACTAAAATACTGACATATAATTATAAGTCCGCTACATTAAAAAGGGCTGATGTAAGAAAGGCTATAAAAGAAGTAAATGCCGAATATGCGGCGTGTGAAGATACTAATGGGAAGTTAGCAGCCAGCAAAACCGCCAAAAGTCCTGCCGTTTCTAGATCACCTAAAAAAGGGTAAATGCTTTTTAATGATTGCAGCATCTTACAATAATTCGGTATTTATCAATTGTCCGTTTGATGATGGGTTTAAAGATTTGCATTATGCAATGATTTTTACAGTATACAGATGTGGCTTTATTCCAAGGAGTGCGCTGGAAGAGGATAATGCACTTGAAAACAGACTCTCTAAAATTGAGAAAATTATCCGTGAATGTAAATTCGGTATCCATGACATATCACGAACTGAAAGTAATGAGAATGGGTTGCCCAGATTTAATATGCCCTTTGAACTAGGTATGTTTTTTGGCATGAAAAACTACCCTGATGAACAACATAAAAAAGTAGCTCTGGTACTGGAAAGACAGCAGTATTTATACCAGCAATATATTTCGGATCTTAGCGGGGTGGGTATTACCGCACATAATAATGATCCGGTATTGCTGATAAAAATTGTAAGAGACTGGCTCCAGGTATCCTCAAACCGAAAAAACATTGATGGGCATACCATCATCATTAAGGAGTACAATAAATTTAGAAAAATAATGCCCCGATATATAAAAAAGTTAAAGCTGGAAATAGGGAGATTAACTTTTGTTGATTATGCTCTTATTGTTAATGAATTTCTACAACTGGAACACGGACAATGATCCTCCTGTTTCTTGATTACGGATAAACCGCTATCTTGATGCATTACGTCAAATAGCAATTGAAACCAGTATTAGCTGGAAATGCAGTCTTAAAAAGGATCTTTGGAAATTGTGACTTCTCGGCTTTGCGGGAGATTTTTCTATGTCGCTTTATTTTGGTTAATTGGTACTATTTCTTAATCGCCGCCAGGAAAATATCAAGCGCCGATACCATGGATGGCGCATTTGCAGCAGGGGCTTTGATATCGAGCCTCAGGCCACTGTCTTCCACCGCCTTTGCAGTAGTGGGGCCGAATGCGCCTATTACGGTGCCATTCTGCTTAAAACCGGGGTTGTGGTCAAACAGGGTCTGCACACTGAACGGACTGAAAAAAACGATCATGTCGTAGTTCATCTCCATCACCGGCGCAATATCGTTAGATACCATGCGGTATAGGGTACCTTCGGTATACCTGATATTGTGCTTGATCAGGTATTGGGCTATATCGTTTTTGGCGCTGTCGGTAACCGGTAGTATATATTTCTCGTTTTTGTGCTTGCCAATCACATCGCAAAGGCCGGGAGTGCTGCCATCGGCCGAGAAGAATACTTTTCGCTTGCGGTACAGTATAAATTTCTGCAGGTATAAAGCAACAGCCTCTGTAATGCAGAAGTATTTCATATCCTGGGATACCTTAAATTTCAATTCTTCGCATATCCTAAAAAAATGGTCAACAGCATAGCGGCTTGTAAATATAATGGCGGTGTATTCGGCAATGTCTATCCTTTGCTTCCGGAAATCCTTACCCGAGAGGCCTTCTACGCGTATAAAAGCATGAAAATCCAGTTTCACTTCATACTTCTTCGCAAGATCATAATAGGGCGATTTTTCGGTATCAGGACGCGGTTGCGTAATTAAAATACTGCTCACCTTCAGTTCCTTTTTCTCAGCACCCTTCTTTTTTGATAGAACAGCTTTAGCCATATTTAAGGATTATGGAAAATTATACTGAAAAGGCCGAATTATATGCTGATACTGATTTAATAAAACATAAGTCCTTTAACCAATAACTTCATTAAAACCGCCAATGGTAATAATTCCGAGGCGCAAAGGTACATAAAAAAATGGAATTTGCTATATTGGAAAAAGGACCCGAACACTTCCCATGATCTGATATAGCGGTTCAGCAGTAAAATGCCCGACACTATAAACGAGATGATAACCATCTGCCTGGCCCATTCGTGGTCGGCAAATGCAAGAATGATTACAAACGGCACTAAAGTTATGCCCATTACTTTGTTGATGAGGAATACATTGAACAGGTAGTGCTCTGTAATACCCTCTACCCTGAAAGCCCAGCCGCTGAAACGCACCGCGGCATACTTGGCCAGGTATATAAGGCCGGTACCGGCTATAAGCATAATTATAAGCAGTGAAGGAGGTATAACCCCCGAATAGTGCGGCGTAAAAAAACGCACTACATAATAGATATAAGCCCCAGCGGCAAAGGTGAAAAAGATATTCATCAGCAGATTGGGCAGGCCGGAGCCCTGCAGTTGCTCCTTGAGCTGGCGGTTGCTCAGGGTCGGGTTCCAGAAGGCACGCCAGAGATTGATGAAATACCTCGTATCCATAAACCTGATGAGGCCCAGCATGAGGCAAAGCAGCAGCAGCAGGTAAAAATCGGCTGTCTGAGAACGCATTTCATGCGGCAGCTCTATATCACTGATCACCAACTTTGCAGCCATCATAGGATGATTGGCTATAAAGCTGTCGGTAGTGCTTATTGCCATTCGTTGCTGAGTGGCGCTGTCGGGCAGCGGGCAGTTGCCATACATTGAATGCATAACGGTAGCACCTGCACCTGCAGACAGAAAAAGAATAAACAATAAAAGCCAGAAAGGAAGCCGCATACCAGAGGCTTCAAAGTTAGCAGTTAAATGCGATGGCTATAAGATATTTAAATCAATCAGCTTTTATTTTTCCACTACCTGATGTGAATAACATAGAAAGACCAGAAAAGGAAAACACAATAAATCCTTTCAGAACAGGGGCATCTTACAGTGAGTGTGCAGCTATTGGAAACAGAAAACCTTACTGTTTTTATCGCCAGGTCTTTGACCGGTATTTATCAAAAAAATAGAAGAGCGCGCCAATAGCGATCAATGCAGCGCCGACAAATATATGGCGGGTAGCCATGAAAATGATACCTAAAACCATTAGTACCCGGCCGATAATTTTTATTTTTTGCAGTACAGTCATTTTAAGAATATTTCGCTTGTTTTATTTAATCGCAAATAATCAATTAATTTCATTCAAAATCAAAAATTTTTATAGGGCTGCCGCTGGTTTCCAAAATACCTTAATCAGGCGGATATCGATATTTTTGCGTGCTCTGGCAAGGTCATAATTGTCCTGAACCTGTAACCAGAATTCAGGTGATGTATTTTTAAAGGCCGCACCCAGTTTTATTGCTAATTCAGGTGTAACACTTTGTTTGCCTTTAATAATTAATAAGCGTGTTCCGGGTTTGATCACCAATCCCTCAGCTATTTCTTTAACAGACAGCACTTTGCCTGTTTCTTCACCCAAAGCCTCTATTGTTTCCTTTATTAATTCACCCGGATGAGCGGGATTAATCATCGTCATATCAATCAGTTTTAATGGCAATCCAGATTATCGACTTTAAGTACATTTTTATTTTCAAAACGGAAAATAATACAATAATTTCCATTCACCTTTACCGACCAGAATTCTTTTAGTTCACCACCTAACTGGTGCAACTCGTATCCCGGAAGGTTCATTTTAATTACTCAATTATAGCATCTAATCTGGTTAAAATCAATCGAATTTCAACCACATGATTTTGTTGTAATTTAGTTGAATCACCTTTTTAATAGAAAAGTTTAAGTCCTTAATAGCGAAAACTGATAATCATAATACAAAGTTAGTGTAAGATATAAAAAAGTAAATATTTTTTTACACTTTCTCATTAATACTGTTCAAGTACTACTTTTGACCTCCATCTATGATCAGCAGCATTTACAATAAATTCCGGCGGATAACCTCTAACCATCTTTATTTTCCGGAGATTGATGGTATCCGTTTTGTTGCCATTCTGCTGGTCATCCTGTTTCATACCCATGGTTATTTTGCCGAAAAATCGACCGGCTTTTCCTATGAGCAAAAACATACCGGCCTGCTCAATAAATTTCTTGAAAACGGCGACAGGGGTGTGGAATTGTTTTTTGTGCTCAGCGGCTTCATACTCTGCCTGCCATTTGCACAGCAATACCTGAAAGGAGGTAAAAAAATGTTGCTGAAGAAGTATTATCTGCGGCGGCTTACCCGGCTTGAGCCACCCTATTTTATAGCTATGACCCTGATTTTTCTGGTGCAGGTGATGGCTAAAACAGGACCCTTAAATATGCTCATACCGCATTGGCTAGCTTCCCTCATTTATTCTCACGATCTGATCTATCATCATACCCCACTGATCACTGTGGTAGCCTGGTCATTGGAAATTGAGATTCAGTTTTACCTGGTTGCCCCTTTTCTGTTCCGGATTCTCGAATTGCCGGCAACAGCCAGGCGCCTGTTACTGCTTTTGGCCATAATTCTTATTATTTGTTACCAGGTTATCTGCCCGCCTGTTTTTCTGAATATCACAGGGTTTGCCCAGTATTTTTTCACCGGGATATTGCTCGCCGATTTTTATGTAAATAATACTGCTGCTGCATGGTTCAACAGAAAATGGGTTATTCCGGCATCTTTACTCTGTTTTATAGTAATCTGTTACCTGCCGCTGAAGAACCCGATGCTACCTACTTTTCAGAATTTTATTACCCGGCTTTCTCTTTGCCTGTCAATCGGCCTGTTTTACTATATGATACTTAAAAACAGCAGCTTGAGAAAGCTGTTTAGTTTCCGGTTTATCCCCATCACCGGGGGTATGTGTTATTCTATTTATCTGCTGCATTACAGCATAATATCTTTTGCCGGCAGGTTCCTGATTAAGCTGCCTTCAACTGGTCATTACCTGGCAGATCTTTTATTGCAGGTTACGCTATTGTGCATACCGGTGCTGATTATTTCCTCTGTTTTTTACTATTTCATAGAACGGCCCTTCATGTCGAGCAAGTGGATGGATATGCTGCTGAAAAAGGACAAAAATGTCTCCTGAATTAAACAGGCAGAAAGAATTGTAAATCAGATACTAAGATATTTTGCTTAAAATAAGGCCATTTTGGAGCAAGATTGTTTTTTACTGTGGATTAATATTTGCTTACTCTTTGAGCATAATTTGTATCTTTGTTTGACCTCAACAGCTATTTTCCTCCATTACTGGTATGTCCATAACTGCAGGTCAAAACATAATTTTATCAGCTGTTTTCTGGTTTTGACTTAATCAACATTGTTATGACAAAGTATATTTTTGTGACAGGCGGAGTTACCTCCTCTTTAGGTAAGGGTATAATAGCAGCATCACTGGCAAAGCTGCTCCAGGCGCGGGGATACACCACAACCATTCAGAAATTCGACCCTTACATCAACGTAGATCCCGGTACGCTCAACCCTTATGAACATGGGGAGTGCTATGTAACAGAAGACGGTGCAGAAACCGATCTGGATCTGGGGCATTATGAGCGGTATCTAAATACGTTCACCTCGCAGGCCAATAATGTTACTACAGGCCGTATATACCAGCATGTGATCAATAAGGAGCGTGAAGGCGCTTACCTGGGCAAAACAGTGCAGGTAATACCTCACATTACTGATGAAATAAAACGCCGCATGCTGCTGCTGGGCGAAGACAATAAATTTGATATTGTGATAACAGAACTTGGCGGCACAGTAGGCGATATAGAATCGTTGCCCTATATAGAGGCTGTGCGCCAGCTGAAATGGGAAATGGGTACCGAAAATTGCATTGTGGTGCACCTTACGCTTATTCCTTACCTGAAAGCCGCAAAAGAGCTGAAAACAAAACCCACCCAGCACTCAGTAAAGATGATGAGCGAGCATGGCCTGCTGCCTGATGTGCTGGTATGCCGTACCGAAGAGCCACTTTACAAGGAACTGAAAAGAAAGATAGCCCTGTTCTGCAACGTAACCCAGGATGCAGTAATAGAAGCGCTGGATGCAGATACCATATATGGTGTGCCGCTGGAAATGATGCGGGAGCGGCTGGACGTTATCTGCCTGGAAAAGATGGAGATGCCATTGGGCACAGAGCCCGACCTCTCGAAATGGAAGGAATTCTTAAACAAACTGCGTTATCCTAAAAGTAAGGTAACCATTGGCCTTATTGGCAAGTATGTGGAGCTGCAGGATGCCTACAAATCGATACTGGAAGCACTGATACATGCCGGCGCAATGAATGAATGCAAAGTAGAGGTACGCAATATTCATTCGGAATACCTGACAAAAGAAAATGCCAAAGACAAACTCCATAACCTGGATGCGATACTTGTGGCCCCGGGTTTCGGGAGCAGGGGAATAGAAGGCAAAATAGACGCCATAAAATATGCCCGGGTAAATAAGATCCCCTTCTTCGGGATATGCCTAGGAATGCAGATGGCATGCGTGGAATTTGCCCGGAATGTACTGAATATGACCGGAGCACACTCCACTGAAATGGACCCGGATACGGACCAGGGTGTGATATGCATGATGGAGGAACAAAAAACCATTACACAGAAGGGCGGCACTATGAGACTGGGCAGTTATGAATGTGAGCTGCACCGAGATTCGGCTGCGGCTGGCATATATGGCACTACCAATATCTCAGAGCGCCACAGGCACCGGTATGAATTCAACAACGCGTATGCCGAAGCTTTTGAAAATGCAGGACTGGTACCGGTGGGCAAGAATCCAAGCACCAACCTTATAGAGATTGTGGAGCTGAAAAACCATCCGTTTTATATTGGCGTGCAATTTCATCCGGAGTATAAGAGTACTGTGGAGAACCCTCATCCTCTTTTTGTAGCTTTCATAAAAGCCGCAAAAGGAGCACAAGAATCACGTAATGGCGCAGCAAAAAAGTTATTTGAGAAAAGCGCCGTTTGATAATAAAAGACCATACAATTCATAAGCGTTTCAAAAGGCAGTTCCCACAGGCAACTGCTTTTTTTTTGATGAGAATTTGCCTGGAGTTATCCGGATTGCTTTTCCGGTTTAAATCAAGGCATCCTTCATTACTTCCATTTTGCTGCCCCTTGAGCCTTTAATGAGTATAGATGCATTTACCGGTAAATGTGCCCTGATATATGCGGCTGCGTCCGCAGAGTTTTCAAACCAGCGGTAATTAGTATTTACGTCTTTAAATTCTTTGCCTACCAGTATTACTTCGTTCCAATCACTATCTGAAATAAGCGATACCAACGCCTTGTGTTCGTTCAATTCTTCCGGGCCCATTTCTTTCATTCCGCCGAGCCAGAGCATTTTATTCTGCAGGTCGGCGGCTGCAAAGTTGATGATGGCCGCCTGCATACTGGAGGGATTGGCATTATAGGCATCCATAATAATGCGGTTAGAGCCCTGTTGCAACCACTGTGAGCGGCTGTTGTCGGGATTATAGCCGGCAATGGCATCCCTTATCTCATCAGGGGATACTCCGAAGTGCATGCCAACGGCAACCGAAGCCATTACATTAGGGAAATTGTATACCCCCACAAGCCGTGTCGGGATGGCAGAACCAGTATGCGGAGCCATCAAAGCTACATTCAGGAACACATCCTGCATCAGAGGTTTACCACAATAATCCGCATCATGCTCACCATAAGTAACCTGCCGTGCTATTCCCAGGGCCATTTGTTCCAGGTAATCCAGATCTGTGTTTCTGAATATTATACCATCTGTTCCCCGCAAAAAATCATATAATTCCCCCTTTCCTTTGCGCACACCTTCTATACCACCGAAACCTTCAATATGCGCCTTACCGCAATTGGTTATAAGTCCGTGAGTGGGTAAAGCAATGCTGCAGTAGGCGGCAATCTCATGCAGGTGGTTGGCGCCCATTTCAATAATGGCAATCTCCGTGCCGGGCTTTATACCAAGCAAGGTAAGCGGCACCCCGATATGATTGTTTAAATTACCCTGAGTAGCACAGATAACATACTTTTTCTGCAGCACTGCAGCTATAAGCTCCTTGGTGGTTGTTTTGCCATTTGATCCGGTTATAGCCAGGAATGGTATGCTCAACTGCTTCCGGTGATGCAGTGCAAGCTGATGCAGGGTTGCCAGCACATCATCCACAAGAATGCATTTACTGCTGATGTTATAATTGGCATCATCTATAACTATACATGCCGCACCTTCATCCAGCGCTTTTTGTGCAAACGTATTGCCGTTAAAGTTGGGACCACTTAAGGCAAAGAATATTTCGCCGGGCCTCAATTTGCGGGTATCTGTCTGAACTGCCGGATGCTGCAGGTACAGATCATATAGTTGAGTGATTTCCAAATTTTGATAGTATTACGGTTGCAAAAATAAAGAACCCCTTCCAAAATGAAAGGGGTTCGGGAATCCGGTTTTATAAAAAACTAGCGTTTGTGATTTTTCTGACGGCCGAAGCTGTTACCACCTGGCTGGTTATCCCCATCCTGGCTGCCCATACGGTCCATTATGCAACGGAAGCCGATAGTACAGGAAGAAAGGTTACCCTGCATAAAGCGGCGGGTTCCAGGAGAAAGCCAGTACTGACGATCGGCAAATGAACCACCCTTATAAACTTTGGTAGAATCGTTGATAAGTGAATTCCTGCCATAATCGTAACCTACGTTAGATAAAGAGTCTCCGTCCCTGTAACTGTTGAGGTTTCCGGTCCTTGTTTCATACCTGTTGTTGGCAGCAATATCGGCATCGGTAACATCAACATAAATCAAACGTCCTGTACTGTCTTTTTCTTCAATTGAACCATCATCCTGCAATTTGAGTTTCTGATAATGGTTACCACGGAACGGATCCAGTTCATTTACGTCCATATTAGACATCGGGCGGTAAGTATCCATTACCCACTCATTCACGTTGCCCGCCATGTTGTATAAGCCGAAAGCATTTGGAAGGTACGATTTGCATGGAGTTGTGTAGAATCCGTTGTCATTAAGGCCACCGGCAACACCCATCGCATCGCCTTTGCCTCTCATATAGTTGCCTTCAAATTCACCCTGATACTGATTGTGCAGGCCATAACGGGTAGTATTTTTTGAGCCCCATGGATAAATGTTACGGTCAGTTTCCACTTCTTCACCACGGCGGCGTTTATTTTCAGGGCTTGGGTTATTACCAATCAGGCCAAGAGCCGCATATTCCCACTCTGCTTCTGTAGGGAGGCGGTAGTTGGGCAGGAACACCCCATCTGATAAACGAAGCGGACGAACACCGGCTCCATTTGGATCAAGGTCGCGGTGCGGGTGTGAACCCTGAGTTCCCTCATACTGTCCGTTAAGATAAGTTTCTGTATTAAAATTGTCATCCGCACTCTGGGTGGAGTTGGGCTTCAACGCACCAGCATAAATAGCCAATAACTCATTAACGCGGTCTGAACGCCATAGACAGAAATCATTGGCCTGGTACCAGTTTACACCAACCACCGGATACCAGTCGAAAGCAGCCATGTTGAAATAGTTTCTGACATAAGGCTCATTATAAGCCAATGCAGAACGCCAAACTGTTGAATCCGGTTTTTCTCTTACAATGATATCTGCATAATCTGCTCCGTAAACACGCTGCAGCCAGAACATATATTCCCTGTAGCTCACGTTGGCAACTTCTGTTTCATCCATATAAAAAGATGATACAGAAACAACGCGCCTCTGGTCATTATTTTCAACGGTCGGCAATTCATCATCAGTGATGCCCTTTACAAACCTGCCGCCCTGCACGAAAACCATGCCTATCGGTGTTTGCTGACCTTGATAATTGGCAACTTCAAAGCCTCCGAAACGTTTGTCGTTAAGCGGCCATCCAGTAGTCACGGAGATATTATTACCCTTTCCTTTCTTTGCAGATCCACTGGAACATGAAGAAAGCAGAGCAGCCGCCCCGATACACAGCAAGCCAATTCCGATGAGTTTTCTTTTCATAATTATACTAAAATATTTACACCCAAAAGTATGTAAGTTGTTAAAAGTCGTTACAATGTTACCTCATTCTTTTCAAATTTTCAAGTTTTCAGAGAATAAGCTTAAAAAAAACTTGCAAATCTTTTTTTTAGGGTTCATAATATTTGAAAATTATTTACGTTAATTCAGGTAATAATAAACCTAAACGGGCATTTATACCCGGATTTTATTATTATTTTCGGAACAATAACCTTCATTTTGAGGCTAAAAATAATCAAAAAAATGAAAAGATCATTTTCTACCCTGATTTTTCTAATAACAGTATTTTATATGCAATCGGCTACCGGCTATACTATTATCTGCCAGGTAAGCCAGACAGATATCCATGAAGGGTATATCATCAAAAAAACAGGACTTACGAAATATGCCCTACCCAAAGTAACTATTTCCGGCATTACCTGGTCTTCAAATGTTGCCTTACCCAATGACGCAAAACCTGGCGACCCGGCAAAGTTTACCGTCACTTTAGGAATGGAGCGCAAGAAGCCTTTTGCAGTAATACGAATACCTGCTTATGCAGCAGGATCTCAGCCGGGCACCATTAACCAGGTTGCCCGTTATACGCTTGATATAACTGAGCCGGAAAGGCCCAACAATAAAGCAGCCGCGCGTACTACAGATGTAACAACATCGGCCCTGGATACCGGCACCTGGTATAAAATAGCAATTACCAACACCGGCTTTTATAAAATAGACTATAATTTCCTGACCACAATCGGGGTGAAACCTTCGGATGTGAATCCGGCAAATATCCGGATTTTGGGTAATGGCGGGGCCATGCTTTCGGAAAATAATGCAGTGACCCGGCCGGTTGATCTGATAGAAAACGCTGTTCTTTTCAGCGGTAACGGTGATAATGTATTTGATAACGGGGAATTTGTAATCTTTTATGGTGTTGGCACAACTGCCTGGTACAAGGACAGCATTAACCAGCGGTTTAACCACCAGGTTAACCTATATTCAGATACCTCTTATTATTTCATCTCCTTTAATACGGGTCCGGGCAAGCGTATTTCCAGCCAGCCAGCCCTTGCGGCAGGGAATGTAAGTGTGAATTCTTATAACTTTTATGCAGCGCATGAGCAGGACCTGGTAAATCCGGCAACTATCGGGAGATTGTGGTATGGCGAACAATTCAACCCATCACTGGGCAATACAACCCAGTCGTTCAATTTTGACCTTGGATCCTCAATGAGCCAAATTTTCTGCTATATAGCCTTTGCTGCTACCTCGGCAACTAATCTTTCAACAGTTAGCGCTACACTTAATGGTAACAGTGTAGGTTCTTACGCTTTTACCAGCCCGACCAGTGTGGATTGGGTGATGAACCTGGATACAATCGCCAATACTGTGGCCTGCAACTCTTCAACAGCCAATGTAACCATAAGCTTCTCACCCGGCGATGGAGCAAGTACCGGATATCTTAAGTATATAGAACTGAATGGCAGACGAGGGCTGATAATGACCGGTGACCAGATGAACTTCAGGGATTGGCAGAGTGTAGGATCTGGACATACAGCCCAATATTCAATAGCAGGAGCAAATGCCAATACTGCAGTATGGGATGTTACTAACCCGCAAACCCCGGTTATTATGCCCGGGACATTTGATGGCAGCAACTATAATTTCGCACAGGATGCATCTGTATTGCATGAGTTTGGTGCAATGAACAGTACAAACCTAAATACGCCAAAATTTGTAGCAGCTATACCTAACCAGAACCTCCATGGCAGCCCGGCAGCCGACCTGATCATTGTAACTTATCCCGGATTTCTGGATCAGGCACAACAATTGGCGCAGTACCACCGCGACCATGATCATCTGAGGGTAGTGGTAGCTACAACCGACCAGGTTTATAATGAGTTTTCATCCGGGGGTCAGGACATAAGCGCAATAAGAGATTTTGCCAAAATGTTTTATGACAGGGCAGGTACCGACAGTACACTCCTGCCCAGCTACCTCTTATTATTCGGAGGAGCTTCTTATGATTATAAAAACAGGGTACCAGACAACAGTAATTTCGTTCCCGTATTTGAATCAGTAGAATCGTTCGATAATAACAACGCATTTTCAAGCGATGATTTTTTTGGCTTTCTGGATGACAGTGAAGACATTGAAAATTATGGAATCTATAATATATTGGATATAGGTATAGGGCGGTTGCCTGCCAGAACGGTAAATGACGCAAAGGCGCTTGTAAATAAAATGACCAGTTATAACAATGCAGCAACCCTGGGACCATGGAGAGTGTCGGCAACCATTGTGGCCGACAGAGGTTGTGTTGCTCCAAATAAGTATGATGACGCAGGTAACCATATGGGTGTGGCCGAAGATGTGGCAGACAGCTTGATCACTGCCGGAAAAAATCTGTATAATGAGGAAAAAATTTATGTTGATGCTATACCCATTATTTCAACACCGGCAGGCGCCCGGTGCCCCAACGCCAATGCAGCGCTGAACCAGCAGGTATTTAATGGCACCTTCCTGATTAATTATAATGGGCATGGCAACCCCACAGTGTGGTCATCGGAGCGAATACTGACTGGCGATGATTTCAACAACTGGAATAACGCAAATATGCTGCCAATTATGATTACAGCCACCTGCGATTTTGGCCAGTTCGATCATCCTCAATATGTATCATCTGCAGAGCAGTTACTGATCAGGTCGGGAGGCGGAGTAATAGCTGTGCTTACTACTACTCAGGCTGTATATTCAACTTATAATGAAGATCTTGATATTCAATATCTGCAGGCCCAGTTTCTGCCTGCCTCTGATAATACCAGGCATACCTTCGGAACTGCCAGCAGAACCGGGAAAAATGCGACTTTTATTACAACGAAAGACTCAGGTAAAATTATAAATTTTCATAAGTTCTCTTTATTGGGTGACCCTGCAATAGTGCCTGATTTTCCTGTAAACACGGTTCAGATCGACAGTGTTTTAGATGGATATACAATGCTGCAGGCGGATACGGTTAAAGCTCTGGGCTCTTATATTATAGACGGCAGTGTAAGAGATAATTCAGGCAACCTGATGAGTGGTTTCAATGGCATACTATATGTAAGCTTCTTCGATAAACCCCGCAAGATTACTACTCTGACGGGATGCAATAATGTGTATAGCATGCAGGACAATATCATTTACAAAGGACGGGTAACGGTAAGCAACGGTAAGTTCACCTTTACCTTTATTACCCCCAAGGATATCAGTTATTCTTTCGGAGCAGGTAAAATCAGTATGTACAGCGACGACGGCGTTACAGATGCCGCAGGCAACACTATGAATTTTGCAGTTGGCGGCTTTTCAGATCATCCGGTCATCAGTGCGGATACACCTGTGGTGAAACCATATATCAATGACAGTCTGTTTCTGAACGGAGGCATTACCGGCACCAATACATCGCTTTATGTAAGCCTTTCTGACAAAACCGGTATTAATGTAACCGGAACTGATGTAGGGCATGACCTGACCGCTGTGCTGGACGGCAGTATTGATGCGCCCTTTATTTTGAATGACTATTATGAAACATATCCGAATACCTTCCAGCGGGGCTATGTGTCGTTTGCCATCAGCGGACTGGCAGACGGGCAGCACAGTATAAAAGTAAGGGCATGGGATGTTAATGACAATACCGGAACCGGAACCGTGGATTTTATAGTTGCAGACGGACAGGTGATGGACGTTGCGCAACCGGGCAATTATCCCAATCCGTTCAACAACACTACCCATTTTGTGTTTGAGCACAACCATCCTTTTGAACAACTGGATGTGCAGATAGAGATTTACAACATCAGCGGCGCTCTTGTAAGGAAGATCAATGATAACTTAACTACTACTGACAGCAGGACAGTGGAAATAACCTGGGATGGTACAGACAGTGGCGGAAACAGGCTCCCATCGGGCGTATATGTATACCGGCTTATCCTATCCACAGATAAAGGATATAAGTCCAGCGCTTATCAGAAACTGGTTATTGTGCGCTAAAGTTGAATTAAATCAGGTGCTCATCTGCTTTCGTGATTCCTGATATGCAGACAGATGGCACCAACCCTTAAATAAAAAATATACTTTTGGGGCAAACAAGTCAACCGGTACGTTTTATTTATGTGGCACGTGGTATTATCTTACTTAAAGAGCAGGTGGTTACTTTTTGTTGTCTTGCTTGTTTTTGTAAGTTTTAAACTTTCACAACTTCATTTCCCTTTCTATCTCGATGAAGCATGGGTTTATGCCCCGGCTGTTAAAATGATGGCTATTCACGGCCCGGGCCTGCTGCCGGGCGCTCTTCCTCCCGATTTCTCACGGGGGCATCCCTTAATGTTTCATTTTCTTGCCTCCATCTGGATACGTTGCTTCGGTTCATCCAATGTATCCGTTCATTCATTCCCGTTGTTTCTTGCCGTTATTTTCCTGGTTGCATTATACGAGTGCTGCCTCAGTTTATTTGGCAGGAGGGACGCCTCACTGGCGCTGCTGCTTGTATCTGGCAGCGTTATTTTTTTCGTGCAGTCTTCTTTTGTATACCCGGAGATAATGCTTGCCCTGTTTACATTTTTAAGCCTGTATTTTTATTCAAAAGACCGGCTTTTACTTACTTCTCTGTCACTTTTTATGCTCTTTTTCACCAAAGAGGGCGGGCTTGTCTTCGGGGCAGTGATTGGCATGGATGCAACAGCCTGTTTATTCCGCAGAACTGAAACAATCTGGAGAAAATTGCAACGGGTATTGTCGGTACTGGTGCCCGCCTGTCTCATAGGGTGCTTCCTGTTGCTGCAGAAAGCAAAGCTGGGCTGGTACATATTGCCTGAGCATTCCGATATGATTCAGACCAACTGGAACTATTATTACTTTATGTTCAGGAGGGGAATATACTGGGCCTACCGCGGCGAAACCGCAACGTGTATCATGGCCTTGTTTATTCTGCTGTTGTCTGTGGTGCCAGCAATAAAAAATAAAAATGCCCGGTACCTGTTTTTAATTCCGCCGGTGGTAATCGTTTATCTGATGGCTGAATTGTATGCCACCAACCCGGCAGGCAGCAGATTATGGGTGTTTTTATACCTCCTGTCTTTTGCAATCCCAGTTTATTACCTGATCCGGCTGAATAAAGACAGGAAACTGCCGGAACGGAAATTTATCATTATGGCTGCTATATGCGTGCTGACCTATTTGTTTTATTCCTCCCTCACACAGATAGGTTACCGTTATCTGCTGGTAATCCTTGTATTGATCATGATCTTCCAGGCTGTGAGTATCACGTTGTTTGCGGATGCGGGAGACAGACGAATCTACTATGTTGCGGTAGCTGGCATCCTGATTATCAACGCTTACGGATTTTATTCAAACAAACGGGTTGAGGATACACAGATGGGGGCATTCCAGGTAATGAACGTTCAGTTAAAGGAATTTGCCTTTCTCGAAAAAGAAAATGCATACGACAAAGAAATAGCTTACGGTTGCACCTGGGAAAGTTACCGTATGGTAGATACGGTGCAGGGATTTCTGAGTTCGGGCCGGATATTTACCCATCTTAAACGGTTCCCTGTCGGGCCTCATGCAGATTATGCAATGTTCGGAAACAGTTGCGGAGATGAAGCTGACTACCGGAGTATACTTACCAATCCGGATTTTCACCTGGTTTTTAAGATGCGGGATGGCAATATCTGGGCCGAAATATACAAGCACAATTGACTGGCATCTTATATACATGGTGATAATCTTCACTATTTTCAAAGCAAGCGCCGAAGCCAAAAGAAACCACCGGAACAATAAAAGATTTTAATACCCGTTTAGTATGGAACAATATTGTGACTCCCGGAAAATTTAACAACTACTCCTCCTGGTTTTTTTTGCTGACCAACAATATCAGAAAATCATGGAAATCATTGTTTTTATTATTAAATTACCACATGTTACGCAATATTTTTTTATATGAAAATAATACAGTGCCATGGTTTATATTGAAATTATTAATTAATTTTGAAACCACGAACATTATTGAGTTAGTTTAAAAACATAAAAATGAAAACTACATTTTCAACCCTTGTTTTTCTGTTTGTATTACTGTCCATACAGTCAACTTTTGGCTTTACTATAAACTGCCAGGTAAATCAGACAGATATCTATGAAGGATATATCATCAAAAAGGTATGGCTTACAGAATATGCCCTACCCCAGGTGACCATTTCCGGAATCACCATGTCGGCAAATGTTGCGCTACCTAAGGATGCCAAAACGGGAGATCCGGCTAAATTCACTGTTTCTTTAGGAATGGAGCGCAAGAAACCATTTGCGGTAATACGCATTCCGGCATATGCCGCAGGGCCTCAACCGGGTGTTATCAACCAGGTAGCCGGTTATACGCTGGACATAACTGAGCCGGTACTGCCTGCAAAAAGGGCCGCGGCGAAGACAACTGATGTAAAGACATCTGCCCTCGACACCGGAACATGGTATAAAATTGCGGTAACAAACACGGGTTTTTATAAAATAGACTATAATTTCCTGACAACAATTGGCGTAAAGCCTGCAGATGTGAATCCTGCAAACATCCGGATACTGGGTAATGGCGGGGCTATGCTTTCGGAAAACAATGCAGTTCCCCGGCCGGTTGATCTGATTGAAAACAGTATTCTGTTCAGTGGCAATGGCGATAATGTATTCGACAACGGGGAGTATGCCGTTTTTTATGGTGTAGGTACAATGTCCTGGAGTAAGGACAGCGTTAATCAGCGGTTCAACCACCAGATTAACCTTTATTCAGATACTTCTTATTATTTTATTTCTTTCAATTCGGGCGCGGGAAAGCGGATATCCAGCCAGGCGGCACTTCCGGCGGGAAATGTAAATGTGAACTCCTTCAATTATTATACAGTGCATGAGCTGGACCTTGTAAATCCTGCAACTTTAGGCAAATTATGGTATGGCGAACAATTTAACCCTTCCATAGGCAATACTGTCCGATCATTCAGTTTTGATCTTGGCTCAACTATGAGCAGTATCTATTGCAATGTCAGGTATGCAGTTCAGTCAGCTACCAGTCTTTCATCAGTGGCTGTTACCCTGAACGGAAACACAGTTGGTACATCGGCATTTACACAGCCTACAACAGGTGATAATGAAATAGACCTCAATTCGATTACCAATACGGTAGCCTGCAATTCATCAACTGCCAATGTGGGGATCACTTTCTACCCCGGAGACGGGGCAACTTCGGGATACCTAGATTATATAGAACTCAACGGCAGGCAGGGGCTTATAATGACTGCAGACCAGATGAGTTTCAGGGACTGGCAGAGTGTAGGTGCCGGAAACAGGGCTAATTTCACCCTTCAGGGAGCAAATGCCAATACAGCAGTATGGGATGTAACCAATGCACAAACCCCGGTTATCATGCCGGGATCGTTTGACGGCAGTAATTATAATTTCACACAGGATGCCTCAAGTCTGCATGAATACGCGGCCATGAACAGCGCTAACCTGTATACGCCAAAGTATGCGGGAGTGGTACCAAACCAGAACCTGCATGGCAGCCCGGCGGCCGACCTGATTATCGTATCCTATCCCGGATATATAGACCAGGCCCAGCAACTTGGACAATATCACAGGGATCATGACCACCTGAGAGTTGTTGTAGTAACTACAACACAAGTTTATAATGAGTTCTCATCGGGAGCCCAGGATATAAGCGCAATAAGGGATTTTGCCAAAATGTTTTATGACCGCGCGGGTACGGACAGCACGCTGATGCCCAGTTACATCCTGTTATATGGCGGTGCATCTTATGATTACAAGAACAGGATAGTAAACAATTGCAATTTTGTTCCGGTTTTTGAATCATCTGAATCCTTAAATGACCTTGATGCATTTTCGAGTGATGACTTTTTTGGCTTCCTAGATGACAACGAGTATATAGAGAATGACAATATTGTAAATACGCTGGATATAGGAGTTGGCCGTCTGCCTGCCAGAACGGTAAATGACGCCAATGCGCTACTCAATAAAATCCTCAATTATGCCAGCCCGGCCACTCTCGGACCCTGGCGTATATCAGCCACAGTGGTAGCAGATAAGGGTTGCGATGACCCGGCCGGAGACCATATGGATGATGCAGAGGCCATGGCAGCAACAGTAACCTCAGCAGGCAATAATCTGTATAATGAGGAAAAAGTTTATGTAGATGCGATACCAATCATATCAACACCTGCAGGCGCCCGGTGCCCCAATGCCAATGCTTCGATAGATCAGCAGGTATTTAACGGCACCTTCCTGATTAATTATAACGGGCACGGCAACCCAACAGTATGGTCATCGGAAAGGATACTAACCGGAGATGATTTCAATAACTGGAATAATACCAATATGCTGCCATTTATGGTAACAGCCACCTGTGATTTCGGTGATTTCGATCATCCCCAGTATATATCCTCGGCGGAACAACTGGTAGAGCGGGCCGGCGGAGGTGTAATAGCGATACTTACCACCACACAGGCTGTATATGCCTATTACAATCATGAACTGAATGTGCAATACCTTACATCCCAGTTTACCCCGAATGCGGATAACACCTGGAATACATTTGGCGCTGCAAGCAGAATAGGGAAAAACATCACTTATATCAAGTCGAACGACCCGGGCGAAATAGCCAATTTCCGTAAATTTTCATTATTGGGAGATCCGGCTGTTACTCCTGACTTTCCGGTAAATAATGTGCAGATTGACAGTGTGATAGATGGATTTACGCTGCAGCAGGCAGATACAGTTAAAGCGCTGGGGTCTTATATTATAGATGGCAGTGTAAGAGATAAATCGGGCAACCTGATGAGTAATTTTAATGGCATATTGTATGTAAGCTTCTTTGACAAGCCCCGGAGTATAACAACTATATCGGGCTGCAGCGAGGTTTATAATATGCAGGACAATATTATTTACAAAGGGAGAGTAACAGTAACCAACGGCAAATTTACATTTACCTTCATAGCTCCCAAGGATATCAATTATTCATTTGGCGCGGGGAAAATCAGCATGTACAGCGATAACGGGGTTACCGATGCTGCAGGCAACAATATTAAATTCGCAGTAGGCGGCTATTCAGACCACCCTGTAATAAGCACCGATACACCAATAGTAAAACCATACATCAATGACAGCCTGTTTCTGAACGGGGGAATAACCGGCAGCAACACCTCGTTGTTTGTAAGCCTGTTTGATAAAACGGGCATTAATGTGTCTGGAACAAATATTGGCCATGATCTTACAGCAATACTTGATGGCAGCATAGACGCTCCCTACATTTTAAATGACTATTACGAAACCGCCCCTAATACCTACCAGAGGGGCTATGTTACGTTTGCAATAAGCGGGCTTGCCGACGGGCCGCACAATATAAAAGTCAGGGCCTGGGATGTAAATGACAATACCGGCACAGGCACAGTGGATTTTATAGTGGTAGACGGGCAGGTGATGGATATAGCCCAGCTGGGAAATTACCCCAATCCGTTCAGCAATAGCACTCATTTTGTATTTGAGCATAACCATCCATTCGAACAACTGGATGTGCAGATAGAGATCTACAACATAAGCGGGGCGCTTGTGAAGAACATTAAGGACAATATTACAACCACCGACAGCCGGACAGTGGATATTACCTGGGATGGAACAGATAATGGCGGAAACAGGTTGGCATCCGGCGTTTATGTATACCGGCTCAACATATCAACAGATAAAGGATATAGGTCCAGTGCATACCAAAAACTGGTCATTGTCCGTTAGAAGGAAGTGATAATTTAATTGTTGATAAAATGGGCGAAAAGGAATATTTTTGCGCCTCTTTAAAAATTATAATAATAACAGAATGGCAAAACAATTTGCTTTAATTGCATTTTCACTATTAACCGGGTTAGCTGCCCGGGATGTTTGTGCACAAACCAATATTAATGGTACCGCAAATACATTTGTAACGACCGCTGTACCTTTTTTAAGGATATCGCCTGATGCGCGGGCCGGGGCAATGGGTGACGCCGGTATAGCAACCTCTGCTGATCCGAATGCACAGTACTGGAATATAGCCAAGATGCCATTTAATGATAATAATTATGGTATTTCAATGACATATACCCCCTGGCTAAAAGATCTGGTACCAGATATCTTTCTGGCCTATTTGTCGGGTTATGCCAAGTTTGGTAAAGACAACAACCAGGCGGTGAGTTTGTCAATGCGTTATTTTTCATTGGGAAATATAAATTATACCGACCAGTTGGGCAATTCTATAGGCACAGGGATGCCAAGGGAATATTCATTTGATGCTGGTTACTCGCGCAAGCTCTCTGAATTTTTCTCAGCCGGAGTAACTATGAGGTATATCTACTCAGCAATAGCATCGGGAGTAAGTTATATACCCGGAGGGTCTGACTACAGCCCTGGCAAGGCAATAGCAGCAGATGCCGGATTATACTATGTAAAGAAGCACGATATAGATGGCATCAAGAGCAATACATTCAGTTTTGGGGCTGTGGTCAGCAATCTGGGATCTAAAATATCTTATAACTCGACCAGGAAGGATTTTATACCCATGAATCTGGGTATTGGCGCCGCCTATACCAGCCAGGTGGATGAATACAACAGTATTACATTTGCACTGGACCTCAACAAGCTGCTTGTACCATTGCTGAATAACGGAGATACCCAGCTATCGATTGTTAATGGTATTACGAATTCATTTAAGACCGGCGATCAGATAAAAGAAATAGATGCATCGCTTGGAGCTGAGTACTGGTACCAGAAAACAATAGCCTTCCGTGCAGGTTATTTTTATGAAGATAAAGACAATGGCGACCGGCAGTATATTACCTGCGGGCTTGGCGTAAAATACAATGTTTTCCAACTGAATGCATCTTACCTGGTGCCCCAGGGAACCGGTACTACCCGCAACCCGCTATCTAATACGCTTAGATTCTCCCTGATATTTGAGTTTGATAAGATAGAAAGACCGGCAGAAGATGACTCGAAAGATGAATAACAACATCTAATACGCTATCATTAACGGGCTGCCTCAAAAAGGCAGCTTTTTTATTTTAGGTACCACTTATTTACAAAGAAAAATGTATCAAAACTCCGGTATCGAGGATGAGTAATACCAATAAAACAAAATAAAACGACCTTGAAAAATCTCACGCGGAGGCGCGAAGGCGCAATTTGCAAAGATCCTTTTTAAGACCGCAAATCCCACAACCCAATAATACCGGTTTCTAATTTCTATTTGGTAAAATTCCTTATTCCTATATAGTATAGCCCATTTCAAACCGCAGTTAAACATAGTATCCTATTCAATCAGTTGAGAAAAAGGCTATACTATATTTTTATTTACAGTCTTGGCTTCCCATTTTTTTATGATTGCAGATAATTGAATAAGGGTACCACTATTACAGATGTAGAGAAACATTAAAGGCAACAGTTTAAATAAACCTCTTTTTGTGGTATTCATAAGATCGACCAGAGGCAGGAGATAGCCCAGAAATGGCAATCCGAAATAGACTACCAGTACTCCATATAATGAAACTATTGTTTCTTTATGGAAGCGTCTCTTCCATAGCAGATCTAAAAGCAATAAACCACAAAAAAAGTAAATAAAGTATCCATAACTACCCATACCGAATTTTGAAAATATGAGTTCAGAATTAATATCCATCAGACGCACTAAGAAAGGAGAAAAGTCGGAAAGATGAGAATTAAGCTGGCTGCCAACATCAAAATGAACCGGGACAAAATTTTTCACGAAAACAAAAAGACATATAAAATAGAATACTGCCGGAACACCAAAAAACAGGAATAACAGGCGAATCGAGCGGGCAAAATTTAATTTTTGTCTGTAAAAGTATAGGGCAAGCAAAGGAAGAACCAAACAAACAAGTATCAAGGTTTCGTTGCGTATATAAGTAGCAAGGCCAAACAAAAATGAAGAAAATAAAAAATTGTTTAACTCATTATTTATAAAATATTTATTAATAAAATAGAATCCGCAAAAGAATAATATCATATTACTGAAATCATATAGCATAAGGAAAGAATAGGCATAAAGATCGGGAACGGTGATAAAAAAAAGCATCAGCAAGCCTGCTAATACGGGATGTAATTTTTCCCTTGCAATTGTATAAAGCCAGATAATAAAAGAAATATAGAGCAGGCTTAACCATATCTGTCCGAATGGGCAAACAAGTAATTTATAGATGATCTGTAGTCCGGTAATGAAAGGTGATTTAAAATAGTTATTGGTCATGTGCAGATCAATATTGAAAACCGAGCTTATCATAGTATGTTCCCTGACCGCATATTCAGCCAGCAATTCGGGCCCTGTAATCATATCGTAAGGTGTAGGCGGGTAATAAAAACAGCGCCAGGCACTGATAAACAGCAGCATTGTAAAAATTGCTATAAACGGCCATTCATATATTTCGGGCCATAAAAACTTATGAAAACGGAACCTCCTGGTGTTTTTCAGTAATGGAAACCCTGTAACTGAAGTTAAGATTGTAATGGCGAGAATTACGGATAACTGATTTATCGGTATACCTGCCAATTGCAGCAAACAAGGTGCAATAGATAATACAACTACACCTGTAATCATTGAAATGCATAAAGTAGCTGTAACAGGTAAGTTAATTTTAAAAAGCCTGATTATACCTGAACCTGAAATAAAATGAGCTACAATTACAAAAATTAAACCAGTAACATTCATAAAGGACTAAATGGTTTGTAAATCGTAATTAATTTATCCAATTCCTGCCTGTTATATATTTTCTTCAAAACAATTTTATTCAAATTATTAGGGATTAGAGCAGATGTTGCCTCCTCAACACCCGGGCTGGTAGCAAAAACCGACCTTATACCTGTAAAATAATAGAATACAGGAGGGTCGATATCAAAATCATAAATGTTCCGTGTCTTCAGAAAACCTGACGGAGGCAGGAGAATAACAGGATCCTGCACATTAGCCTTTTCAAGGATTTTTGAGGCTTGCATGGCTATTAAATATGGATTACCGTATCTCATTTCCTTTCTTGTATTTATATCCATGTTTTGCGCCTGAAAAAAAATGCTTAAATGCGGGTTAAGTATCCTCACTTTGAGCCAGTCATTGTAAAAAGGAATAGCAAAATATAACAGAATACTGACTACCGAAATGCCAAGAAGGACTAACTTTTTGTAATTCATAAAAAAGCTATTGACAAAAATATAATAAAGATGTGGTGATTTGCATGTACCATCCTGAAAACCGGCCTGATGCCGATGGATTTCAGAAAAGACTGAAGATAATTAATTTCTCAATAACCGGAGGATTTCATTACCACTGATAATGCCTTACAAATTTATTACCCGGACATACTTAATGGACGACCTCAAATATAGTCTTGTTTATGGCGGTTCCATTATTACTAACTTCTACCAGGTAATAACCGGCTGGATATGAAGAAGTATTGACCTGGAAATTGGTTTCAGGTAAGATGCCATTAAAGTGGAAGATGGTACCGCCTGAAACGTTATAAACAGTGATGTCGACAGGTGTGATGACCGGCTTACTAAACCGCACTATGAGCTGCCTGTCGGCCGGGCTAGGATATACCCTGGTGTATAAAGTATCGAGGCTGTCGCGGGCGAAAACATTATTTCCGGAAGGCGATTCACATGTAGTTATTGTCCGGTAATAATTACGGCCAGTCCATTGCTGGTAAAGGCTGCCCCATTCGGGCCAGGCATTATAATCGAGCAGGGCCAGGCAATAAACAGCTGTAACAGCAGCCTCGTTCTGCGCATCAGGGCTTGAAAGGTTAGCAGGCAGGTTCTGGCAATTATAATCCATAAAAAGGTTGTGCCTGTAGCAGGTATCCGTTTCCTTACCCAGCAGCATAGCGGCTTCGCTGGCTGCCCGGCCAGCTATATAATGGTCGTGATGGTCATTGGGGTTGATCGTTTCATCAATATCCTGACAGTTGAAATTTACATTGTGATTGCTTAAACTGCTGTCTATTTCTGATTTATAAATAGTGTAAACCGTGTTTACAAAATCGTTATAATCGTTGTAAGTTGAAGAAGAATCCATTGTGCCGATTGCTACTCCGGGATCGGAATACCATGCACCGAACCGGCCTGCATTAATCCGCAAAAAGTAACTTACGGTGTTTTTAAATTCATACCGGGTTACCGGATGCCCATTGATTACCACGCTCCTGTTTTGAGGATAGGGCAACCCGGGGCCCCAGCCCCCCATGCGGGATGCAGCAAGATGAACTGAACGCTTAGCGCCCTCTTCGCGTACCTTCCAGTAAGGGAAAGGTTTTCCAGACTGATCGAACGGATCGCGGCAATTGCAGGATTTGGTATCATCAGAATCGTGGAGGTTTCCGGCGGTGGTATATATGAGTATTACTTTTTTGCCATTTATGCCGGGGTTGATTTCATCGAAAGCGAGGATATCATTGTATACATTTGTGCCCATAAAGAGCTGCCAGTCGTCCTGATGCGCAACAACATAAACAGACAGCTCATTGTAAACCCTATGTTGCGCCCATGCAGGCGGGTTTATAAGCAAAAGAATAGCGATAATAAGGTTAACAGCGGTTTTGATCGTAATTTAGTTTAATTTTATTAACAGTAGCAAGGTGCAAAATAAGCATATTTTAATGACTTATTTCATTATCAAATTAGTAAGAATGATTAATTCTACATTAATTACAAACAGTAATAACGAAAATATTGCATAAATATTTTATGACAAAAGAAGAAATTTTACGGCTGCTGGAAGATGTGAAAGACCCTGAAGTGCCTGTGCTGAGTATACTGGACCTGGGAATAGTGCGCAATGTGCAGGTAAGCGATGATGGCCCTAATGCATCGGTAAAAGTGTGGATAACGCCTACCTACAGCGGTTGCCCTGCAATGGATGTCATAGCAATAGGCATCCGTATGGCTCTTACAGGCATTGGCATAAAGAATATCACCATCGAAAACCAGTTAAGCCCTGCCTGGACTACCGACTGGATGACAGAAGAAGGCAAACGAAAACTGAAAGAATATGGTATAGCGCCACCTAACCGGAAGGCCTATGAGGCGTTAGGGTTATTTGAAGAGGATACCATCCATTGTCCCCGCTGCGGATCGGAAGATACTGAACTGGTAAGCCAATATGGACCAACATCCTGCAAAGCCCTTTACAAATGCCTGAGCTGTAAAGAACCCTTTGAGCATTTTAAGTGCCACTAATTAAGTATCAAGTCTTTAGTAGTTAGTCTAAAGTTTGGGCCAGAATTCGTAAGACACAAATGATATATATACTCAGTTATTTACTTTTTCAGTTTGAGCCCTTTAAGTGTCCCTGATCAGCGTCTTTAGTCTTTAGTAGTTAGTCTGTATCCGACCGACCAACCACATATTTCTAATGGCGAATGCCATCAGTAATTTTGCTGGTTAAAAAAGAGCATGACGTCAGACAAAACAAAACATCGGCATCAGATGTTGTCGATGATTGAAGACTGG
>CAILLK010000083.1 GCA_903835005.1 uncultured Bacteroidota bacterium | reverse complement strand
TGCATGAAAGCCTGACCGTGGTAGCCAGCGATCTGGAAAACGGTGCGGCCATTATCAGGATATATGATGAGCTGGGGAAAGTGGTGACAGAAAGGCCGGTAACTGTAACAAACGGACAACTTATGGAACAGATGGATGTACGCCAGTTGCCAGATGCGGTGTACCTGATAGGCGTGAGTGATGCAGGAGGAAGGATGGTGAGGATTAAGTTTGTGAAGGATTAAGCAAATCAATGCTTTGAAGGGAATATATAACCGGTGGGCATTGCCTGCCGGTTTTAGTTTTGGAAAGAGGTCCGTGCTTTTTATGGGGTATAGCAGGCTAAATAGATATTCTATACTCAAATGGTGCTAACGCCACTGAAGCCGGGTAGCACTAAAAAGCCTGGACAACAATTTTTTAAGGCAGTATGTGTATAAAATGAAAACGGGCTTTGCTTTTTCAGCGCAGCCCGTTTTTCATCAGTAAAAGTTATTGGTTCTTAATTAAAAACCTGTTGTTTTTCTTTCGATCGCTTCACCTGCGACACGAGGGAATTGAAAGCCAGGTCGAAGCTTTCTTCGAATGTTTTGCTCTGGTGCTTTACGAAGTAGGAATGTTTGGGTACATGTACTTTTATTTCAGCTACTTTATCTCTTATCTGCTGCGATTTATTGTCGAGTTTCAGATAGACTTCGAGCCCGATGATCTTATCGTGGAAAGTCTTGAGCTTTTCAATTTTCGCGTTTACATGTTCCAGTAGTCTGCTGTCTGCATCGAAATGCACGGTCTGAATTTGTACATTCATAGTTGTTACATTTTACCCGCAGTAGTAATTTACCTGCGGGGTGGTGAAAAAAAATCGTTATCCGCGCGGGTGATTTTGCCGGTGGATCTCTTTGAGTTTGTCGATGTTGTTGTGGGTGTATACCTGTGTGGCAGCGAGGCTGCTGTGGCCCAGAAGGTCTTTTATGGCCTGAATGTTGGCCCCGTTATTGAGCAGGTGCGTGGCAAAGGTGTGCCGCAGCACATGGGGGCTTTTCTTTTTCAGGGTGGTGCTCTGGCCCAGGTATTTTGTTACTATCCGGTAGATGTATCCTGCATATAGTGGAGCGCCGTTTTGAAGGTTAAAGAAATAAGTGTTGTCATATTGTTCCAGTTTGTGTTTTTCGGCCAGGTAATCCCTGAAGGTATCGAGCAATGCGCTGCTAACGGGTACCAGGCGCTCTTTATTGCCCTTGCCGAGGATGCGCACCTGGCCGAGGCTCCATTCGATATCGGTTTCCCTGAGCTGCTGCAGCTCATTGCGGCGCATGCCGGTGGCATAAAACAGCTCGCAGATGAGGCGGTCGGTGAGGCCCTTGAAGCCGGGGTCGAATGCTACATCCCTGAGCAGATGTTCTGATTCAGACTCCTTAAGGTAAACGGGAAGCCGCTCGGGCAGGCGCTGTGCATGGAGCATGCGCACGGGGTTTTTATCGGTAAAGCCGAGCCGGAGCAGGTATTTGTAATAAGAGTTAAGGCTGGATATTTTGCGGTTGATGGTGCGGGCGGTTTGTTTGTCTTCCTTCATGCCGGCCAGCCAGCCGCGGATGTGGAAATGGGTAATGAGCTTCAGTTCGGTATGCCCGTAATTTGCAATAAGAAAGGTGCGGAACTGCTCCAGGTCGTTCTGGTATGCAGTAAGGGTGTGAGGAGAATATCGTTTCTCGAACCGTAGGTAATTTATAAAACTCTGCCTTTCTTCGAACATAGTAAACCCGCTATTGTAAATGTACGAAATTTACAGTAGCGGGTACAAATTTATTTTAAAATAACACTTATTCAGGGTGTTACTAAATTATTAATCTTCTAGTTCGCCGTTATTCAGTTGCTGTTTGTAAACAGCTTTCAGAATTTCGGTGCGGCGGCGCACAGAGGGCTTTGTGAAAGACTGGCGGTCGCGGAGCTGGTTAAGAATACGGGATTTTTCGTATTTTTTCTTATACTTTTTGAGCGCTTTGTCAATGTTTTCGCAATCTTTACTATCTATTATCAGCATGTTGAAAATACCCTTTTGGTCTTTGGGGAGTGCAAAGGTAGTGATTTAAAGAATCTGACCAAATATTTTTGTTATGAATTTTTTATTTTCGGGATTCAGCGGGGGTGGTTTCCCGCAAAGGCGCGGAGGCGCGGGGGTGCAAAGTACTGATTTAAGGGCGCATTGTTTGAAATTTCAGATCCTGATTGGAATTGTTTTTGGCATCGGGATGTTTCCGTTTGATCTGATTTTGAGTAGGTTGGTGGTTGAGATACTTGAGGGAAACTCATGTAGAAAATATTTGAGGATGGTTATTGATTTTTGGTTCACCGCAGGGGTTACTCTATCTTTAGATTGTTGCCTGATCAGGGATGTGGGATGGATTTTTCCTTTTATTTCAGTCGTTTTAAATTGAATTTTATGATATCATACCTCTTTTCGTGGGTCAGACAATGCTGTAAAATGGGTTTACTGACTTTGTTACTTGTGCTGGGTATTTCAATTAATTCTTTTTCGCAGGACAAAAAATTACCGGTAATAAGTGTTTCGGGATACCGGGGTGATGGCGTGAAAGCAGTGCCTGCTTCCAAGATAAAAATAATGACTGATCCTGTATTGAGATGCCCTGATCATGATTGCCAGATAGTGTCGTGCGATGTATCGTTTAAATTTAAAAATGGCAGCACTGGTAAGAAAGGCCAGTATTATGGTCCATTTTCATCGAAAGGAAACAGCATACCAGACAAGGTTTTGCAACTTATGAAGGAATTTTCAGGAGGAGAGGTGACTCTGTATTTTGATGATATTCATGTCATTTTAAACGGGCAGGAAGTTTCGGCGACACCCGTATTTCTGACTTATTCAGATTAAATATATTATTTTTGTTTCCTTCCGGCAGACAGTACTCATCTTTTGTGTGTGGCCTATTTATGGTACTTTTGTGCATTAAAATTGCTGACTGTAACTTACAGGCACTGGTTTGCATATTTAAGTTAAAAATTCAAAACAATATAGAACGCTGCTTAGCGTTAAATATTTATAACAGATTCCAGACTATGATGCTATTTTTGAGGAGAAGCTGCCTGATAATCACTTTGCTGGCTGTGCAAGCAACAATATTGACTGCCCAGGATAAACCGATAGGCTATTGGGAATCGCTGATGCCTTATAATAATGCAGTAGGCGTTGCCACCGATGGCAGTGAGTTGTTTACAATCTGCAACCAGCCATTTTTTACTTATAATCCTTCGAAAGGCCAGCTGGAAGCCTACAGCAAGGTGGAGGGAATGTCGGATATCGGGATGCAGGTGATAGGTTATGACGCCTCAACCGGCACTACTGTCCTTGCCTATTCAAATGGGAATATTGACCTGTTTAAAAACAATACATTTTATAACATACCTGACCTGAAAATTAAAAGCATAGCCGGAAACAAGGCTATAAACCAGATTTATTGTGAAGCGGGAATAGCTTATCTGAGTACATCGGTCGGTATTTTGGTAATAGACCTGAATTCGCACAATATCCTGGAAACCTACCAGTTCATTATTAACAACCAGAATGTACCGATTAATGGATTTATAGGCTGCGATACCAATTTTTACGCTATAACGCAGACCGGGCTGTATGTGGCATCAAAGTCGAACCAGCAATTGCAGAATTTCCAGGTGTGGCAGGAAATTGACAGTACTCATTCGCTGAATTTTATAACGAATGTGGGCAACCAGTTGTATGTAGGCAACTACCAGTCTGTTTATGCCCTGGTAAATAACCGGCTGCAATTGATTTATGCATGTCCGCAGGGCCCGTATGACGTAAACGTGTATCATCACATGAAAGATACATCGCTGAATTATGTAACTACCACCGTAGTTCCAACCAATGACAGTACTATTATAGAACATATAGATGGCGGTAAAACGGGGCTACTGGTTAGTGAATTCAGGCCCAACCAGTATAATGGTGACATTATGGTTATTGATAACACATTTAAGATTATTGATTCCTGCCCTAATATCGGACAACCGCTTCAGGCAACTCAAACTTCTGATAATTCAATCTGGATAGCCGATGGATATTATGGTCTGGAGAATAGAAATCAGTACAATACTCATTACCCTCCCGGCCCCGCAGACCCTGATAATTTTGATATTTACGCATATAACAGGAATATTTGGGTTATGCACGGAGGCATCAGTGATAAACTGAATATAGTAAATCCGGATTATCATTGTGCTTCCAATTATAATTCGGATAAGTGGACTTCATATGAGCGGTTTATTTATCCGCCATTTAATGATTTTTTTGATGCAGTTGCCGTAACAAAAGACCAGTCGACCGGAACAGTATATATTGGCTCATTTGTATATGGTCTGTATATTATGAATGCTGATGGGTCTCACCAATTATTGGGCGCTAATTCTATTTTCGACTCAAGTGATGCCTATTTCGGCGCCGGACAGCGGCAAGTGGTAGGCCTTTCGATTGATGCCTCAGATAACCTGTGGGTGACGCTGGCATTCTCCTATCATAATCTGTATGTAAGAAGATCGGCTGACAGCACCTGGTATAAATTTTATGTGCCTGGCAGTGTGCAGGGCGGCCCGGTAGCAATAGACGACAATGGTAATGCCTGGTATGTGAATCTGGCAGGCGGTGGTGTGGTGGTTTATAATCCTTCAGGAACCTTCAGTGGCAGTCCATCGGGCGACAGTTATTATCATTTGTTTACCGGAGTTGGTTCAGGTAATCTGCCAAGCAATACGGTATATTGTATTGCCAAGGATAAAACCAACAATATATGGATCGGTACCGACAATGGAATAGGAATAGTGAGTAATTGTTCCTTTGGCAATACCGGATCGGCAACTGTTTGCGACGCTACATTGCCAATAGTACAGTATGACCAGTTTGCCGGTTACCTGTTTGCCGGCAACAGCGTAAGATCTATAGCTGTAGACGGGGCAAACCGGAAATGGATAGGAACGGATAACGGGGTATGGCTTCTTTCTCCGGATGCTTCCAAGATTATTTACCGGTTTACAACAGACAACAGCCCGATACCCACCAACCTGATAACTAAAATAGCCATAGACCAGGTAACGGGAGACGTGTATATTGGCACGGCCCAGGGACTTGTTTCGTTTCACAGCACTGCAACCGATACCAGCTCGGCTGTAAAAAATGTAACTATATTTCCAAATCCGGTACCAAAGGATTATACCGGCACAATAGCCATCAGGGGCCTATCGCTGAATGCGGATGTGCGCATAACCGATATCAACGACCAGCTGGTATATAAAACCACCGCCCTGGGCAGCCAGGCAGTATGGAACGGGCTGGATTATAAAGGCCACCGCCCTCAAACCGGAGTTTACCTGGTATTTGCTTCCAGCTCAGATGGCTCACAGACCTTTGCCGGCAAAATAGTGTTCATGCAATAAATATGCTGCATAAAACCAATGGTATAGTGCTTCGATCGGTGAAGTATGGCGAAACCAGCCTGGTTACCACAATATTCACGGCTCATTTTGGCTTGCAAACATACATGGTAAAGGGTGTGCGCAGCCCTAAGGCCAAACAGGGCAGGGCAGGGGCTTTTCAGCCGGGCACATTGCTGGAGCTTGTGGTATACCACCACCCGCAAAAAAACATCCAGAGCATCAGCCAGTACCAGGCAGCCTATATTTACAACGGCCTGCAGGAAGATGTGGTGAAAAACAGCATTGTCCTTTTCTCGGTTGAGGTATTGCTGCGGCTGCTGCCCGAAAATGCACCATTGCCGCCATTGTTTGAGTTTGCATTCGGGTACTACCTGGCTCTGGATAAAATGACTGTAGCCGGTGTAGCCAACTTCCCGCTGTATTTTATCATTGTGTGCGGCAGGATATTGGGCTTTGAGATCAAGGGTAATTATACTGCTGATACGCCCTATCTGAACCTGGAAGAAGGGGAGTTTTCGGATGTGCAGCAAAAGGCTGCCAGCGCGTTGAGCCAGGAAGATGCCATGAGCCTGGATGTGCTGCTGAGGGCTGCTGATTTTGAAACCCTGAGCAGCATAAAACTGAACGGAACAACCCGCATGAGGCTGATAGACTGGTATATAGCCTTTTTGCAGCTGCACACCGACCATATGGGCAATATAAGATCGCTCTCAGTGCTGCGGGTTATCATGCATTGACCTGTTTTATTAATTAGATAAAATAAAGCGTCATAGAAAAATCTCACGCAAAGGCGCTAAGTCGCAATTTGCAAAGATCCTTTTTAAGACCGCAATTCCTACTAATGCCGGTTTCTAATGTCTGTTTGGTTTCACTTACTGAAACAGGTATGCGGCTTGCTCTATGCTTTCGGGCTTGCCCACATCAATGAATATATTGCCGGTATGGTCGTAGCCGCGCAGGATGTGGGTTTTGGCCAGGTGCAGATACAGGTCTACCAGCGAGAATTTACCCTGAAAAGGAATATCGTTGAAAACAGCCTGCGACAATACCTGAATGCCGCTGAATGCATATGGCTGCAGGCCGGGCTTATCGACTGATAGGCGTTTTTCGCCGGTCTTGTTATTCATCCAGCCGCAGAGGCGCATCTGGTTGTCGAAAAGAAAGTGGCGGGAGGAGTCTCTGTTCATTACTGCCAGGGTAGCCAGCGGGTAATCTATGTTGTGGGCATCAATTATCCGGCCCAGGTCGAGGTTGGTAAGTACATCCACATTCATGACGACAAAAGAATCCTGACCGGCGAAGAAAGGCGCTGCTTTTTTGAGCCCACCGCCGGTTTCCAGTATTTCATCGCGCTCGTCAGAAATAGTGATATTGCTGCCAAAATCATCATTTTCAAACAGCGTGTCCTCAACCATTGAGGCGAAGTGATGCACATTGACAATAACATCATAAATACCGAACCGCTGCAGGTAACGGATATTATGCTCGAGCAGTGTTTTGCCGTTTACCAGGGCCAGCGCTTTTGGGGCATGGTCGGTAAAAGGTTTGAGCCTGGTGCCGAGGCCCGCTGCGAATAACATTGCCTTCATAAGACGCTTGATACTGATTGTTTAGTCAACTTAACAGCGGCAAAGTTAATATAGAATTGTTTGGGAAAATTAATGTGAAAATGTGGCAATGTGAAAAATATTTCTAATGAATTATTTTGTTTTAAGGTTAGGGTATAATTGAAAACAGGTTGCTTATTTTATTATACTTAAAATATTGGTTATCAATATTTATTATTAATATTTATTATGAAAAATAGGGTATAATCAGGTATAAAAAGGTATAAAAAGGTATAAAAAGGTATATTTCGGGTATAATTATGGTATAAAGTAGCCTGGAATTCTTGGTAAATTGGAGAAAAATTTATTCATAGTTTAATAAATTATAATTAATAATGAAATTTGGAACAAAAATATGATTTTTAATTGGAAAATCCTAATTTTCAGGCATATTTATTTTAGTGGAAACAGTAATTCAGCGGCAAAATAATAAGCTTGCCAAGCATAGCAGTTAAGCCGCTTTAAAAAATAATTTTCCGGCTAATTTTTGCTTGACAACTATTGGAAAGAATAAATTGGGAAGGTTGTTTTGCATTAGGTAAATA
>CAILLK010000082.1 GCA_903835005.1 uncultured Bacteroidota bacterium | reverse complement strand
TATTTACCTAATGCAAAACAACCTTCCCAATTTATTCTTTCCAATAGTTGTCAAGCAAAAATTAGCCGGAAAATTATTTTTTAAAGCGGCTTAACTGCTATGCTTGGCAAGCTTATTATTTTGCCGCTGAATTACTGTTTCTATTGGCTGATAGAATGTTTACAAATTGAACTTGCCTTTTAATGTAAATCAGTATCATGCTATCGTCAAATCAAAAAAAACTAGTCGCCTCGATTATTATTTTTTTTCAAAAATCATTATTCCAGGGAGGTCGGTGTATTAATAATTTTCATTTTTCTTTAGATGAAATTCTTGCGTACTAAAAAAAGTGGATGATAAGGTTTATTGAAGTGGAGATTATTTTTCTATTATGTTTGATTTGAAACCAGTACCTATAAAAAGCATAAGTAATAAAAAATTTATTTAACAACAAATTTCTTTATACATTTGTGGTCCTTAAATTAATATTGGAATTATAAAAATAATTTAAATGAAAAAAATTACCCTGATAGCAATTGTGATGCTATGCTCATTTCTATTACCCAAAAATAGCTCTGGCCAAACTACAATCACAAATTGGTATAACGAATGGAATGATGCATTTGACAGTACGAATTACTCATCTTACTATTTTTTGACTTATCCGGATAGTAATATTTTAGTACCTGCCTCCTGGGGTGGGACTGCCTATAATGTATCAACTCAAGGTCTGGGTTTTTCATTTGACCCTACCGATCATTCTTATTCATACAATACCATAAACCCGGTATTGCCTGCTATGATGGATACAGGACAGTCATTTACCTTGGATAGTTTTATGTTTTATTATAACTATCTCAGAAATAATCCTTCAACCACAGTGGTTGACAGTGTGATTATTGAATTTACCCGAACAGCAGCAATACCATCCCCACCAGACTCTGGTGTTTATAAGTTGATATTTTCAGCAGGCCCACCTATCTATTATAGTTGGACATCAGACCCATACACAGGTTTCCCTGCGGATGGCACACCCAGATATGCTACGGCGATTGTAGATAATAACGTTTTAAAAAACGATATACTGGATTCCTGTAAAATGGTATCACCCGGTTCAAAAATGCGATTTGCTATACCGCTTACCAATAGTTCACCACATATTACTTCTGCCACAGGTGTTTTTACTACCAGTGATTCTATGAAATTGTCTCTGGGGGCCGGTATTTATTGTAAATATCCTGAAAAACTGGTGGCCTATGTTTATTTTAAAAGTGGAGTAAGTTACCCGTTAAATACTTCAGTTACAGTTGCTAATACATTGATGCTCTATGCAGGTAATCCTACAAGTTCTACCGGTGTCCCCTTTGGCCAGACTCCTTCCAATTCTTCAACCGGATATCCCGGATCTTTTAATACTGGATTAATTAATAATAATATTACCAGGTATGGACTTAGCGGTGGCTATACCTTCGGTTCCCATGAGATATTGATACCTGAGAACGCTTATAGTGCTGATGCCGGATTTGATGTGCCCAATTATGGATTTCATGTAAAATATATTACACCTGTTTCTCCAATCGCGGGTCCATCTGCTGTATGCGAAGGTTCTACAATTACATTGACTGACCCTACAACAGGAGGCACCTGGACCAGTGCTGCCACCTATATCGCAACGGTTGGCTCCTCCACAGGAGTGGTTACTGGTGTTAGTGGTTCATATGGTGCAGTAAATATTACTTACACCACATTGGCTGGTTATCAAATTAAAACTATTATGGTATATCCTGTTCCTTCGCCAATATTTGGTTTAACATCAGTGTGCGCAGGATCTACAATATCGCTGAGTGATTATCCGTCTGGTGGAACATGGACCTGTTCTCCATTGACTATAGCATCAGTTGGTTCATCTTCCGGAACTGTTACCGGGTTGTCGGGAGGGGTGGCCACCATAACTTATTCCATACCTTATACGCTTACGACCAGTTGCCATGTGACCACTCCCATAACTGTTAATCCGATACCCTCTACCGGTACTATCAGTGGTCCATCCACGACATGTATAGGCGGTACAATTACATTGACTGATGGAATGGCTGGAGGGACATGGCATTCCTCTGGTACGGGGATTGCGACAGTTGGCAGCAGTTCGGGTATAGTTACGGGAGTTAGTTTGGGAACGGTAACCATAAGCTATACAATAACCAATACCTGCGGAACATCCACTTCTGTTAAGCTGGTTACAGTAAATACCGTTCCTTCAGCAGGCATAATAAGCGGGGCATCTTCGGTATGCGTAGGCAGCACTATTACTCTGGCAGATGGCGCCCCCGGAGGGGTTTGGACTTCAACGGGCACTTCAATTGCAACAATTGGTAGCAGCTCCGGGGTGGTAACCGGTATTTCGGCAGGCACAACAGGTATCAGTTATACTGTTACCACAGCATGCGGAACGGCAACTGCTTTAACTGCAATAACCGTAAACCCATTACCATCGGCAGGCACCATATCCGGCTTATCAACAGTTTGCGAACTGGCGTCCATTACACTTAGTGATGGCATTACCGGCGGCGTATGGTCATCAACAAATAGTACCATCGCTACGGTGGTCAGCAGCACAGGCATTGTAACCGGCGTAACCGCCGGAACAGACAGTATCATTTATACGGTTACAGGCATTTGCGGCAGCGTTACCGCTGTTCAGCCAATAACTGTAAATCCGTTGCCTGTGGCTGGTGCAATAACAGGCCTGCACACTGTGTGCGCCGACAGTGCAATTACGCTGACAGATACATTATCTGGCGGCACCTGGAGCAGCGTTACTGCCGGCATTGCCACAGTGGGCACATCGGGTATGGTATCAGGCGTTTCGGCGGGCACAGACAGCATAATATATACGGTTACCAACATTTGCGGCAGTGCTGCAGCATCATTCTTAATCACAGTTAACCCATTGCCAAACGCAGGTACTGTTACAGGCCCTTCATCAGTATGTACCGGCAGCAGCATTACCCTTACCGACTCGGTAAGCGGAGGTTTATGGACTGCGACAAACGGTGATGGTTTTATATCCACCACAGGGGTTGTGCTGGGTGTGACCACAGGACTGGACACGATAAAATACACCTATACAAATGTGTGCGGGACCGCAATTGCTACAAAGGATTTAACTATCATGACCTCACCAAACCCTGGTATAGTAACCGGACCGGACACTGTTTGTTTTTCAGCGCCAGTAACTATGATTGATACCGTATCAGCAGGCACATGGAGTTTGACCAATGGCAATGCAACAATTGGCACCTCGGGAACTGTAAACGGAGTAACTGCCGGAACCGACACCGTTGTCTATTCGGTAACTAATACCTGCGGAACCAATACAGCGCAAAAATTACTGGTAGTGTTCGATTGCAACGCAGAAGTAAAGGGAATGCCTTCAGCAGGTTCTTCAATAAATATTTTTCCAAACCCGACTCAAAACAGCATAACCGTAACTTCATCAGAACCAATCAGCACTGTTGTTATTACCAATACGCTGGGCCAGAAAGTATTCAGCAGAGCCTGCAATGACAAAAGGATAATTGTCGGTATGCAGGATTTACCCGAGGGCATTTACTATCTGAAGGTAAATGACCATACCTTCAAGGTTATTAAAGAATAACAGACCACTTTTTCAGTGCAAAGACCACCTTGCAGGGTGGTCTTTGCATTTTAACCATCATGCAAACCCCGGCTATATAGGATTCTATAGCCTTACATTCCGGTAGTTGGTCGTAATTTTCAAATATATACAGGATATTGGATCACCATAACACCCCGAAAATGACGTAGGGGCTGTATCATCGTCAGTTACACAATTGCAGCACAGTATCAATATCTAAGATGTGCTGCCGGTAAATGAAATAAAAAGGCCACCACATTTTTTTAATGTGATAGCCTCTTCATAATATTGATTCTTGGTATTAACCCTTGGGTTGGTCCCAGTTAAACATCCAGTGAATGTCATATTTATCAGCACACATCCCAAACCAGGCGCCCCAGAATGTATTCTGCAGAGGCATGATTATTTTACCACCTTCACACAGGTTTTCAAATGTTCTGTTGCATTCATCCTGTGTGTCAAATCTCAGGGAAACAGAAAAGTTATCACCGGTTACTGCGCTGTGATTTACTGAGCTGTCGCTGCAATAAATTTTAGAACCACCTGTATCCAGCACACCATGCAGTATTTTGTTTTTCTGCGCATCATCCGATGGTTTCGGGGCATCGCCGTAACGCACCAGCATTTCAATTGATGCGCCCAGAGCTTCTTTGTAATAATTCATGGCTTCTTCACAATTGCCATTAAAATAGATATAAATGTTTGCTTGCATTATAATGTTTTAGTCGCAAATATAAACTATTACTCCTCCATATTCTATTAACATTATGTAGCTAAACCGGATTAAAATCATTTAACAGCCTCAGTTATTAATCTTAGCTTAATTCGTGTTTCCTGTTTAGGGGTTAATGGGTAATTCCCTTACCTTTGCGCCGCTATGCAAATAGAAGTTTTAAAATCCAAAATACACCGGGTAAAAATTACCGAGGCAAATCTGCATTATATTGGCAGTATCACCATAGATGAAGATCTGATGGATGCCGCAAACTTCATTGAAAATGAGAAAGTGCAGGTACTGGATATAGATAATGGCGAGCGCCTCACCACATATATCATTAAAGGTACAAGAGGGTCGGGTATGATATGTATGAACGGGCCCGCTGCAAGAAGAATAAATGTAGGAGACCTGGTTATTATTGTATCTTACGCAATGATGGATTTTGAAGAGGCCAAAAAGTTTAAACCTTTTATTATTTTCCCCAATGAAGGCAACTCTTTGTAAAAGCCTTCCTTAAGTATATTTAAGCGATTATGAAGAAAACCCTCATTACGATATTACAATATGTGGTATTTCTGGGGTTAGGAATCTATATCGTGTACCATATGATCCACCAGCTGACTGATAAGCAGGAGTCTGAATTGGTTGCGGCCATAAAAAGTATTAATGCCATTTACCTGATACCTATCTGTATTGCAGGTTTCTTCTCTCATTTTTTCCGTGCATTGCGCTGGCGGTATCTGCTCGAAACTGTTGATATGCGGCCAACAGTTCTGAATACTGCTATGGCAGTAATGATCGGGTATATAACCAATCTGGCCCTGCCGCGTGCGGGTGAAGTTGCCAAATGCACGGTTCTCGCCAAATATGAAAAAATGCCGGCTCATAAAATGATCGGTACCATTGTGGCAGAGCGGGCGTTTGATATTTTCTGCCTGATTATAATCGCCATATCTGCATTTATTCTTCAATTCAACTGGATTGATGATTATATCGGTGCCCGGATGGTCAGGCTCGGCCAGAAAATAAAATCAAATGAACCTCTTCTTCTGGGTGCAGCATTATTTCTTATTTTGTTTATAGCCGGCAGTATCATCATTTACCGCAGAAGCCAGGAAACCAAGTTTGGCAGATTTATGAAAGAAATGAACCGAGGTATCCTTTCTATTCTGCACATGAAAAAAAGGTGGCAATTTATAGGATATACTTTTCTTATATGGCTGATGTACCTGTTGCAGATATATATAGGTCTCAAATGTCTTCATGCTACTCATGACCTTACTCCTCTTGCTGCACTTGTGGTGCTTGTTTATGGCAGTGTGGGTATGATAGTAACACCAGGAGGTATTGGTCTGTACCCCTTCTTGGTAGCTCAGATATTAGGTGTCTATCTGATAAGTGAAGTACCGGCTCAGGCATTCGGCTGGATAGCCTGGGTGGTGCAAACCGCCATTATAATAGTACTGGGCGTGATTTCTCTTTTATTCATTCATCCGTATAACCGCAAAAGAGATGCAAAAGCTGGATTGGATACAGCAAAAAATTTATAGCCGGGAAGATCTGGAGCGGGAATGCCATGTGTGGAGGGCTACTGGTAAAAAACTGGTGTTTACCAATGGTTGCTTTGATATTCTTCATCACGGGCACCTCGATCTTCTGGCAAAGGCTGCTGATTTTGGCAATATTCTCATTCTGGGCCTCAATACAGATAATTCCGTTCAAAGACTGAAGGGCCCTGATCGCCCCATAACCAATGAAAATGACCGCGCCTTCCAGGTTGCTTCATTGCTCTGTGTGGATGCTGTTTGCCTGTTTGATGAGGATACCCCGGAAGAACTGATAAAACTGATAAAACCCGATGTGCTGGTAAAAGGAGGTGATTATACCATTGATAATATTGTTGGCGCTGAATTTGTGCAGAGCTGCGGCGGGAGTGTGGAAATCATACCTTTTGTGGCGGGGTATTCGACCACTTCAATAATAGACCGTATTAAGAAATTGTAAACTTTTCAAGTCCCCGACAATTAAGCTTAATTTTAGCACGGATAGTTAACCAACTTATGACTATCTACTTACGACTAAGGACAAAAAAACATGCTGAAATCAAATAAGCAGACGATAGTGCGCGATATAAGCTGGCTTTCATTTAATGCCAGGGTATTGCAGGAGGCCAAAGATGAATCTAACCATATACACGACCGTTTGCGGTTTCTGGGTATTTTCTCCAACAATCTTGATGAGTTTTTCCGGGTGCGGGTAGCTGCGCTCAATAAGATGGTATTGCTGGGCAAGGCAGCCAAAATGCACATGGAGGCCAACCCCGATAAAATACTGAAGAAAATTCAGCAAACTGTTATTACCCAGCAAGCTGATTTTGACAGCACTTATTCTGAGATAATAACCGAACTGGAACGGAAAAACATCTTTATTAAAAATGAAAAGCAACTCTCTAAGCACCAAAAGGCATTTGTTACAAAGCTGTTTGAAGAAAAGATAAGGACGCAGATCATTCCCCTGATGATTGAGTCTATACCGCAGATGCCGCTGCTTCGCGATAAGTCCATATACCTGGCTTGTGTTTTGGGCAAAACCAGTGAATCTATGATTCAGCGGTATGCGCTGATAGAAATACCTACCAAAGTGCTGCCCAGGTTTGTGATATTACCATCTGAAGAAGGCCAGACTGACCTGATACTGCTGGAAGATATTATCAGGCTCAATCTCCAGGGATTGTTTGCGCCTTTCGGATTCAACAGGTTTCTTGGGTATATAATTAAGGTAACTCGTGATGCGGAGCTGGAGATAGATAATGACGTAAATACCAACCTGATTTCGCAGCTGGAAAAGGGCCTGAAGAACCGCAAGAAGGGCCGTGCCACACGTTTTGTATATGACCGGCAGATTGACCCCCACTTGCTGAATTTTCTGATACGCAGGCTGGGGCTGACCAAAAAGGACAATCTGATACCTGGTGGGCGGATACATAATTTCAAGGATTTTATTGATTTCCCGGCTTCTATATTCAATGATATTACACCAAGGCCTCAGCCATTTGTGCATCCGCTGCTGATGCAGCCATGCCGTATAATGGACATAATTGAAAAGCAGGACGTAATGCTTCATCTGCCTTACCATTCCTTCGACTCGATAATTGACCTGCTGCGGGAGGCCGCGATTGATCCGTTTGTGCAGAGTATCCGCATCACCTGCTACAGGCTGGCCAAAAATTCTAAAATAGTCAATGCCCTGATCAATGCCGTAAGAAATGGCAAGGAAGTAACCGTTGTGCTGGAACTCAGGGCAAGGTTTGATGAAGAGGCCAATATGCGCTGGAAAGAGCAACTGGAAGAGGAGGGCGTAAAAGTGGTGCTGGGTATACACGATATGAAAGTGCATGCTAAAATATGTGTGATCAAAAAACGGGAATTCAACAAGACCACCCATTATGGCTTTGTAAGCACCGGCAACCTGAATGAAAACACCGCCCGGTATTATGGCGACCATTGCCTGCTGACTACTAACAGGAATATACTTGCAGATATAAACCGGGTATTTGATTACCTTGAAAATCCACTGAAGAAAATAGCTAACCTGGCCAATTGCAAAATTCTGCCTGTTTCTCCGCTTAATATGAGAAACACAATGCTGCTGCAGCTCAATAAGGAAATAAGGATCGCAAAGAAAAAGAAACCTGCATCGGCAATTATTAAGCTCAACAGCCTGGTAGATACGGTGCTGATTGATAAAATATATGAAGCGGCAAGAGCCGGTGTGGATATTAAAATGGTGATAAGGGGTATCTGCTGCGCCTATACCCAGGAAAAGTCGTTTAAGGAGCATATATACGCAATAAGTATACTGGACGATTACCTGGAGCATGCCAGGGTTATGGTCTATGGCAGTGGCAATGATGCTGTGGTATATATATCCTCGGCCGACTGGATGGTGCGCAACCTGGACCACCGGGTGGAGGTGGCCTGCCCTATTTATAATAAAGAAATCAAGCAGGAACTGATTGATATTCTCAACATTCAGCTTGCGGAGAATGTAAAAGGCCGTATCTTGGATAATGATCAGAAGAACGAATATGTGCAGAGAGAAGAACATCGGCCTGAGTTGCGCTCACAGGTGGCGATTTATGAATACCTGCGCAATAAAACCTATAATAAGTGATACTAGCTGCTATTGATATAGGATCGAATGCTGCCAGGCTGCTCATAAGCGAGGCCTCAGTGTATAAGGACGGAACGGTGGATTATACCAAGCAGAACCTGTTGCGTATACCTTTGAGGCTTGGTTTTGATGTATTTGATAACGGCTTTATCAGCGATGTAAAAAAGGCTAAGCTTATTGAGACACTGAAAGCCTACAGGCTGCTGATGAATATTTATAAAGTGGAGGCTTACAAAGCCTGCGCAACCTCGGCCATGCGTGATGCCAGCAACGGGGCAAAAATACTGGAAGAGATTTATGCCGAAACCGGGTTTAAGATCAGCATCATCAGCGGGCAGGAGGAGGCCAATATTATTTATGAAACCCACATTGCTGAAAACCTGAGCGATAACCGCGCCTACCTGTATATAGATGTAGGCGGCGGCAGCACCGAAGTAACCCTGTATTCGCACGGGCATACTATTTTTAAGGAATCCTTTAATATAGGTACCATACGGCTGCTGCACAACAAGGTGACCGATGAGCAGTGGGAGCATATGAAATGGTTTGTGAAGACCTATGCCCGGGATTACCAGCCACTGGAGGCAATAGGCACCGGTGGCAACATCAACAAGATATTTTCTATCTCCAAACGAAAAGAAGGCCGGCCCCTATCGCTGGACCTGCTTAAGGATTATTATAAAGAGCTGAGCTACACGCCGCTGGAAGAACGCAAACACCTGTACCAGTTCAGAGACGACAGGGCCGATGTTATTGTGCCCGCCCTGCAGATCTATATTGCCATAATGCGATGGTCCCTGGCCGATGAGATTTATGTGCCTAAAATAGGCCTTGCCGACGGGCTGATTAAAATGCTTTATAATGAACATACGAATAAGGCTGGGGTGAAGGTGGGATGATGGTATTTGAAATGGTTTGATTGTAAACCGAATTAAGTTTACACTATGCTTATTTTTATTCAATACCGTTTCTTTATAGTTTCACCGGTTATGGGGTCAACTATCTCAACTTCTTCGCCCGGGTAATGGACGGATTTGTGATATTTTTCCGCTTCAATAATTTTAAAGGCAAGGGATTGATCTGATTTTCGTGGTGTACCATTACAGCCTTTGATTATTATATCTTTGAAGAAAACGGAATCATTGTTTTGAAGTGAGTAAAAAAAATCCTGCGTAACTGAATCAATTTTTCCATTTCTGCCATCGGAGATAATTCTTTTAAAAATCGCTTCATTCTTCCTGTTTATAATTACTGAATAACTTAAAATAGGGAAATTACCCTGAATATCCAATTCCATACTTGCCGAAAGGTGAGTCTGTACTACGAATGACCTGTGGTCGATTTCTCCACCAGTTTTCCCATTTAATTCAACAGTAAAAGGAAATGGATTTACTTTAAACTGTTTGGATGCAATAGTTTTCTTCTTCTTCTTAACCGTGATTACTACATAACCCTCATGTGCAGGATGGACCAGGTAATTTATGTTCTTTCTTCCTTTACTCCTGGTAATTGAACCACTATCAATACTCACCCTTACAGATCGGGAACGACAATTTTCAACCGCTATTGCAACCGGATTATCTACACATTCAAAGAATGAACCAGTATTACCCAATATCTGTATAGTCGCCACCTGACAATTGCCAATATTAGCAAGCAAACAAATCCACGATAGGATAATAAGCCGTTTCATCAAAATCTAAATCTACAAAACATTATTTACTGATTATGCAATGGCAACTTAATATAAAAAGTTGTCCCTACATCCTCCATAGTCTCAAACCATATCTGGCCTTTCCAGAACTCTATAATTTTTTTGGTCATGGCCAGGCCGAGGCCGGTGCCGGATGATTTGGTGGTGAAGTAGGGCTGGAATATTTTTTCAATGGCTTCTTCATTGATCCCTGCACCATTATCTTTTATTGCAATGATGGCATTGTTGTTTTCTGATACTACTGATACATCAATGGTTCCCTGCCTGCCTTCGGGTATGGCCTGCTTTGCATTTTCGAGCAGGTTGGTGAATACCCGCATCAGCTGGCTGCGGTCGGAGTATACCTGTATTTTATCATGGCAGCTGGTCACAGTTGCATTAATCTGAGCGTCATTCAGGTACAGTTTCATGGCCAGGTTAAGCAATTCTCCAAGATCAAGAACCTCAGGGCGGGCCTCTGGCATTTTGGCAAAATTGGAGAATTCAGAAGCGATGTATGAGAGATTATCGATCTGCTCAATAATGGAACCCGATAGTTTTTCGGTTAGTTCTTTTATGTTAGGGTGGTCGTTGCGCATGGCCTGCTGCAGAAACTGTATGTTCAGCTTCATAGGAGTAAGGGGATTTTTTATTTCATGCGCTACCTGCCTGGCCATTTCTCGCCAGGCGCTTTCCCGCTCGCTTTGGGCCAGCAGGGCCGCATTCTCTTCTACCTTGTTCACCATTTTGTTGTACTCGCTTACAAGCTTGCCTATTTCATCATCGTAGGGCCATGTTATACGCTCATTTCGCTGCAGGTTAAGCTTTTCAAACTGCCTGATGATAACACTGAAAGAACTCGTAATCCATCGGGTTATGAGCACGGTAATAAGGCTGGATATAAGAAAGATAAAAGCATACAGGTTGATGAGTGTAACTACTATATTGGATATCTGGAATTTGAGGTCTTTCTCTGATGAGAAAAAGGGCACATTTATATAGCCGGCAGTAACACCCTGCTCATCGCGCAGCGGCAGGTAGGCCGATAAATACTGCAGATCGGCCACGGTTTCATCCTGGATCAATATGGATTTTCCGAGGCCGTTGAGTTTATAAAAAGCATCGGGCCGCATAATGCGCGATACCAGCCCTTTTTCATAAACATCATCTTCCGATGTATTCATCAATACCCCTTTCCGGTTATAGATATTGAGATCAATTTTCTGGCCATTGGCAATACTGGTTATGATGGATTTAAAACCAGGCGACCGGGTTACAGAATCAAACAGGTTGCTGTTGTTCTTGCTCAATTCTGTTTTAAGATTATCCCTTACCGACTGTTTGGCCACCTGCATGGCCGATTGCAGTTTATCGGAGTTGGATAGCTGGTACTGGTTTTTAAAAAACAGGATGGTAACAAAGCCTATGATGATAAAAGAAAGTAACACTATACCCAGCATAGAAAAATGCACCCGCCGCCGCAAGGTGAGCCGGAGCACCTTTCTGGAAGCTATCCGGGTGGTAAAATCAGACAGGTATAACTGATACAGTAAAATAAGCGATGCGAGCATTACCTGTATCACAAATAAGTAAGAGAACAGGGTGATCATTTCTATAAGTGAGCTGTGATAATGAACTACAACCAGGGTGCGCTTATCAGCAATTTTATAGTAAAGTTCAAGTATATTGTTTTTGGTATAATAGGCATATTCATCCTTTTTCAGGGTGTCGTTTTGCAGGCGCGAAGCAAACGCATAATCATTGGTCTGGCTGTTGAGTTTATCATTTAAATAAACGGCAACGGCATATTCATTATCGTGTGTTGTTACTTTATCATCACTCTGCAGCAACTCAGGATATACAGTGCCTGACACCTGTTTTTTGAGATCGAAGTCTATCAGCACGTAACCTATTACCTTGTTCACAGTATCATTGTAGAGGGTGATACTTGAAATATATTGATGCAGATCGTGAATGGCCTCTTTATAAAACAGGTAAGGCGAAATAGTAGGATCTGATTCGTTTTTCAGATCGAGCAGACTATGGTAGCCTGTTGTATCTTTATTATACAGGTCCTTTCCTTCGTTATCGAATAAATAAACAGATTGCTGGTATTTATTGGTACCCGTAAGATATTGCATATTGAAATGCTGGTCAACCAGCTTCCTTGCCGCTGATCCTGGTTTATAAAAGAAGCTTTTGATTTGTTTATCCTGCTCTATTTTTTTTGCTTTAGAATCGAAAGATAGTTCCAGCTCAAAATCACGTTGGGGTACCAGCCGGTTTTTTACAAAAGCAATCCTTGATTCGCGCTCCTTTGCCTGATTGAAATATTGTATGAGGGAGGTGCAGAACAGACAAATAAAAATGGCCCAGAAAACCATGTGCGGCTCAAGCAGATCGGATACCAGCGCCAGACGGCCCACATCGAGCAGGATGAGAAAAAGCAACAGCCAGCCAAATAATGCCCAGTAAAACAACCAGTCGAAAGGGTTTTCAATTGTGCCTGCATCATGGTTGAAATACATGATCAGCAGCAATGCCGAACCAGTTAAGAAAACCAAGAGATACTTGAGCCACCTGTTGGTTATAAGGCTGCCGAGCTGCAGATTGAACAGGAAAATTACAATGCAGGATATACCTGTGATGCCGCCTATAACGCAAAGGCCAAGAATGGTATAAATATTGATGGCATAGAAATGACTAACATCAAACGAAATGTTGGAATCGCGAACAAGTGTACGGATGATGTAGACAAACCGCTCTACATAGCCTATGAGGGCAAGAGTAAGAACCAGTGCCATTGCAGGGCGCAGATACCTGCCTTTTATATTTGTGCAGTAAGTGCGGTAGGGGGTATGCCGGAGCATGAATACCACTATCCATAAAAAGCATAAAGTGAGAATACACAAATCACCGAATGAAGAGAGAAACTTACTTGTGCCGTATAATTTTGAATCAAAAAAAGTGAGGCTGTCCAGATTGAAGGGGAGATGGTTATTGCAACTGTAATAAAGTAGCAACAGTATGCCTAAGGTTGCCATCGTTATTGTAAAACCGGCGAGTGGTGATGTTTTCCGCGTGATATAAATAGTCATGAGCTGCAGCCACGATAAACTGGCCAGCAAAGCGGCTATAAGCATAAGGATAAAGAAGGTATCAGGTATCCATTTCTGAAGGTCGTGCTCATTAAAAAGGAGATAAAAAACAGGTGATTTACCTCTGACCATTACCGGGTATGCTCCTGCAGCAGAGGGATCCTGTGCCAGGATTTTAGTATTTACCGGTATATTGGCGGAAGCCGGGAAATGGGAATGCAGGTAATTATTCTCAAGCGGATAAGTAATCAATACCGGAAAGAGAATCACCACCTTTTTATGTTCATCGGCCTGAGCAATAAAACACTGCTGTATGAAAACACCTTTTTCATTTCTGAGGATTACCGGCTTATCCAAAGCTGAATCGGCAGGTGTGGCTACAACTATATTGGTATTCCAGTATTTCAGGGAATCCTGCTGGTAGCCGTAGATGTAAAATGGAAGCGCGTTGAGATGATTAAATTCTTTTTCGGTAAGCGAATCTGTAAAAAGGCGCCTGATGAGGTCCCGATCACCAGAAAATTTTTCAAAAGCTTCTTGCCTGCGCCTGAAGTCATTATTTACCTCCTTAGCCATTTTCTCAGGTAGCATAGCCTGCCGGTGCAAATGATACTGGTAGCCATTTATGCTCCACAGCAATAAGCTGAGCAACAGCCAGCCCCAATATGGATAGCGCCTGAACATTTATATTTTGTGCTCCGATTTTTTTACCTCATTCCATAATGCATCCATCTCAGCCAGTGTCATATCGTGCAATGACTTACCCTGCTGGGCAGCCATATCTTCTATAAGTTGAAAACGGCGGATAAATTTTTTGTTGGTGAGCTCCAGCGCCCGTTCCGGATCCACTTTTATAAAACGGGCGTAATTGATCAAAGCAAAAAGAACATCACCCAGTTCTTCTTCTATTCCCTTCTGGTTGCCTTCTTCCACAGCTTCATACAATTCCTGCATTTCTTCCTCTACCTTTTCTCTTACCTGGCTGGTATTTTCCCATTCAAAGCCTACCTGCTTTGTTTTTTCCTGCAGCCTTAAAGCCTTGATGAGTGCCGGCATAGCGGGTGGCACGCCGCTCAGTATAGATTTCTTGCCTTCTTTTTGTTTTATCTTTTCCCAGTTTTGTTTTACCTCACTATCATTCTCCACTTTCACATTGCTGTAAATGTGGGGATGCCGGTTAATGAGTTTATTGCATACCCCTTCAATAACATCATCGAAAGTAAACTGCTCTTTTTCGGCGCCTATCTTACTGTAAAATACTATGTGCAGCAGCAGGTCGCCCAGTTCTTCTTTCAGTCCCTGCCAGTTTTCATTGGTTATGGTATCTGAAAGTTCGTATACTTCTTCAAGGGTTTGCGGCTGCAGGGTGTGAATGGTTTGTTTCCTGTCCCATGGGCACTGCTCGCGCAGTTCGTCCATTATTTTCCTCAGGCGTTCTATTGATTTTGAGTATTGCATGTGTTGAATTTGAAATAAGGGTAAAGTTATTGCGGAAAATAAAACCGCAGGCTTAAATATAAGCAAGCAATGATAGTTTCAGGTTTTGTGCAGATAGGGTCAGATTAATATCGTCTTTTAATGAGAAATTTTATCGATTGCCTGAAATGTGTACTCAAAAGCTTCTACTGCCTCGAGCTTTGTATTACCCCATAGTACAAAGTCAAAAAGCTTATTAGAAAAAATATGGTAACCTCCCTCAATTGAAACAATTCTATCCGTTTTTTTCATTTCATTTCCAATTTTCACCTCAAACGTTTCCATATCTCAAATTTAAACTTTTTTGTTCTCTTAACCTACTCCCCCCACCTATATCCATCAGCATTCAAACCAGCCAGTTGCAACACCCGGTGAATAACGGTATAAGCCACATCATCTATCGTTAACGGCTTGCTGTAAAAGGAAGGTGTGGCAGGGCAAATAATACCACCCGCTTCTGTAATCGTTGTCATATTGCGCAGGTGAATAAGATTATAAGGTGTTTCGCGCACCACGCATATGAGTTTGCGCCTTTCTTTGAGCATTACATCGGCAGCTCGGGTTACCAGGTCATTACTTATGCCACCGGCTATACGGCCCAGTGTGCCCATGCTGCAGGGACAAATAATGAGTGCGCTGTAGGATGAACTGCCTGAGGCAAAAGGAGCCATAAAATCGTTCTTATTCCATACCCTGAACGGATACTGCTCATAATCTTTATTGCCCAGCTCGTGCTGCCAAACAGTAAATGCATTATCGCTCCACACCAGACTTACCTCAGCCACCTGTTCTTTAAGCCTCTGCAGCTGTTCCAGTAAAACCTTTGCATATATTGATCCGCTCGCTCCTGAAACCGCAACTGCTATTTTTATCATAATTTTTTTGGCTGATTGAGCAAAACTACATGGAATATTTGTAAATTTGATTCTCAAAACTATATTGAATGAAACGCGTATTGATATCTGCGATTGCCTTGCTGCTGATAAGCCCCGCTTTTATTGCCTGGAAGAAAAATCCGGCACCGGCACCTGAAGCCAATGAGATACATTGGATTACATCGATAGATGAACTGCAGGCCAAGATGGCACAGAACCCCAAGAAAGTATATTTTGATATATATACCGGCTGGTGTGGCTGGTGCAAGAAGATGGATGCAACTACATTCCAGAATCCGGCGCTGATCAAATACATGAATGCCAATTATTATGCTGTAAAACTGGATGCCGAGCGCCAGGATGTAATTCATTTCCAGGGCAAGGAATACCGTTTTGATCCGCAATACAAGGCTAATACATTTGCAGTAGAAATTATGAAAGGATCTATGTCGTATCCTACTGCTGTAATTATGATGGAGAATTTTCAGAATCCAATTGTTCAGGCCGGCTACCTGGATGTAAACCAGCTGGAGACTATACTTACCTATTTTGGTGATAATGCCTACCGGCACCAGAATGGTCAGGATTATCAGAAAACCTACAAACCAAGATGGAGTAACGGGCAGCCTACGGGTATGTTACAGCCTGGTGAGCATTATTCGCCAGAACCTCCTGTTCATTAAATAAGAAACCCACAAATTGGGTGTGTCATAAAAAATTAATTTATAAAGAAGCTATTTTGGATCCATATCTGAAATAGCTTCTTTAGTTTATGGGAGTTTTCTCAATAAAAGCTTTCACCCAAGTAGCAGAACACATCAATAGTGTTACAATGTGTGGTGCTTCACTAATTTCCGGGAATAACGTTTCTTGTTTTTATTGTTGGAGAAAAACGGGAGCACCAGGAGGTATGACCGCTAACTGGTGATTTTAATGTTGGTTGAAAAGATGGATGCACTGCAGACAATTAGTAACTTACAGTTCAGGCGAGATATTCATAAAAACTGCTGTAGATTTGCAAAAAAGTTTCCGTTATTGATCAGGAAAAATAAATAGATGGGATTAGTACACACCGATATAGAATTGATCAACCAGGATGATATTTCCCTTTTTAATTCAGGGTATATACCGGAAGATAAGGTACGGAAAACCAATGTCAATGTATTGGTTGACAGCGGTGCATATATGATGTGCATTAATGAAGAGATCAGGAACCAACTCGGTTTTAAGTCGCTTGGATACGAAAGCGCCACACTTGCCAACGGACATATTGAAAAGTATGAGATTGTAGGCCCGGTTACTATCGTGTTTGAAAACAGAAATACTATTTGCCGGGCCCTTGTGCTTCCCGGCAATAACCAATGTTTACTTGGCGCCATACCTATGGAAGACATGGACGTGGTCATTAATCCAAAGCTTCAAAAACTGGTGGTGAATCCTGAACATCCTTTTATGGCGCAGAAAACGTTGAAGGGACTGAGCATCGTTTGATAGCTCAATAAGTGATGTTGAGAATTTTTTTGATGGATTTTTGTTTCAGGCTGCACTCGTCTAACATCCTAGACAACATTTTTTAAATTTGAGAACACATGGAACAACGGGGGTGATGATTTAATTATTTTTCAGCACATAAATCAGATACTGGAAAGTCTTTTTTAAGAATGTCAGCTAATCTTTGCAATAGATCTGGATTTTTATGACCGTCTTTTATTGCTATTTCGACGTTATCTTGAAGGTTAAAATCGGGGGAACAAATTCCCTTACATAATAATGTTTTTAATTTTAACAATGCTTCTTCTCTTTTCTCTTCAATATGTGCATATTGTTAAAATTGCAACTCTGCCTGGAAATAGAGAAGCAATTGCAAAAAATCATCGCTACTCCGCATGCCTTTCATTTTTCTAAAGGGCGTTTCAGGGAATCAATTGTAGAAGACTTCCCATTTACAATAGTCTTTTTGATAAATGATGAAAATAAAACGATTTACATATCGTCCATTTTTCATAAAAGCAGAAGCCCAAAAGGAAAATACAGAAGATAAATCCCCCCAATTGTAATTTTCTGCTTTATTTCATTCCCATCAATTATCTGTTATCTTTGCTCTCCCCCTAAAATTTTGTGTTTTGAAGCTAAAGTCGTTGGAGATAAAAGGGTTTAAATCTTTTGCAGATAAGACCCATATTATATTGGATAACCCGATAACGGGTATCGTGGGCCCGAACGGGTGTGGCAAGAGCAACATTGTAGATGCCATACGATGGGTGATAGGCGAGCATAAGATAAAGGCGCTGAGGAGCGATAACCTGGACGACCTGATCTTCAATGGATCGAGGACACGGTCGGCATCGGGAATGGCTGAGGTATCGCTCACGTTTGAGAACACGCGCAACCTGCTGCCTACGGAGTTTACTACTGTTACAATCACCCGCAAGTTTTATAAAAACGGTGAGAGCGAATATCGCCTCAATGATGTAAGCTGCCGGCTCAAGGATATCCACAACCTCTTCCTGGATACAGGTGTGAGCAATGACTCCTATGCCATCATAGAGCTGGGGATGGTGGATGATATCATTAAAGATAAGGAAGGTGCTCGGCGCAGGATGCTGGAGCAGGCGGCAGGTATCAGTATTTACAAAACACGCAAGAAGGAGGCAAAACAGAAGCTGGAAGCAACAGAGCTGGATATAGCACGAATAGAAGACCTGCTGTTTGAAATAGGTAATAACCTGCGCACACTGGAAAGCCAGGCTAAAAAAGCGGAGCGCTACTTCTCAATAAAGGGTGAATATAAAGAAGTAAGTGTGGAGCTTGCCAAGGCCAGCCTGGAGCACTTTAACGAACAATATAAAACACTGAATGAGCAGCACGATACCGAGACAGACCGGAGGGCTCAGCTGGAAGCTATTGTTGCAACCGAAGAGGCGAGTGTGGAGCAGCAGAAGGTGAAACTCATAGAAAAAGAACAGGAACTTAGCGGATTGCAGAAACAGTTTAATGAAATGGTGAATAAGCTGCGGCAGCTGGAAAGTGATAAAAAACTTGCAGCCCAGAAGCTGGAACACCTCAAAGAAAGGGAAAAAAACCTGAGAGACTTTCTGTCTGGTGCTGGCGGGCAGAGCCAGCAACTGGAGGAGTCAATAGCTTTCTCGGAAAAGCAGATTGCTGAAGAAACCACAGGCCTGGAAAAAATAAGAGAAGAACTGGAAGCTTTGCGTAAGAGTGTGGATGAAAAGCGGAAGGCATTTGATGAGAAGAAACAGGTGCTTGAAAAGCTAAGGGCCGACTACCAGATAGGGCAGAGAAGCCAGTTTGACGCTGAGAAAAAAGTTGCGATAGCAGACACATCGGTAATGAACCTTCAGCGCAGCCTGATGCAGGTACAGGAAGAAAAGAACCAGCGTACAGGCCAGGTGGACCAACTGGGCAGAGAGCGCAAAGAAACAGAAGAAAAACTTGAGGACAAGCGGGAAGAGCTGCAGGACCTGATAACAAAACACGAAGAGGTAAAGCAGAAGATACTGGAAAGCCAGGAACAGATGGAAAGTCTGAGGGCTAAGCTGGTGGAGGAAAACAGGAAACTGGACGCAAGGAGAAATGAGCATGATCTGCTGAAATCGCTGGTGGATAGCCTGGAGGGATATCCGGACAGCATTAAATTTTTGAAGAAAAATAAAGAATGGGACAACAGCGCCCCGCTGCTGAGTGATGTATTTGTGGTACAGAATGAATATCGGACGGCGCTGGAGAATGTTCTGGACAGTTACCTGAACTACTATATTGTTGCCAATACTGATGAAGCGGCCAAGGCCGTGGGTTTGCTGGACAGAAACAAGAAAGGCAAGGCCAACTTTTTTGTGCTGGACCACCTGGGGGCATCGGTGGCAAATGTTACTGAAACACCGGAAAATTCAGTGCCCGCGCTCAGCGTAGTAACTGTAGATGAACAATATGCCGAACTGGCCAAAAGATTGCTGGGCCATGTGTATATAACCATTGATGGCGCTGATATTGCTGAGATAGCCCTGACAAACGGCAATGTGCTGGTGGCAAAAAGCGGCAAGATGATACGCGGCAAGTATACCCTGGGTGGCGGATCAGTAGGGCTGTTTGAAGGGAATAAAATTGGTCGTGCCAAAAACCTGGAGCGGCTCGCAAAAGAGATACAGGATCTGACAACAACTACTGCTGAACTGAAAAAAAATGTTGCCGATACACAAACAAGAATTACCGGCTTCAATAACGAACTAAGCGATAAAGCAATAGAGCAGGCACGCCAGGAAATAAACAAACTCCAGAATCATAGTGTGAACCTTGGCAACCGTGTGGAAAATTTTGAAAACCTGAATGCAACAGCCGACAAAAGGCTGCTGGATTTGCAGGATCAGCTGGTACAGAACAGGGAGAATATTAGTGATACCAGGGCCGAACTGGAAAAAATTACAGATCAGCTGAAGACCCACCAGCAAAATATACAGAGTGCTGATGACGAATTTATAGGTGTGGAGCAAGCTTTTAATGAGATAACACATTTGTACAACAGTCAGAATATAGCCTATACCAGGCAGCAGAGTAAGCTGGATAATCTGAAGCAGGAATTGCAATTCAGGAATAACCAGTTTAATGACCTGAAGCGGCAGATAGCCAGCAACAGCGAACAACTGCAGCAGATAAATACCCAGCTGGCTGATACAGAAAAACTGCTGCACAAAGGCGACAACGAACTTTATGAATTGCTGAGCAGGAAGGAAAGTGATGAGCGAATACTGAATGAGAAAGACAGGGCCTACTACGAAATGCGTAATGGCATTACAGCACAGGAAGGACAGCTGAACCAGAAGCGCAGGGAAAAGGAGCAGGCTGAGGCGCTGCTGAATGGTATAAAGGAAAAATTAAGCACAATGAAGGTGCAGGTGGCTGGTATGAGTGAGCGCCTGGCCATAGAATTTAAAGTAGTGCTGGATGAGATACTGGACCAGCCACGCACCGGAAAAGAAAGTATAGAAGAGCTGACAGCCAGTGCAGATAAAATGAAGAAGCGCCTGGAAAATATGGGCGAAATAAACCCCACAGCCATTGAAGCTTATACGGAAATGAAGGTGAGGAATGACTTTATTGTGGAGCAGAGAGATGACCTGGTAAATGCCAAGGAATCATTATTATCAACAATTGATGAAGTGGAACAGACCGCGAACCAGAAATTCAGCGATACCTTCAATATGGTGCGCACGAATTTTGTAACTGTGTTTAAAGCACTGTTTACTGAAGAAGATAATTGCGACCTGCGCCTCACTGACCCAGATAATATGGCCGACAGCAATATAGAAATTTATGCGCAGCCAAAAGGTAAGAAGCCAAGCACATTGACACAGTTATCGGGCGGGGAGAAGACACTTACTTCTACGGCGTTCCTGTTTGCGATATACCTCATAAAGCCTGCCCCGTTCTGCATACTGGATGAGGTGGATGCACCGCTGGATGATGCCAATGTGGGCAAGTTTACGCAGATGATCCGTAAGTTTTCCGATAACTCTCAGTTCATTATTGTAACCCACAACAAGCAAACCATGGCATCGGTAGATGTGATATATGGTGTAACAATGCAGGAGCCTGGAGTAAGTAAGTTGGTACCGGTGGATTTCAGGAGTTTGAATTGATTTTAGGAAATTGGGATTTGAGAATTTAGTTTATTGAAAAGTATCTTCAATATTCCAGAGAATTTCACTGTCACTACCACCCCCATTCTGTATAAACCAATTAATCATTAGCAAACGGTCAATTGAATTAGCCGTTAGAAATTTTTCGGTCCATCTGAATGAAGGGAAATCATCTTCGTCTAAAGTAATATTTTCATCAATGCAATCAAACAATTCAAGGAACTTTTCCTTTCGCATTGGCAGGCTGTTCAGGAATTTTTCGTTTTGTTCCAGGCTCCATTGCCGTACCAATTCTTTGCGTTTATTTTTCTCATTTCTGTTCGGCATAGCATCTGAAGATTTTGGTCAATCAATCCATACTATTGAACAGTGCAGTGAGGTCTAATGAAAAACCATTGAGAACTGTAGATGTTGCTGAATGGCCGGCTACCATTAAGCGAGAAGGTATGTACTTGCCGTCCTGTAGTGTGTACATGAGAAAAGTCTTATTCTGCGGCGATACTACCCAGTATTCTTTAACACCGGCTTCGAGATAGATGTCATATTTATTGCTGAGTTCGGTTACGCTATTAGAGGGAGACAAAATTTCAACAATAATATCGGGTGCCCCGAGGCAACCTTTGGCATCAAGAATTGATTTGTTGCAGATAACGCAAATGTCTGGTTGCAATACTGTGATTATATCTGTATCATCTTTCAGTTTTCTTGGTATCCTCACATCGAAAGGAGCGGCATATACTTTGCAGTTTTTACCTTTAAGATAATCGTACAACTCTCCCTGAATATAAGAAGAAAGGTCCTGATGCTCCCTGCTGGGTGCGCTCATAGGGTAGATCTTTCCTTTTAACAATTCTACGCGTTCCTGAAAAGTCCATTTCAGATAATCGGCGTAAGTATATATTAGATTGGGGTTGAGTTCTGCCAGTTCCATTTCAGAATTTATTTAAGCAAATTTATGAATGAAAAATGGAGTTTGAGCATATCTGGTCACTTTTGATATTGGGTTAATTAGGGTTAATATCTATACAACTAGTATCAGGTTAAACTACATTTGAGCAACAAAAATTTGCTATGCGCTCCCTCATAAGCTCCCTGTTTTCAATAATAATCCTGTTTTGTGGCTTAAATGTCGCCGGACAAACGGGAAGTATATCTGGTACGGTTACCGGGCAGGGAATTCCGTTGGCAGCAGCTTCTGTAACAATATTGAACGGAACAGACTCAGCATGGATAAGGAGCGAACTGACAGATGATAAGGGCAATTTTTTGTTCAGGGATCTGGCAGATGGAAAGTATATTGTTGTGGTAAGCTCCTTGGGATTTAAAACCGGATCACAAGTAATAACAGTTACTGAAAAGGCTGCAGTTAGCTGTACCCTGGACCTTGAAAAAGAAAATACTATCCTCGGTGAAATAGCAATAACAACGAGGAAACCTTTTATAGAAATGAACATGGGCAGGCTCACTATAAACATTGAAGGCTCTGCTACAACAGGCACCACAAATGTACTGGAACTGATGCGCAGGCTTCCGGGAGTAACTGTGGATATGAACAATAACATAATCATGCAGGGAAAAGCAGGTGTGATGGTACTTATAGACGACCGGCAAACCTACTTATCGGGAGATGACCTGGCGGAATACCTGAAAGCAATATCGGCTGATGAGGTGAGCCAGATGGAACTGATTACACAGCCCGGGGCAAAGTATGATGCCGCTGGTAATACGGGTATCATCAATGTAAAGCTGAAGAAAAATAAAAAACAGGGATTTAACGGCAGTGTAACCGGCAGCTATGGCCTGGGTGTATATTTTCACCGGGAAGAAAGCCTGCTGCTGAATTACAAAGTGAAGAGGCTGAATCTTTCACTCAGCGGCAGCGATATGGAGGCCATAGGCTTTGCCGACTGGAAGGAAACACTTAAATATATTGATCTGCAAACAGGTGCCGTAAACAGCAGCAGTTATATACACTCAGCACCTAAAGAGCGGTTTGGCAATAGTGCTTTGAGACTGGCAGCAGACTATGAGCTAACGAATAAAACAACCATTGGGGTGAACGCAAGGGATACCTACCATCCAAATACGGATCATGGCTTTCTCTCCACTGTCAACTATGATCAGGGCAACAATATAGCTTCTTACAATAACGTGGCCAATGCTGATGGATTTATTAGGCGCAACCTTGCTGCTAATGCTTATCTCACCAAGAAGTTCAGTAAAGAGAGCTGCCTTGATGTTAATTTTGATTACCTCGCCTATAGAAAAAACGAATATCAGGACCTTACTACCACCAGCTTCGACAGCCAGATGAACCCACTTACGCCGCCCCCGCTGCAAAACAGCCGGCAACTGCTAACTATAAAAGTATACAGTATCAAAGCAGATTACACTTATGCTTCCGCCAATGGAATAAAACTGGAGGCAGGTTTCAAAAGCAGTTGGGTAACCACGAACGACAGTGGATCCTTCAGGCTGATGGAAAACAATGAATGGGTAAATGATACCTCACGAAGCAATCACTTTCACTATAAGGAAAACATCAATGCCGCATATGCCGGTATCGCCCGCAACTTCGGTAAAAAATGGGAAGCGCGTTTAGGATTGCGTGCGGAGCTAACTATTGCTGATGGCTTGCAATATGAACATAGCAGCAGTTTTAACAGAAACTATTTAGCACCTTTTCCTACTGGATTTATTACCTATAAAAATGACACTAATAACCAGTTTGAACTGAATTTCGGGCGGCGCACAGAACGGCCCGGCTATGCTTTGCTTAATCCTTTTATTTATTACAATTTCCAGGGCAGCTATGTGGAAGGCAATTCCGGACTGCAACCCGAATATACCTATAATGCAGAGCTGAAGCACAGCTATAAAAACATGCTCATTTCTGCATTGAGTTTTTCGCGCACCACATCTGTTATCAGCGACATGCTGGAGGTGAATGCTGCTACAAAAACAGTTTATGACATAAACGAAAATTTTGGCTCAAGCAAGTATGCTACCTGGTCGGAGGTATTTAACAAAGACCTTTTCAAGTGGTGGACATTAAATGTATCGGGCAGCCTTTATTACATGCAATATACAGGGCCTGTGAATAATATTCTTATTACAAAAGATTGGACAGGATTATCTCTTAATATCAATACACAATTCAACCTGGGTAGTGGATGGAAGGCCGAGGCATATGCAAGCTACAACACCGGCGAAAGGATATCGCCCATTGAAACAGACGACCAGATGATATACATGTCGCTTGGTGCATCCAAAAAGGCAGGGAAGCGGCTGCTGGTAAAGTTTGCGGCCGAAGACCCTTTTGGCCTTTACCAATCGGGGATACACAATAAGACAAATGATTTCAGTACTGATGCAAAGTTCAGGTTTGCTTCCAAGTTATTCTCTGTGGCTGTTACCTATAATTTTGGCGGTAAACAAGCCAATAACCAAAAAGAGAGTTCGCTGGATGAAGCTAAAAGGATAAAATAGGTATATGTATTGGGATATAATTTTCAACAAACAGAAGCAACAGAAATATTATCCCTTTTCCGTACTTGCCATCAACTGCTTCACACTACCTATAGAAACAAACCGGAATACAAACAACAGGCTCATACATACTGGTATGAAAACAGCCAGTTGCAAAAGCCAGTGACTATTATGCATCAGGAGGTTTATCCCATACCCTACACCCAGAATCATAATCAGGTAAGCAATATGTGCCAATATCCATTTTAGATTAAAGGGAAGTTTAACAATCCGGGATGCATAAATGATAAACGCTATTGCCAGGGAGGTTTGCGTGATCAGTGAAGTAATGGCCCCCCCTTTGGCTTCATACCTTGGTATCAGGTAAAAATTGAGTACGAGGTTGATGATAACCCCGGCAAAAGCAATGATATTAAGTGTCTTAAGGCTGCCATTGGCAGTAAGCAGCGTAGAGTATACATACATCAGGCACCATGCCGGGAATGAAGCTATAAGTATAGCAAACACCCGGTTATATTTTTGTGCCATCACAGGGTCGCCATACAGTTTGGCTGAATGATAAAGCAGGTGCATTATTTCGCCGCTGAAAAAGATACCAGCTATGGCTACCATAAAAGAAAGAGGCAGCAGGATGTTTACACATAGTTTTATAATCTGGTTTACATTGTTTTTCTGCGCCAGCATACGCCCGAACATCGGCAGTAAAATTGTAGCAAACATCAGCCCGAACATATTGGCCTGGTCCAGCAGCCTGAAGGCCGCCGCCCATATACCTGCCTGCACTTTTCCATCGGGGCAGATGCGTTCCATAATCATCACATCAGCCCTGTTGTAAATAGACATCTGCAGTATCAGCAAAGCATAAGGAAAGCTTTGTTTCATTATACCAAAGATCTCAGGCCCGTTAAATGAAAACCGCAGCTTTATTTTACCTATACGCTTTAAAATAATATACCCCAGTGCTGCAGCGAAAAAATAACAGCCTATCTGTGCGATTACAAACCACTGAATACTGAATAACCTTGCAGTAGCCGGGTAAATAAGCAGGAAACCACAGATGATAATCATCAGCAACCTGTCGGAAACAGATAATATTCCCTCAGTCTTAAACCGGTGCAGTGCCGCAATATTGCTCCTGATAAAAGACACCAGCGAGTTGAGCGACTGTATCATCAGCACACCCAGCAGCAGTGTCAGCTCCCAGCCTCTGTAGCCTATACTGTATCCATATATAAAAGCAAGCAATGTATACAGAAAAATCAGCACAAGCCGGGCAGACAGCATAGCCGGAAACACTGTAGCCAGTTTATCCGGATTTTGGGCTATGGTGCGGCTGTTATAACTGCTAATGCCAAAATCAAGCAGTGTCTGAAAAATAATACTCAGGGATAATAGTGCAGTATAGGTACCATAAGATGCAGAAGGCACCCTGTTTTGCACCACACGGTCTATAAAAAGCACCCATATTGGTTTTACCAATATATTTACTGCTATTACAAAAAGAATATTTTTTACAAAAAACCGCCGCATTCCGGATTTTAAACGTGAATAAAGCAGTAAAAGTATATTTTTGTCGGCATAAGGTATGCGAATTGCTGTAAATACACGTTTACTGTTAAAAGGAAAGCTGGAGGGTATAGGTTGGTTTACTTATCAGACACTGGAACGCATCGTGCGGGACCATCCCGAACATGATTTCATTTTCTTTTTCGACAGGCCTTACGATCCCTTATTTGTTTTTGCGCCCAATGTTATGCCTGTGGTGGTTCATCCCCAGGCGCGGCATCCTGTTTTGTTCTATATCTGGTTCGAGTGGAGCATACCCTACCTTTTGCGCAAATATAAAATTGACCTGTTCCTGTCCCCCGACAGCTTCATGTCATTGAGTACCAGGGTACCTACCTGCCTCGTTATTCACGACCTCGCATTTGAGCACTACCCTGAGCATTTTGTATTGGCACAGCGGGTTTACTGGAGGCATTTTTCCCCGTTGTTTGCACATAAAGCAGCAAGGATAGCTACCGTTTCCACCTTTTCTAAAAACGACCTCATAAAGTGCTATGGCATCAGCGAAAGCAAAATAGATGTAGTATACAACGGAGCCCACGATGAATACAGACCGCTAACCTATGACGAGCGGGAAGCTGTAAAAAAACAATACACAGGAGGCTGCGAATATTTTGTATTTGCCGGTGCCCTGCATCCCCGCAAAAACATCGTAAACCTGCTCAAAGCCTTTGTCCTTTTTAAGCAGCGGCAATATACCAATATGAAGCTGGTGATAGCAGGCCGCCCCGCCTGGAAGTATGAGGAAGTGGAGGAAATGAAAGCCACAATGCCTTTCAAAGATGATGTGATTTGGGTGGGCTATATGAATGTTGACGAACTATCGAAGCTAACAGGAGGCGCTTATGCCCTGGTATATGCCTCACTGTTCGAAGGTTTTGGAATCCCCATTCTTGAGGCATTGCAATGCGATGTACCTGCTATAGTCAGCAACACTTCCTCTATGCCGGAAGTAGCCGGTGATGCCGCCCTCCTTGCAGATCCCTCCGACCCCGAAGACATAGCTGCCAAAATGCACCTCCTTTATAAAGACGAAGCCCTTCGCAAAAAACTTATTGTCAATGCCCGAATTCAGATCAGGAAATTTTCCTGGGAATCATCAGCCCAAAAACTTTGGGATTGTATGATGAAGTGTGTGGTAAAGTAGTTTTGGATAGTTTAGTTTTTATAGATACGGATTAGGTTGTTTATATCTAACTTCAAGGGCAGTGGCATAATAATAGCATAGTATAACTTGAGGGACACACAGGAACTGATGGATAGTGGTGTATTGTTAAAAGTAGCTGCAGGTAGAAGGAGCATCAGTTACGTCATCAACTATTAATCAATAGCCTTTGCGCAGCATATCGGCATATTGATTGGGCAACGGGCTGTCTTCAATTGCTTTTGCAGCTAATTCTATGTCGTAGCTGAACCGGACAAATTCTACCTTGATGGAATCTTTAATGTTAATACTGCTTGCCTCATTTATATGCAGCAAAACATAGCATCCCCTGATATCATTATCCTTGGGTTTGCCTACGGAACCTAAATTAATGGCATGTCGGAAACGAATAGCTTCTCCGGCCTGCTCAAGGATGCGGTGATAGGGCTTATGGGTATGCCCGAAACACATAATGTCGGCACCGGCATCGTTAATAATGCGGAGCAGGCTTTTTTCGTCCCTGTCTTCGAAGAGGTATTCATTTATGCGTCGCGGACTGCCATGCACAAGCAGCAGGTTCAGTTTATCATCGTTTAACTGAAACTCAACTCTGATATGGGCAGGCAGAGACCGGAGGTATTTACGTTCTTCTTCTCCGGTTATCTCGTTGGTGAATGAAATAGAAACTTTGCCCATTGCCCTCTCGCCATCGGTTTTATAAGCGCAGCCACAATCATCGCTGCTCCTGCCGATACCAAAATCGTAATTGCCGGCTATGGCGGGTATGCCCCGCTTCCTGATAGTATTGATGACTTCATTGGGCCAGATATTGTAACCGACTAAATCGCCAAGGCAATAAACGGCATCGGGTTTCTGGTTATCAATATCGGAAAGGCAGGCCTCCAGAGCAGGCAGATTGGCGTGAATATCGGAGAACAATGCGATTTTCATTGTTTAGTTTTTATGATTTTCAGTTAAGTATTTCCAAACAGGTATTGCAGATGCAGCACCCGCAACAGGCGCAACAATATAAATCCACAGATGCTCTAAATGACCGGAAACAAGAGCTGGCGCGATGGACCTGGCTGGGTTCATGGAGGCACCGCAAACGGGACCGGCAAATATAGCTTCGAGCGCTACAACAGAACCAATAGCAAGGCCTGCAAACATACCCTGCTCTTTACTGCCGGTAGCCACATTGATGATGACGAGCATTAAAAAGAAGGTAAGGATAAACTCAAGTAACAGCGATTGCAACTCGGGCCCTGCGGGCAAAGTGGCGCCCAGGAAGATATTTGCGGGAAACATTAATTTCAAGGTAAGGCTTGCAAGGACTGCGCCAGCCAACTGGCTGATAATGTAGCCCGGCAAATACTTTACCGAAAAACGACCCGCAATTGTGAAGGCGATGCTCACAGCAGGGTTAAGATGCGCGCCGGATATGTTACCAAGGCTGTAGATCATGCTCATAACTATGAGGCCGAAGGTTATGGCTATACCCACATGGGTAACTGCTCCGCCAAATTGCTGATCAATAACTACGGCGCCGGTGCCGCAAAAAACAAGGGCAAATGTACCGATCAGTTCGGCTATATAGTTTCGCATAGGTCAGATTTAGCAGCAGCCTGAGCCTGGGGTACAACAATTGGGTTTACGTGCAAATACCGTGATGCTATAAATGCCTGTGCCGCTGTTTTTGAAATCGGCAATTTCCTGTGCGCTTAAATAAGTGCAGAGAATATCATCAGGTACTATAATCTGCTTCTCTTTCTGAATAGTTAGGGCCTCAAAGCCTGCCTCTTTAATCAGGTTCAGATATTCATCCTTCTGAATTGCGCCACTCACACAGCCGGCATACATCTCAGCGGCTTTCTGAATTTTCTCCGGCAGTAGCCCGACTAATACGATATCCGAAATACTGAAGTGGCCGTTGGTTTTTAAAACCCTGAATATTTCTTTGATCACATTCCGCTTATTGGGAACAAGATTCAGCACACAATTGCTTACCACTACATCAGCAGCATTAGCTGTTACGGGCATTTTCTCAATATCGCCATACCGGAACTCAACATTATTGAAGCCCAATTTTTCGGCATTAGCCCTGGCCTTATCAATCATAGCATCTGTAAAATCAATACCGATTACCTTACCAGCTGATCCGGCCTGCGACCTGGCTATGAAACAATCATTGCCTGCGCCGCTGCCAAGGTCTATAACCACATCACCAGGTTTGATCATAGCAAACTGTGTTGGGAGGCCGCAACCCAGCCCGAGGTCAGCATCTGGGTTGTATCCTTCCATTTTGGAATAATCCTCGCTCATAATGTTGTATACCTCTGTACTGCAGCCTCCTGAGCCGCAACACGAACTCATATTACTTTCTTTGTCCTGCAGTGCAATTTCGCTGTATTTCTGTCTTACTATTTCCTTTAACTCCTGTTCTGTGCTCATCTGAAAATGCTTTGACTTTTTTAAAATAAAATCAAATTTGTTTATTGCAATATTGCGTTTATAATATTTAAAAAAAATCAGCAACATTTACTCTCTCCATCCACCTTTACCTCAACGAAGAACTCAGAAAAAATACGCTGGTACTGCTTCCATACCTTAGGGTTAATGCAATAGCAAACACTTGTACCTTCTACTGTGCCCTGGATTATCCCGGCATTTTTGAGTTCTTTAAGGTGCTGTGAAATGGTTGGTTGGGCAAGCCCTAAATCTAAGGCCAGTTCGCCGCAGATACAGGTATTGGTTTTAATGAGTTGCTGCAAAATAGCTATTCGGGCCGGATGGCCTATTGCTTTAGCCATATTGGCCAGTTCATTCTGCTTTTTTGTAAACAAATCCGTTTTAGTCGCTCCCATATTACATTGCAATATTACGATTAAGATTTCATAAATCCAAAAACACGTATTTCATTTTCAACACATGGCCGGAAAATGGCAGGCGGAATAAAAAAATCAAGTTAATAATTTGGTAACATTCCGGCATTTTAGAGTTAACAGACGTTTTAGTCTTTTGTGGAATACAAATTCTTCCAAAATATTTATTCATCTGAATTATGCATAGTATTTTAAGTTCCATTACTCTTCCGCTGATCGGGGAAGTCAGTTTAACCGGTGGGATACTGGTTATATTTTTTCTGTGCCTGCTCTGTGTAGTGGCATTCGAATTTGTAAACGGTTTCCATGATACAGCCAATGCCGTGGCAACTGTTATATACACAAAAGCACTTAAACCCATGATAGCCGTACCCTGGAGCGGCGCATGGAATTTTATAGGTGTATTTGTGGGTGGTATAGCAGTAGCTATGGGAATATTGAAACTGATTCCATTGAATGATTTAATGGTGCTTCCCGTACAGGTTGGTGCGGCTATGGTACTGGCTGTATTAATAGCCTCAATCATCTGGAACCTCGGCACCTGGTACTTTGGTATTCCCTGCTCCAGTTCGCATACGCTTATCGGTGCGGTTATTGGTGCAACATTGGGTTTTACTATGTTTTATCACGGAACCGGGGTTAACTGGGACAAAGCAAAAGATGTAGGATTGTCGCTGATCTTATCACCTGTAATCGGTTTTTTCCTGGCATGGGGACTGATGTACATTCTGGAGCACGTTGTAAAAGCCAAATCATTGTTCCACATACCTCAAGGTGAAAATGACCGACCACCTGTATGGATACGTATATTACTGATATTTACCTGCACATGGGTTAGTTTTTCGCATGGCAGCAATGACGGGCAGAAAGGAGTTGGTTTGCTGATGCTGATTCTGATCGCATTTTTACCGGCAAAGTTTGCAATAGACCATAGTGTAAATGATGACAAAATAATGGCAGCACTTGTCAGCATTGATCAGCCACTTCAGCGGACAATGCAGGCAAATCCGGCAAAATCAGGAGATTTTGCAAAGCTGAGTGCCCAGATAGCTGATGCCAAAGCTGATATTGCGTTGAAGAATACAGATGAAAAACAAACCTTTAAATTCCGTAAAGAAATACAGGCTATCAGTAAGCAACTGAAAGCATTTGATGCCAGCCACGAAATGACTATTGCTGCTGGAGATAAAACGGCCTTTAAAGAAGCAGCTCACGGACTAGGCCAGGTAACTGATTTTGCCCCTTTATGGGTAATAGCTACAGTATCAATTTCACTGGGCCTCGGTACAATGATTGGCTGGAAAAGAATTGTGGTTACCATAGGTGAGAAAATTGGTAATGAACACCTGAATTACGCGCAAGGCGCTTCAGCGGAGCTGGTAGCCGGCGCTACCATACAATTAAGCACCATGTTCGGTCTGCCGGTGAGTACTACTCACGTCTTGTCGAGTGGAATTGCCGGTACTATGACGGCAGCAGGCGGAACAAAGAACCTGAACGGAGGTACATTGAAAAGCATTGCAATGGCGTGGATATTAACTTTACCGGTTTGTATTGCCATGGGTTTCGGCCTGTTTTTTGTATTCCATTTGTTTGTATAAATTTACATGAACTGTTGTGCATCTTAAGTCCAGCAGATGGCAAAGCTTATGAATTAATAAGGTTTAATAATAATAATTTAATCAACAAAAATTTCGAAATGAAACAGATATTAGTTGCCACCGATTTTTCAAATTGCGCCAGCAATGCAATGGAGTATGCAGTGGAACTGGCCAACATACTTAAAGCGGAGATTGTGGCTATACATGCGATAGGCACCACCGAGGGGATTAATAATAATGTATACAGCGCAATTTTTATAGAAGATTACTACAAAACAAAAAGAGAGTCGCTTGAAAAATGGGCAAATATTTTTGTAAGCAGGGAAGAATACAAAGATGTAAAGGTATCTACCATCTGTGATGTAGGTTCAGTTATAAAAGTAATCACCAAATACATAGACGCAAACCCGGTTGAACTGCTGGTAATGGGTACGATGGGCGCTACAGGCATTAAAGACCTTTTTGGCCACAATGCGAGTATGATGGTGAATAATACCACAACGCCTACATTGATCATTCCGGCCGAAACCAAGTTCTCCTCCAACCCGGTAATTACTCTTTCGACTGATTATGAAGTTTCGCTTTCATCGGAAGATATTACAGCACTGAATGACCTGATTCTTGCTTTTAATTCTGAAAAACTGACCATACTGAATGTGATAGATACCAAGCAAGCATGGAAAACCAATGTAGCTGGCGAAAACAGTATTAAAGAATTGATAAAAAATACGGAACTGGAATTCAAATACATTCAGGAAGATGATATAACGGATGGTATTGTAAATTATATAAAGACCAGCAATACAGATATTCTTTGCCTGGTGAAACACCAGCATAATATGATCTACCGTATATTTAATCACAGCACAGTAAAAGAGGTTATCAACAACCCTATAAAAGCGGTATTGGTACTACATGAGTAATAAATTCCTCAATTCTCCGTAAGAGACCAGGGGAATAATGAGCGATCTGAAAATAACAAATCATTCTTTTTATTAAGAAAGCGGGGCAGTGCGCCTCGCTTTTTATTTAACTGTATCCATGTGCAAATTCCGTTATCAGGAGGTTTGCTGGCACAGTTTTGTGGCTGACTAAATTCAGACAGTGCATTGACTATTATCAATCAAAAGGTGCAGTGTGAGCAGTAGCTTTGATTATAAATTAACTGCTAAATACTATGTTATGAAACAAGCAAAAATAATAACCGCACTTGCTTTCTTAAGCTTAAGTTTATTCAGTAACTGTAAGAAAGACAGTTCTTTAGTTACACCAGTTGATGCAGTTGCAGCAAATGCAACTATTAATTTTCATCTTGTAACGGTTCCGCAGCCAGCCAATGCTATTCTGACCTTCAATTCCGGATACATAAACCTGAATAGTATAACATTTAATGGTACTCATATAGTTGGTAATGCATTGCATCAGGACCAATTCACGACAACAAATCTTCAGAATGGATTGTTATACCAGATGATCAATGCGGGAAATGTAAGTGTTACCTCCTCAAAGTATGATTATGCATCCTTTTTGGTAACCTTAAAGTCAAATGAGCGTTATCATTCCCTTATGCTTATCGGTTCCTTTATTAACCATTTAAATTTGATTATACCGGTTGAAGTAATTATTGATAACCAGATTCAGTTAAGCAGTATCTGGCTTGACAACGTGGTATTATCGGCTGGTACTAATTATGTATCGACCTTATACCTGAATATGGGTCAGGTAGCCTATGGTATAAGTTCAGAGCAACTGAACAGTTCTTCTATTTCAGATGGTGTGTTATTAATCTCTTCTGATTTAAATTCAACGTTGTATAATACAATTCTGAATAATCTTGCTGCCGGATTGAGTGTGCAATTTGAACCATTATCAATTATAAATACTAGTGGCAGTGCCGTTACATTACCAAATCCCTTGTATTAAAATTGGAATTAGAAGTAGATGTGCAAAAGCCGGGCAGTTGCCGGGCTTTTGTATGACAGAAGCAATTATATGCAATTTAAGTGTTGGATTAATAATAAAAAGATATTTTATAAAATCAGCATTACCCATTTGTGCTTTACCTTCATCAACATCCCCTGCATAAGCCACAATACCTTTTAACTATTTGTGGTTTTATTTCAGAACTTATAAGCGATGCCCAGCTCATTGCTTTTGGGTGCAATAATATGAATAGCGGTCTCCCGCTTGCTGTGATTATCAACGGCATTTATAATGACCATAATTAAACCTGCTGTAAAAACAGCACCTCCTGCAATTTCAATATCCCTGCCGGTGTTTACTTTCGATTCATCCGTTATTGTAAAGGGACCATCTGTTTTTGTAGCGCCCTTCACCTCTATGTATCCAGCGATGCCTGCAACAACACCTCCCAGCATACAATAAGTGCCTGCGCTGCCTAAAGCGGATTGTCTGTGTTTTACACCCTCCCCGGTGATTGTTTCGAATTTAAAAGCAGGCTTAACCATCCGGGATGGAGCCATTGCAATTTCCTGGGCAAAGCAATGAACATTCCATATTGAACAGAACAGAACAGTGAACAGTATTTTCATCAGAATTTATTTATGAGGAGGCGTAAAACATAAAATTAATGCATTTTATTAAATACTCCTCAAACTCATGCTACATTTTTCTCCGTCGTGATCCTGAGAGGAAACCACTGCGCGTCTTGTATAAACCAGATGTTTTTTTACCTTAAAAAATCATACGTAATTCCAATTTCATTATTATGTTGAGCAACTATATTTACGTTCGATTTGCGCTCAGAACGGATAAAGATGGCATCAACCAGAATCATACTTATTCCGGCAGTAACCAAATCATATCCTATAATTTCGAGAGTATGCCCAACATTAATTTCTGATTGATTAACAGAATTCATTGAATTTTTATTCGCATCCTGAAATTTAAAGATAACCCCAGCCATACCTACCCGCCTCTAAAACAATGCTGCCGCCGCAAGAGGTATTTCATAAGGAAATAGAATCAGGTTGATCAATAAGTCAATAAAGGTAGAAATTTATTTCACCATCATACCTTCCAGAAACCACAGGACATCCTTCATCTTTTTGATGTTCTCCACCACCAGCAGGAAGTTCTTGCCTACCTGTTTCAGACGGGCATTTTTGGTCTGGGTTTGAATGTACTTCAGGATGTGATTGAAGGTATCTGATTCGAAGTAGGGAGAATCAGGATTGCTTACGAAATAGAGCCGCATCTGCCGGTTCTTCAATATCAGTTTTTCAAAGCCCAGTTCGCAGGCTATCTGGCGGCAACGCAGGGTTGTAAAGAGTTCTTCTACCTGCGGGGGTAATGGTCCGAAACGGTCCTGCAGCTCGAGAGCGAATTTGTTCATTTCTTCCTCTGTCTCTATGTCGTCAAGCTGTGTGTAAATGGAGAGACGCTCGGTTATATTTTCTATATAGATGTCTGGGATCAGAATTTCAAGATCGGTATCAATAGTGCAATCGCTTACATAGTCTTTCTTGCGGTCCAACTCATCTTTGAAGACATCCTTGAAATCAGTAGTCTTCAGCTCGCGCATGGCTTCGGCCAGTATTTTCTGGTACATCTCAAAACCAATCTCAGCAATAAATCCGCTCTGCTCGCCACCCAGAAGGTTACCTGCGCCACGTATGTCGAGGTCGCGCATGGCAATCTGGAAACCACTGCCAAGTTCGTTGAATTGTTCCAGTGTCTGCAGGCGTTTACGGCTGTCGCCCGGCAGCAGGCTCATCGGTGGCGCTACCAGATAGGCGAATGCTTTTTTATTGCTACGGCCCACGCGCCCCCTTAACTGGTGCAGATCGCTGAGGCCAAACTGGTGGGCATTATTGATAATTATGGTATTGGCATTGGCTATATCCACACCGCTCTCTACAATATTGGTGCAGCAGAGCACATCATATTCTTTATTGATAAACTTAAACAAGGCTTCTTCCAGCTGGTGCCCTTCCATTTGCCCGTGAGCCATACCAATATGCAGGTCGGGGCAAAGGTTGCGCAGCAGGCCGGCCATTTCGGGCAGACTCTGAACGCGGTTATGCACAAAGAACACCTGACCACCTCGCTCTGCTTCATAGTATATAGCATCCCTTATAGCATATTCATCAAACACCAATACCTCAGTATGGACGGGCTGCCTGTTGGGAGGTGGTGTATTGATAATGCTGAGATCGCGGGCATTCATAAGCGAGAACTGCAGTGTACGGGGTATTGGCGTTGCTGTAAGCGTCAATGTGTCCACACTTGCCTTTAGCTCCCTGAGTTTCTCTTTTGAACCTACACCAAACTTCTGCTCTTCATCAATAATCAATATACCCAGATCCTTAAACTTCACTTCTTTGCCCAGCAGGCCATGAGTGCCTATCACAATATCAATCTTGCCCTCTTCCAACTTCTTAAATATCTCCTTCTTTTCCTTTGTGCTCCGGAAGCGGTTTACATAATCAATATTGCAAGGGAATTCCTTTAGACGGTCCATAAAGGTATTATAATGCTGAAAAGCAAGTATGGTTGTTGGTACAAGTATAGCAGCCTGCTTGCTGTCGGCCACAGCTTTAAATGCCGCGCGCACGGCTATCTCCGTTTTGCCGAAACCCACATCACCACATATCAGCCGATCCATGGGTGCCGGCGATTCCATATCGCGTTTAACATCGGCAGTTGCCTTGCCCTGATCTGGGGTATCTTCATAAAAGAAAGAAGCCTCCAGTTCGGTCTGCATATAACTGTCGGGCGAGAAGGCAAATCCTTGCGAAGCTTTACGCTTGGCATACAGTTTAATTAGGTCAGCTGCAATATCCTTAACCTGTTTCTTTGTCTTATTTTTAAGTTTCTGCCAGGCATCACTGCCCAGCTTATTTACCCGAGGCACTGTGCCTTCCTTACCTGTGTACTTGCTTATTTTGTGCAGTGAGTTGATATTCACATACAGCACATCATTGTCTTTGTAAATGATGCGTATGGCTTCCTGCATACTGCCATTTACATCTATTTTCTGCAGGCCGCTATATACCCCAACACCATGATCTATATGGGTAACATAATCCCCGGGGGTCAACTCTCTGAGTGCCCGTAATGTAAGCGCCTTGCCCTTTGAATAGGCCTGCTTAACATTGTACTTATGATACCGCTGAAAAATCTGGTGATCGGTATAACAGATCACTTTTTTATCATGATCTATAAATCCCTTGCTGATGGATGTGGGCACCGGTACAAAAAGAACATTGGCATTCACATCATCAAAGATGCTCCTGAGCCGCTCCAGCTGCTTGGGGTTCTCAGCAAAAATATAAGCAACATACTTCTCAGCTATCCGCTTTTGCAGGTCACTTATCAGCATATTGAACTGACGGTTGAAGACCGGTTGTTCATCAGTGGCAAACAGGAAATCCGCATCAATTTCATCACCCGTTATCTTTGCCAGCGAATGGTTGTACCACTCTATCAGGTGCCTGTTTTTAATCTTCTCCTGCCAGTCGGTGCCTGTTTCAAAATCAGCCTTTGATATTTCCTTCAGCATTTCCTCCTCATGGTCTATAGCCACCTGGCCCAGCTCCATTTTATCTGGCAGATCGGCGGCCATTTTCGCCAGCCGGCCTAAGGTAAAGGAAAGATCCTTGGCCCATATTACTGTATTCTCAGGCAGGTAATCGAGCAGTGATATTTTTTCAGATGTCTCAAATTTTGTCTCAATATTAGGCAGAATATTTACCTGCAGCAATTTTCGTTCGGATAGCTGAGTCTCAGGGTTGAAAATCCTGATACTATCAACTTCGGTATCAAAAAGCTCAATACGGTAAGGGTGTTCATTGCCGAAGGAATAAATATCGAGTATCCCGCCCCGCATTGCAAATTGACCCGGCTCATACACAAAGTCTTCACGCCGGAAGCCCAGGGAAATGAACCTGTCCAGCAATGCATCTACCCCGAGTGTCTCTCCAACTTTAATACTGATCATATTATCAGAAAGAGAAGATGGGTTGACTACCCTTTCGAAGAGCGCTTCAGGATAGGTGACAAGTACTTTCTTATTAATTTTCTTACCCGTGAACTTAGTAAGCGCTTCCGTGCGCAGCATAACATGGCTGCTATTGAGTTCATTGAAGTAACCGGTGCGCTTAAAAGAATCAGGAAAGTAGAAAATATCCAGTCCTTTTGTGAGGTGTTCTATATCGTTGTGGAAATAAGCAGCCTCTTCCTTATCATTGAGAATGAAAACGTGATTGGAATCGGTATTCTGCCATAGGGCGGCTGCAATAAAGTTAATTGCTGAGCCCCGGAGGTTATCGAGATACACCCTGAGCATATGTCCGGGCAAAGTGATCCCCGCCGCAATTTGTTTTAAGCGGATATCATTTTGGTACAAACCCTGCAACACTTCCAGATTCATCAGGGTGCGAATTTAGGTGATTTTAGGTTTGAAACAGGTACTATTTGTTTTGATTGAACGAATAACCATATGCAAAAAAATAACCCTTAATAACATATTTAGCACAGCACCTATACCTCTCTATCCATTTATATCTTACATTGTGTAAATTAATACCACTGATTATGAACTGTAACCACTCAGCCAGATTTATGTTATTATTTTGTTGCTGCATTTGTTGGCACTGCAGCAGTTTCGCGCTGGAAAAACACATTTCCCTGCTAAAGGGAATGGTATCGAAGCTCATAACTGTAAAAGCAGTATCCACAGGTGGTTATTGCGATAAAAGCCTGAAACTGGAACTGACTAACAACTCCCGAGATTCGCTGAAAGTAGATATACAGCCCGGATTAATATTCCGGCCGGATGACAGTTCTTTTCAGGACCTTGTTGTGCTGGGCAATGAGCATATAGAGCTGATACCGGAAAAAACCGCTGATATCACCCTTCAGACATTTTGCGGCAAGAGCTATGCACTTAGCCCGTTTCCAAACCTGAATTATCATTTCCTGAAGATTGGTGACAGTAACCTTGTCAGGACACTGAAATATGTTTCAGCCAACAATGTACCCATCCGGCTTGCTCAAAGTGGTGTATGGTATTTCACCAACCATCACAGCATCGCATCCATTTATTCATACGATTACGCCAGGGAGTCGGAAGATTTTGCAAAGTATATAGCAGGCCTGATGAAGGTGAAACTTCCTGATTATTTTATACAATACAAAACAGAAAACAAGCCAGGCCAGGCAATTATTTCCCGAAATCAAACCAAGCTTTATGCCCAGATGCACTGGTCGGCAGGCGAAGGATTCCGGAATATGCACCTAGTAGTTTTCAATAAGAACGGAAGCGTTTATAAAAATATTGAGGCAGACCAGATTATTGATAAGTTGGGGTATACCGTAAAGGTAGAATTCGACCCAAGGCGCGACCCTCAGGGCACCTATATAGTGAAAGTATTTGATGACGCCCAAAAGGTATGGGACCAGAAAACTGTGGTAATTGAAGCTAGTGAATATGACAGCCAATAAATACCAGATACAACTGTTAAGATTGGTTTTTAATCTTGTAGCCTTCAGTCTATTTCTTTTAATCCTTCCGGCATCCTGTATTCAAAAGAAGGCAAGCGATGGCAAGAAGGTCTTTCACCTCAATATTTCAACAGGTTATTTAGAGTCAATGGATCCTGCTTATGCCAAAGACCTGAACATGATGTGGATCGATCACATGGTTTATAATACACTTGTGGAGACCGATGAAAAGCTGCACATTCAACCATCGCTGGCACAGAGCTGGGAGGTAAATGCGGATGGTTTGGAATATACCTTTCATCTCCGCAATGATATCTTCTTTCAGGATAACCCTTTATTTCCTGAAGGCAAGGGAAGGAAGATGAAAGCTGCCGATGTTGTGTATAGTTTTCAACGTATAATTGATCCGCATACGGCATCTCCGGGCGCATGGATATTTAATGGACATGTAGAATCTGCGAATCCGTTTGTTGCAATTGATGATACTACAGTTCAGATAAAACTTAGAACTCCGTTCAGGCCGCTGGTTGAGATTCTCAGCATGCCATACTGCAACATCATCCCTCACGAAGTGGCTGATCATTGGGGTAAGGATTTCAGGAGCCACCCATGTGGCACCGGCCCCTTTATGTTTGAGTACTGGGATGAAGGCAATGCACTTGACCTGCTGCGTAACCCTCATTACTGGCAGCGTGACTCATCGGGTCTACAATTACCCTACCTTGATGCAGTTCAGATTTCTTTTGTGGACAGCAAAGCTTCAGAATTCCTGCTTTTCATGCAGGGAAAAATTGACTTTGTGAATGGAGTTGATGGCTCTTCCAAAGACCTGATACTATCCAAAGACGGCACCTTGAAACCCGAATTTACCAGCCGGTTCAGGATGGAGAAAAGCACCTACCTCAATACCGAATACATCGGGTTTCTCACCGACACTACCAGCCCTTTAATGGCACGCGAGCCTACCCGAAGCGTCCTGGTAAGGCAGGCTATCAATTATGCTATCAGCAGGCAGAAGATCGTAACTTATTTCAAGAATGGTATGGGCCTACCTGCCACCAAAGGCTTTATACCCGCAGGTATGCCCGGCTACGACACCAATGCCCTTTACGGCTACGACTATAATCCTGCCAAAGCCTTACAATTGCTTGCCCTGGCTGGTTATCCGAACGGAGCCGGGATGAAGCCATTAAAAATAATGGTGCCCACCAATTTTGAAGACATCGTCAATTTTATTGCCAGTGAACTGAATGAGGTGGGTATTACAACTACCATAGAATTGATTCAACCTAATGTGCTGAAGCAGCAGATTAGTTCCTCAAAGGCAGTTATATTCCGGGCACAATGGCTGGCCGATTACCCAGACGCCGAAACCTACCTTGTGTTCTTCAACAGCAGCTTTCCTGCCCCGCCAAACTATACCCGGTTTAACAACCCAACCTTCGATAAGTGGTACGACCAAAGCCTTAACCTGCCCGATACTGCCAGATGGCACATATACAGACAAATGGACAGCCTGGCTATGAGCTATGCACCAATTATACCGCTTTATTACGAAAAGCTGATACACTTTACCCAAAACAACATTACCGGTTTCAGGAGCAACCCAATGAATATAATTGATCTGAGCCGGGTTGATATAAGATAGCAATTTTGTAAGGTTCAAAGGAAATTGGTTTTGGCCGGTTTTATTATCTATCAATGCTTAAACAGCCTGAAGATATCCAGCCCATTGGCATAAACCATAAGAGTGAGTAATAAAACCAGTCCTACAGTTGTGGCACGTTCCATTACTTTTTCACTTACTGTTTTTCCGGTAATCATTTCAAACAGGAGGAAAATCACATAGCCACCATCGAGGCCTGGTATAGGAAGCAGATTCATAAAAGCAAGGATGATAGATACAAATGCGGTTAGCATCAGGAATTTCTGCATGTCGAATTCGCCGGGAAATATTTTCCCGAAACTGATAATGCCGCCCATGCTTTCATTCAGTTTCACCTCTTTTGAGGTAAACATCAGTTTGAACGATAACAGATAATCGCTGAATTTTTCAAACGTATACGAAAATCCCCTGCCAACGGCCTGAAGCGGATTATACTTGATCTTATCTGTTATAAAATACCTGTCTTCGTCCAGATTGGCAATAAATCCAAGCTTTTTATCGGTTGGCATGATGGACGAAAGATCAACCTTATTTCCATTCCTCATCACAGACATCGAAAACTGCTTTCCTGCAAGGGCTGCTTTAAAACTATCAAATTCATCATAAAATCTTACAGGTACATTATTGATCGCTATGATGCTGTCCTTTGCTTTAAGACCCATTTTATCTGCTGTAGTTCCTTTAGTTATCTCTTCCACATTCACGGGCATGCGAGGCATAATAAACATACCTCTTTTACCTCCTTTATTAATAGCCCTGACTGTACCTTCCACCACAGGCACATCAATGGTTTGCCCGTTTCGGACCACCTGCAAGGTTTTACCCTGCTCCAGTACCATAGTAGGCACTATTTTCTCAAATCTTGCGATCGGCTTGCCATCAATACCTGTTATCTTATCTCCGTTAAGTAACCCAGTCGACTTGGCTGTACTGTCCACCATAATACCGTATGTGGCATTAGCAGTTGGCAGGTATTCTTCGCCATATACCCCAAATACAATAATGTACAATACTATTGCCAGTAGAGTATTTACAATTATACCGCCTAGCATAATGAAAAGACGCTGGTAGGGCTTCTTGCTGCGATACTCCCATGGTTGTGGCGGCAATGCCATCTGTTCCTTGTCCATACTCTCATCTACCATGCCTGCTATCTTCACATAGCCGCCCAACGGGAACCAGCCAATACCATATTCAGTATCACCCTTCTTTTTCTTGAAAAGTGAAAAATTGAGCAACCCTGAGAAAGGAAACAGAAAGTCGAAGAACAGGTAAAACTTCTCAACCCGTGTCTTAAACAGCTTGGCGAAAAAGAAGTGGCCGCCCTCATGCAATACGATAAGCAAGGATAGAGCAACAAACAGTTGTATCACCTTAACTGCTGTGCCCGACATCAATAAAATAGTTAGTGAATGCATTTTTTTATTATCTGGAATTTTAGAAGTCTAAAGTCTTTAGCAGTTAGTCTAAAGTTTAAGATCTGAATGTTATATTTTGTAATAAATATTTTTATATGTATTAATAATCTGGTTTTAATTTTCTATGTTTTAATTTTTTGACTACCTAATCACGACTAAAGACTAATAAATAGACAACTGGCTCTTTTTAATAAATTCTGTTGCATAAACCCTGGCTTCGGCATCACTTTCTTTATAATCGTCCAGGCCGGGATGCTCAATAAATGCCACTTGCTCCAGTGTCTTTTCAATCATATCGCTCATCTCCAGGAAGCCAACTTTATTTTGCAAAAAGGCATGTACCACCATTTCATTTGCGGCATTCATCACACATGCGGCATTCCCGCCTTTGTACAGTACATCTTTTGCGATAGCAAGATTACGGAAAGTTTTATAATCGGCAGGCTCAAAAGTCAATTTTGGAAAATCTTTAAAGTCGAGGCGTTTATAAGTATTGTTAATCCTGTGCGGAAAAGCCAATGCATATTGTATGGGTAATTTCATATCCGGCAATCCCATCTGTGCTTTTATAGAGCCATCGGTAAACTGTACCATAGAGTGAATTACAGATTGAGAATGGATCACTACTTCTATCTGTTCGTTCTGCAGCCCGAAAAGCCATTTGGCCTCAATAATCTCAAGCCCCTTGTTCATCAGAGTGGCACTGTCTATGCTTATTTTTGCACCCATGCTCCAGATGGGGTGTTGAAGTGCATGGCTAGCTTTTACATTTACCAGATAATTCGACTTTTTGCCAAGGAATGGCCCTCCCGAAGCGGTAAGAATCATTTTCTCGACGGTATTCATATTCTCACCTACAAGGCACTGAAAAATGGCGGAGTGCTCACTATCAACAGGTATGATCAGGGCCTTGTTTTCAATCGCCCGCTGCATAACAAGCTCGCCGGCTACTACAAGTGTTTCTTTATTGGCCAGGGCAATACGCTTACCGGCATCAATAGCGGCCAGAACGCTTTGCAGACCGGCAAACCCAAGTATGGCACCAAGAACTGTATCAACGCTATCCCACTTCACCACATCGCACAAAGCCTGCTGACCAGCAAACACCTTTATGGGCAACATGAGCAATGCATCCTTTACTTCTTTATATTTTGATTCATCGGTTACAACTACAGCATTAGGCTTAAACTTTCTGGCCTGCTCTATGAGCAGTGTCGCATTCTTATGCGCACTCAGCACCTCAACTTCAAACAGATCAGGATGCGCAGCCACTACCTCTAATGCCTGCGTGCCAACCGATCCTGTTGACCCCAATATCGCTAAACGCTTCATGCACCTAAAAATTTAAAATTCAATTATCTTGAGCCCCAAAGATATTAAAAACTAAAAGGGAAATAAGTTAAAAGAATAAGAAGAGAAAAGTGTGTATTAATAAAACTAATGTGCAGTAAACAAATATAATATCAGAATATGCAATTTGGGGACTTTACAATGATTGTAAATTTTTAATGGTTTTGATCCTAATAAGCTATTCTCGTCATGTGATTCCTGAGCTGCTGTGATGCATAGTATATCTCCTACCATTTACTAAAAACAGATAGCCGCTATGGTGTAAAATCTCATTACATATTAATTTTAGAACTGTGAAAACCAGGAAAGCACCTCTAAGTAGGGTAACTTATAACGAACCGAGTAATTCCTTTATAGCGGAGTAGATATATTGCAGTTCTTCATCACTGATACAATATGGGGGCAGAATGTAAATAATATTACCAAGAGGGCGCATGATAATGTTTTTGCTGAGAAAAAACCGATACATGACATCTCTGAGGGTGGTGTGATAAGCCGGAGTTTCGGTTGCAATTTCCAGGGCTATGATTGTTCCTGTTTGCCTGATATCATTAACAAGCGGATGGTGTGCAACGGATGCTGCAAAAGCGGCATGTGCGTTAATTATCCGCTTCCGGTTTTGAGTACAACTATCCTGTAGCAACAGGTCGAGGCTGGCAAGGGCTGCGGCGCAGATGGTGGGGTTTGCTGTGTAGGAGTGGCCGTGGTAAAGCATTTTCATTTTATCGTCATCATAAAATGCATCGAAAATATCCCTGGTAGCAGCAGTAATTCCCATAGGCAAAGCGCCGCCGGTAAGGCCTTTGGAGAGGCACATAATATCAGGGGTCGTCTGTATATAATTGCAGGCAAAAAGCGGGCCTGTGCGGCCAAAACCGGTCATAACTTCATCGGCTATGATAAGAGTTCCATATTTACGGCACAGCCTGAAATATAATTCAAGGGTATCGGCATCAAACATGAGCATTCCGGCCGATCCTTGTATGAGGGGTTCTACAATAAAGGCAGCTACATCGCCATTCTGCAATAATCTTTCCAGGGTTGCCAGGCTATAGCTACTATCCTGCTTGCCGGGGAATGGAATAAAATCAACTTCAAAAAGGAAATCGGTGAATGCTTCGGTAAAAACACTTCTGCCGCTTACCGCCATAGCGCCGAACGTATCGCCGTGGTAGGCGTTTTGCAATGCAAGCAGTTTGTTCTTTTTTATGCCTTTGTTGCTCCAGTATTGCAGCGCCATTTTCAGCGCTACTTCAACCGCCGTAGAGCCATTGTCGGAATAGAATATTTTTTGAAAGTTACCGGGTAATATTTCCAGCAGCCGCTCTGCCAGCCTCACAGCTGGTTCGTGGGTGAACCCTGCAAACATACAGTGCTCCAGTGCAGCTATCTGCTCACTGACTCTCTGTGCTATATAAGGGTGCGCATGCCCATGCAGGTTTACCCACCAGGATGCGATGGCATCGAGGTACCGGTTGCCGTTTTCGTCAGTGAGGTATATACCTTCACCTTTTACAATAGCTATAGCTTCCGGCCAGGCCTTCATTGCAGTGTATGGATGCCAGATTACCTGCCTGTCGCGATCTTTTATTGTCGGCATTTAAATAGAATAGTTGAATTGAGGCCCAAAACTAAACATATCTCTGTAAATGAGCCCGTATATGCGCCGCACTTTTTACTATAGCATCATTATCAATAACATCGAGACGAGGTATCCTGTTAATTACGGGTACATGGCTATATTGCTCAATGAAAGATTCGGATGAATCATTGGCAGCGCCGTTTATAATCAGCCCCAGCAACTTTATACTTCTGCTTTTCAGTACTTCCAGGGTTAATAAAGTATGGTTGATGCTGCCGAGGTAATTCTGTGCAATGAGAATTACCGGTAACTGGTAATGGCTTATGAAATCGGCCATAGTGGTGGCAGAAGACATGGGTGATAACAGGCCACCGGCTGTTTCGACCAATAATTTGTTTTTGGTTTGTGGCCAGATGAATTTTGTGAAGTCTACTTCTATCCCATCGATAGCGGCAGCGGCATGAGGAGACATAGGTTGTGAAAGAACCACGGCTTCTGTATGCACTCTTTTACCGCCATTGGTAAGTAACTGCTGCACTGTGAGTATGTCTCTTTCTTCCATACCGGCCTGCACAGGTTTCCAATAATCTGCCCCGATAGCTTCGGCTATAACTGCCGATGCTATGGTTTTGCCGATGCCTGTGTGAATGCCTGCTATTGCTATTGAATTCGTCATTTGTAAGGATAAGTGTTGCTATTTATTTTGTATAATCTACAGCTTCATAATATTGGCCCACTCAGCCTATGGTGAGCCTCACGTGCTTTTATCTGCAGTATCAGTGTTGCCCGGATCCATCTGTTTTGTATAGTAGCCTTCAGATAAAATACCCGTGCTTTCAGTTCTTTTACCTTCTGCAAAATAAGAATGTTCTGTCGCCATGGCATTTTTGATACGAGTTGTTTTAATTTATCTATATCAGTAACAATCGGCTTAGAATCTGGTTTTGCCAAATGTGAAACAAGCTGTTTCGCATTTGTTGTTTCGTTATTGGTAAGGTGAGTGTAGTCTTCATATAGCTGCCGCAACATTCTGAGATTGCAAGCAGACCAGCTTTGCCCAGCTCCTATCTTTTCCTTAAGATCAATACTCAATTTATCAACAACAGCAGCGCACCATCCATACTTGATGTGCCGCTCAATGATCATTTTGCCAATCTCCCAATACAATAAGCTGGTAGTTTGCTGCACCGACCGAACCGCATATAGCTGTGATTGCTGCACCACCTGCACTACTTCCTGTAACAGGACTTTATAGGCTTTGATCTGTTCGCGTTTCATAATTTTATAATCATGAGATTAATGAAAAGGAAGTATGAATAACATCAGTGCCAAAATTAGAGCAGAAATGCTTATTTTTACTATAAATCTATTGATGTTTCACATCCGGATAGAAACAAGAATATACAGCACCTGCTGAAAAAGTGATATCAGTTGTTTCTGGGTTAAAAGGTTCACCTGAAATTATTTTACTGTGGAGAAACTCATTTTTACAATAATTTTTCTGATGCCATTTGCTGGCTTTGGGCAGGTGAAAAGTGAAACAGCGGCCAACAAAGAGCTGTTGCATTTAACAGAAGCGCTGAAATCGGAATATAAAATACTGAGAGCTGCTGCAGAGCGGAAGGATACCGAGGTTATGGCACACAGCTATGGGAACCTTGGAGCGTTATACCTGAAAATAGCAAAGCAGCCCTCTGAGAATTTCCATCCGGGTGATTCAGTATCCAGTGACCAGAAAATAAATATCAATAAGGCGATCGACAACCTGAATAATTCAATCAGCTCAGGAGAAGTAACAGGTGATATCAGCCTGATGAAAAAGTCTTATAAGGCACTTAGTGCAGCACAAAACCTGGCAGGTAATGTAGCGGGCGCACTGGACAGCTACCGGAAAATGATATCATTGAAACTGAACTCTAAAAAAGCGCTTAAAATAGAGCAGAAGCAGCTGGCATATAAATATGGTAAGCGGGAAGACTCTTTAATAACAGGTAAGCAAGTGGTGGAAAAACACCTTGAAAATAAAACCATTGAGCTGAATGAAAAGCAAAACCTACTTGAGAAAACCAATCATACACTGTTAGTGACAGAACGCGATAAAGAATTGCAGGCAGCCAACCTGAAATTGCAGCAAAGCCAACTGGATTATCAGAAAAGTCAGCTGGATTTGGCAAAAATCAACCTGCAATTGCAAAAAAATGAGCTGGACCAAAAAAACAGAGATATAGACCAAAAGAACCGTGAACGCTATTTTTATATTCTGGGCATTCTGAGCTTGCTTGCTATATCCATACTTGCATACCGTACTATCATCAATCAGAAGAAATTCAACAGGGCATTGGTTAAAGAGAAGAAACGATCGGAAGACCTACTGCTAAATATTCTTCCGGCTGAGGTAGCTGAAGAACTTAAGGAGAAAGGCTATGCGGATGCGAAACAGTTTTTTGATGTAACGGTACTTTTTACGGATTTTGTAAGTTTTACTTCGGCCGCTGAGTTAATGCTGCCCCATGAGCTGGTTGGGGAACTGCATATCTGCTTCAAGGCTTTTGATGAAATTTCGGGTAAATACCAGATTGAAAAGATCAAAACGATCGGAGATTCCTACATGGCTGTTTCGGGCCTTCCGGTACCCAATGCCGGCCATGCAAATAATATAGTAGCGGCAGCAATTGAGATAAGGAATTTTATGCAGCAACGGAAGCGGGAACTGGGCAATAAAACCTTTGGTATAAGGATAGGAATTAACAGCGGGAACGTTGTGGCCGGCATTGTGGGCGCCAGAAAGTTTTCGTATGATATATGGGGTGATACCGTGAATATTGCCTCACGTATAGAACAGAACAGTGAAGAGGGTAAGATCAATATCTCGGAGACAACCTACCAACTGATAAAGAATACCTACAAATGCATTCACAGAGGGAAAATTGAGGCCAAGAACAAGGGGAGTATTGATATGTATTATCTGGAGAACGGGATATGAAATTAACGATCATCAGGTGAGTATATGGAACAGTCTGTTTATTTCATCTTTAGTATTGAAAGTATGCAGGCACACCCTCAGCCGTTCCATACCAGCAGGCACAGTGGGGTGCAGTATGGCATTTACCTGAAATCGCGCATCCTGCAGCTGGCCGGCAAGTTGTTTGCAGCGATTATTTTCACCCACAATCAATGCCTGTATAGTGCTGATGCTGTCATTCCAGCCAATCATTCCACTTTCATTTATAGTATTTCTGAAGTATGCAATCAATTCATGCAGGGGCTTGTTTGAAAAGGAATTGCTATCCAGATACCTGTAGGCGCTATCTATAGCAAGCAGGGCGTGTGCCGGCAATGCCGTAGTATAAATAAATGTTCTGGCAAAATTGACCAGGTAATCTTTAAGTAATGCACTACCTGCTACAGCGGCACCATGGCACCCCAGTGCTTTTCCGAATGTATGTATGCGCGCAAATACTTTATCCTGCAATCCCAAAGTAACTACCAGGCCCTCCCCTTTTACACCGAATACCCCTGTTGCGTGTGCTTCATCTACTATAAGCTGAGCGCCGGATCCGGTGCATAAATCAGCCATTTCCTGCAGTGGCGCCAAATCGCCATCCATGGAATATACCGACTCCACTACTACAATTACCGGACCATATTCCCTGTACTTTTTTAGTTGCCCTTCCAGTTCATTCAGATCATTGTGCCGAAATTTGTATTTCCGGCTGCACTGGCTCAGCCTTATACCATCTATAAGGCTGGCATGGCAAAGCTGATCGGATAAAATTGTAGTATTCCGGCTGGCAATGCAAGCGAGTAAACCTACATTGGCATCATAACCAGAATTAAACAGTAATGCTGCCTCAGCCTGCTGGAAAACCGCTATTCTGTTTTCCAGTTCTTCAGCAGCCAGGCTATTACCTGATAACAATCTTGACCCGGTGGAACCGGGAGCTGTATTTTTACCAGCTAATGATTTTTGCAATACACCAGCCAATTTACCGCTGGTAACCAACCCGAGATAGTCGTTTGAAAAAAAATCAACTTCGGCTCTCTCCGTTTTCAATTTTCTTAAATTACCTGCCAGTCTTCTTTCCTCAAGCCTGCTGGCGAGATATTGATCAACAGGATTCATGAACTAATGGTTTCTGCCTGTTTTTTGGTTGCCCGTCGGCAAATGCTGCTTTGGGTCTCAGACCAAGGGTACGGAACATAGCTACATCGGCATTGAACTCCGGGTTAGGAGTGGTAAGCAGCTTATCTCCGGCAAATATAGAGTTGGCTCCCGCAAGGAAACACATACCCTGTTCGGCCACTGAAAGTTCGAGCCGGCCGGCTGATAACCTTACTGCTGAACGAGGCATCAAAATTCTTGCAGTAGCAACCATACGTACCAGATCATCAAAAGGAACCCGGCTATTTTCACCAAGAGGGGTACCAGCAACCGGTACCAGAGCATTGATAGGAACTGAGCCGGGATGTTCCGGCAGATTTACCAAAGTCTTCAGCATACCTACCCGGTCTTCATCGGATTCTCCCAAACCAATTATGCCACCACTGCATACCGATATACCTGCTTTTCTTACATTTTCCAGGGTATTGAGCCGGTCGTCATAAGTGCGTGTGGTTATTACTTCACTATAATGTTCTTCTGAGGTATCAATGTTATGATTATAGGCGTATAAACCCGCTTCAGCAAGTCTTTCGGCCTGATATTCATTAACCATGCCCAGTGTGCAACAAACTTCCATTTCCAGTTTATTGACCTCTTTAACCATTTCCAGTACCCTGTCAAAATCGGTATTATCTCTTACTTCCCTCCAGGCTGCGCCCATGCAAAACCTGGAAGCGCCACCGGCTTTAGCATTTTTTGCTGCAGTAACTACGTCATCGGTTTTCATTAATGCCTGTACTTTTACGCCTGTCTGGTACCTTGCCGCCTGCGGACAATAACTGCAATCTTCGGAACAGCCTCCTGTTTTTACGGATAGCAGGCTACTTATCTGTACCTCCCCTATAGCATGATAACGCCGGTGCACATCAGCTGCATCCATTATAAGGCCAAGCAATGGCCGTTCGTATATTTCAGTTATTTCTTCTCTGGTCCAGTTATGACGGATATCATTCATGTTAACTGTATATTTTACAGGCGAAACTATCCGATTTTAAGGGAACAATAAAAAAAAGTTAGTAAATGGCGATTTGCATACTGATTAATATAAATATGAAGTAAATAATATCCAGCCTGATTTTCGTTTTATGTTATTAAATATACCATTTTTGGTGCTTTTGTAAATAAACGATTACTATATTGTCATACTTTTGCAATTAACTTAAACACGCTGAATGAAATTTATACCTTTAATATTATTTATCCTGTTTTTGCCGATTTTATTGTTTTCACAAACGCATATTAATCAATTAATTGCAAATTGTGAGCATGCTTCCGGAATAGAAGATAGGATTGAATCATATAATAAAATAATACTTTATTATTCGGATAAGAACCCGGATTCTGTAAACTGGTATGCAGAAAAAGCAATAGATTTATGCAGCTCCCAAAATTATGATTTAGGAACTGCCAGAATTCTGAACCAATTATCTATTATTGATGAGAAACAGGGAAGGGTGGATCTCAGCAGAGAACGATCAATGAAAGCGTTAACTATCTACCGCAAAAATAAAGATTTAAAAGGTGTGGCAGAGATGAACAATAACCTTGGTTCAATAGAAGCCAGTAAAGGTAATTATAACATTGCTGCCAAATATTTTATCGATGCTTTGAAATTATATGATTCGGTTACTGATAATCATGGTTTGTTATTAACCTGTATGAACCTGGGGAATGTTTATCTCCAGATGAATGATAAGGAAAATGCATGGAAATATTTCAGAAAGGGAGAAAAGGTAAGTCAGCAAACGGCACTAAGTGATGCAACCATCTTTTTGCATAATACCATTGGTGTTATGTATGCCAGTGAAGGAAAACAGGACACGGCTCTGCAGCTGTTTCTGAAAGCTTTGAATGAAAGTGATAAGCCCGAGTTCAGTTCTTCTCACATTGAAAGCCTTTTATATCTTGGCGAGTATTACCAGGAAAAAGGGGAACCGGAAATCTCTCTGAAATACCTCCGGATGGGATTATCAGTTTCGGTTAAATATAAACTGCCTGAAATGCAGTCTAATTTTTTGCTGGAAATAGCCAGAATTCTTGAGCAAAAAGAACCAGATTCAGCGATGGAATACCTGGAATGTGCAAAATCTCTTGCTGAAAAAATTCACAGTAAGGTTTTCTTATCCGGGATATATGACGAAATCGCATCTTTGCTTGAGCATAGGGGAAAGTATAAAGATGCATTGGCAGCATTAAGGGAAAAGCAAAAACTTACAGATAGCGTATTTAATCTGGAAAAAACAAAGGAGATCGCCAATATAAGTTCCTCCTGGCAGTTGGAAACAAACCAGCAGATTAAGGAACTGGAAATACTGAACAAACATAATGCGCTGCAACGGAATGAATTGATTTTTGTGGCATTTCTTCTGATCGGAGTTATGCTTGGATTTCTGTTTTATATTGGTAAAACCATAAAACTTAATAAACAACTTGCCCTTAATCATAAGCAACTAGAAGAGCTGAATGCCATGAAGGATAAATTGTTTTCAGTGATTGGTCATGATCTGCGCGGTCCGATAGCCAGGATACCTGCGATGATAGATATTATAGAAGATGAAACTACAACTGAAGAAGACCGTAAATTTCTTTTTGATAACCTTAAAGAACAAACTAAAGTTTCGCTGGAAACCTTTGATAAATTATTGTATTGGGGCAGATTACTTGTAAAAGGCATCAGTCTGCAGCAACAAAAATTTAAACCCAAGGTATATATAAAGGAAAGTATTGAACTCAGGAAAATCAAAGCAACAGAAAAGAACATTACTGTTACTGACAATACGCCAAGTGAGTTGATTATATATTCGGATCCGTCTATTTTTGATTTTATAATGAGGAACTTCCTTGCCAATGCGCTTAAGTACACTCCGCGGAATGGCAACATAGAAATTACCACAGATACAAAATCGAAGCCTGGATTTACTGTTTTTGGTGTAAAAGATACAGGTATGGGTATTGACCCGGAAATAATACCCAAGCTCTTTTATTCACTAAAGAGCAGGGACGGGACAGACAATGAAAAAGGCAATGGTATCGGCCTGATGCTTTGTAAGGAATTTGCCATTCAGAATGGCGGGGATATCTGGGTTGAGAGTGAAAAAGGAAAGGGAGCCACTTTTTATCTATCCGTTAAAAGTTAAATTTTCAATTATTGCAGGTAGCCTGGATTAACCCGGCAATACTCCTCTGCCGACTTGTGATATATGCAGTGGCATAAACGGATATATTATCTGCTAAAAGTTAATACTATTGCTGTTAAAAGAGGTTTTGACAGAAATGGCTTTACCTTTGGTATTCTTAGTTTAAAAAAACAAGTTTATGCATAAAATGATCAAAGTGATTTTTGCATTAGTGTTGCTTACCTGTATTTCCGGAACCGCAATAGCACAGTTTAAAGACCTTCTGAGTAAAGCGGAGAACACTATAGGGGGGAAGGGAAATGGCGGCGGCGGATTATCGGAAGCTGATATTTCTGCCGGACTCCGTGAAGCATTAAATGTAGGGGCAAAAAATGCTATAGGGAGGGTTTCTGTTCAGGACGGCTTTTTCGGCGATGCGTTGATTAAGGTACTTATGCCTCCGGAAACCAGGAAAGTGGAAAATACCTTGCGTGAGGTAGGTTTCGGGAAACAGGTAGATGAGGCAGTGTTAAGTATGAACAGGGCGGCAGAAGATGCCAGTACAAAAGCTCTGGATATTTTTGTTGATGCTATAAGGAGTATGAGTATACAAGATGCATTATCAATATTGAAAGGACATAATGATGCCGCAACCCAATATCTTAAGGCTAAGACTACTGCAGCACTGACAGAGGCATTCCGCCCTGTAATACAAGCATCGCTAGATAAAGTAGGTGCTACAAAATACTGGGCAACTGTTTTTAAAACCTATAATGAATTGCCAACAACTTTTAAAAAAGTAAATCCAGATCTTCCTGCATATGTAACCGAACGAGCGTTAAACGGGGTATTTGTATATATTGCCAGTGAAGAAGGGAAAATAAGGAAAGACCCAGCAGCCCAGGTTACTGACCTGCTCAAAAAGGTATTTGGTACGCATTAAGTTAGGAAATGGCAAGGATTTGACTGTATTGATATTGAATAGATTGCGTCAGAAATTTGCTTATTAAACAGGAAAATTGAAAGATTTAGACAGCTATTTTTTTTCTGGCTTTTAAAATGTTAATGTTAAGCGTTTGGAGTATATAAATATTTAGCTTTATCTTGCACCAAGGGCTGATGCCTGTTATTCAATAAATTGGAAAGAATTATGGTGGAGGAACAGAATTTTGACCTTATCGGTTGGTGGAATGAGCAATCTTTTCCGGGTAAAGAATTATTCACTTTTCTGGAGACAGGTGAAATTATTCTGCCGGCTGGAAATAATATAAGGGAGCGATCAATCGGTACGGTATCGGTGGAAAATGCAGACCCTGTTTTCAGGAACCTGGTAGAAAAATTTGCCAGCGCTGAAGCCAGAGTTCTTGAACTGGAACTGGAGTGGCAGAATACTGAAGACAAGACAAAGCTTGCCGATAAGGTAGCCTCACTTAAGGAATACATACAGCATTTATGCGGGTTGGGCAATTTCAGTAAGCTGACCGCATTGATACATGACTGGGAGCATACACTCTATACAATTACTGAGGAGAATTATGCTATAAAACTGAAACTGGCGGAGCTGGCAGAAGAACTAGCTGCCAGTGATCAGTGGAAAGAAACCCAGCAGGCACTGAAAGAAATTTCGGATAAATTCAAGCAGTCAGGCCAGGTGGATAAAAACAGAAATGACAAACTCTGGAATCGCATAGATGCCGCCAGGAAGTCATTTTCGGAAAGGAAGCGCCTGCATCATGAAGATGAAGAAAAGGACCTGCTGCATAATCTGGATCTTAAAATTGACCTGGTAGAGCAGGCTGAAGGAATTGCCGCATCGGAAGACTGGAAGAAAACGACTGAAGCATTTCACCGGCTTACAGATGAGTGGAAAACGATAGGCCATACTGTAAACAAAAAAAATGAGGAGTTGTGGCTGCGGTTTCAGGCTGCAAAAAGCACCTTTTTTGAGAAAAAAAGAGAGCATGCGGCACGGATTCAGGTAGAACAGGATGCCAACTATACGGTGAAACTGGCTATTGCTGAAAAAGCAGAGGCACTTAAAGACAGCACTGAATGGAATAAAACTGCACAGGCTTTTGCTACGCTGATGGACGAGTGGAAACAATCGGGTCGTGTACAGCATGATAAAGGTGAGGAACTGTGGAAAAGGTTTATTGGTGCAAAAGAACATTTTTATGCCGGCAGGAAAGTACATATGGACTCGGAGCGGGCATTTTTTGAAAATAACTATACACAAAAAAAAGCTATATTCGATCGAGCTGAAGAATTGAAGCATTCCAATCAATGGTCGGAAGCTACATCTGAAATGATGCAACTGCTTGAGGACTGGAAGAAGATAGGCCCTGTGCCCCGATCATATGGAGACCAGCTCTGGGAAGATTTTAATGCAGCGCGCAAATATTTTTTTGCCCGTAAGGATGCCAACCGGGAACAGCGTAAGCAATATGCAGAATCGCAGAAATCAGCGAGAGCGCAATATGCCAAAGATACAATTGTGAATCTGCAGCAGGATATAAAAGAGGAAGAGGAGAAACTGGCTGATTTTAAAAATGCACTGGAAAATATAACTCCGGGTAAAAAAGCCGCTGAACTCAAAGACCATCTGGAAAAACTGATCATTGAAGGCACTCAAAAGCTCAAAAAGCTGAATGATAAATATAAACAAGCTCAGAAGGATATTGGCGCAGAATCGGTAAAAGAGGAAACAGAACAGGGCGCGTAATACATTTTCTTGTATTTTTATTTTTTTGGATTTTGATTTCATTCATTTGGTGTAGGTTTGTAACCGCAGTTTTATCATGAATTTTAAGCGGTTAATATTATTTTTATTGTGTTTATTAAATGCGTATTTCTCCTACTCACAAAGGGAGAGCGGTTTGATACAATCCCGTGTTCTCATCCTGCTGGATGAATCATCAAGTATGATTCAGCCATGGGCCAGCGGAAAGGAAAAATATAAAGCTGCAAGAGAAATAATCATGAAGCTCATGGACAGCGTTTACGCTGTTAACAGGGACGTTGAGTTTTCTTTACGGGTATTCGGGCATCAGCACACTGTGCCTGAAAATGATTGTTATGATACCCGCAATGAAGTACCATTCAGCAGGGATAACCGTTACCAGATGGCTGCCCGACTCGATGATATTCATCCGTTGGGAGTAACGCCCATAGCTTTTGCCCTTACGGAAGCTGCAGATAAAGACCTTACAGATGTAAATACCAATGCTTACAGTATAATACTGATAACAGATGGCGGCGAAAGCTGCGGGGGGGACATATGCGAGGTTATGAAGAAACTGATCAAATACAAGGTCTATTTCAAACCCTATATAGTAAGCCTTGAAAATGACCCTTCACTAAGGGTTACCTATTCCTGTATGGGGGATTTTCTGCAGGTTACCAAGGAGAAGGATATACCCAAGGCGGTAAGTACAATTGTTACTGCATTCAGGCCGGTTATAAAAATAAGTGCATCAGATTACCAGGATGTACAGAATATTGCGGCCAAGGCACCTAGTGTATTAAAAGTGAATAAACCTGAAATAAAACCAGACTCCGAACCTGCAAAGAAAACTACAGCGAGAGATACTGCATTATTGACTATTGTACCCCGCACATCGATGCTGATTTTAAAAGTAAGCCCTCCGGCAATGGACAAATTGGAAATTGAAGAACAAAGAATACAATTGCCAACTGTTATTGCCGATATACCCTTTTCTCATCCTGTAGTAAAGATTGAATCAGTAATCCCGGCACCTGTTAAACTCAAAGTTGTAAGCAATCCTGCATCTGATACTAAGATTAAGATTGTGAACCTGGATATTCCCTTGCCAAAGGTAGTAGCCGATACCATTGCCAAAAGGCCGGCAGATATACTTTCAAAACTGAAATTGGCTGCACTTAATACCTTCAGTGTGATATTTGTAATAGAAGATCACACCTATGCCATGCGTCAGATACCGCCATTGCCACCAGTTAAAGCAGACCAGCCAGCTGCCAAGCCGGTTCCTGAGGTACCCCAGAAGCATGAATTTCATGTAGAAACCACAGACGACAGGGAAACAACTGTTTCGGTATATTTTACCAATGGCCAGGGGAAATTTTATAACACCAGTCCACAGGTTATTCTACTTGATGCTGCAACAAAAAAGCCAGTGAGAAAATTTTTCCGGACAGTGGACCCTTCAGGGAATCCGGATCCACAGAGCGATATTCCCCCGGGCACATATGATCTTACCCTGGCAGGAAGGCCGGATTATATGCTTAACAGCATAGTTATTGCACCTCATAAAAACAACAAGATTACTGTATTGGTTAAAAAGACAACGCTCAGTTTTGCATATGAAAATGCACCAGGGAGACAGGTAAAAGAATTTTCGGCAGAAGTTACTGAGCGTAATAAGTCGCAAGGCAGGGTTCAGGATCAGAAATGTACAGAGAAATTACTCTATGAAACTGGGAATTACCATATAGAAATTAACACTTTCCCACGTGATGTAAGGAATGTAGACCTTGATTTTGATGGTGAAACTGTGATCACCATCCCGCAACCAGGTTTTGCAAAATTCACCGGAGATGGCAAAATTCACAATGTAACCCTGTACAGACAGTATGGAGATAAATTCCTCAGTTTTTATCCGATGGACATTAACGACCCTAAAAGCCAGCATTTAGCTATGCAACCGGGATCTTACCAGGTGCATTACCAGAAAGGCCCGATGCAGGGTTCGGTTGCGGAACAGGTTGTGCCATTTATGATTAAAGCCACCCAGGTAACTGAAATAACAATTAAATAGTGTATGGATACCATAGCCATTTCTGCTATAAAATCTACATCACCCAAATATTCCGGAGTGTGGGATCTTAGGGAAGAAATATTGCGCCGGCCACTTGGGTTATCGCTCAGAAATGAGGACCTCAGCCGTGACAAGGAAGATGATATAATTATTGCTGAGCATGATAACATAGTTATTGCATGTCTTCTGTTGCATCCGCTTGAGGATAATAATGTGCAACTCCGGGCTATGGCAGTTTATGGAGGGTGGCAGGGAAAAGGTATAGGTAAACTGCTTGTTCAGTCGGCAGAAAAATTTTGCATGCAAAAGGGCTACATGAAAATTGTGCTCCATGCCCGGAAGGTTGCGCTCGGTTTTTATTCCGGGATGGGATATACTACTTGCAGTGATGAATTTACTGAAGTTGGGATACCCCATTTTATGATGGAAAAGTTTATTGCTGCCATTAAGTGATTAAGTGAAGATATTACCAAAGCAGCCAAACAATTGTATGTTATTAGTAAAAATATTTGATTTTTTTACTAACAATTCCAATAATCCATACGCCTATTAAACAGCAATTATTTTTTGTTTGAAGGGATTGATACGCTTTATCTAATCAGTTTTTGGACGAAAAAAAGAAAATATTTTTTTATTGAAATTTTATTTCCTAAATTTAACCTCCACTTTTATTTTGTGGCTACCGGTGATATTATTATACAGGTAATTTTTTTGGGTACAATTATATAAGTTAATAATTGAAGAAGCTATAGTTAATATTTTTGAACCAGTTTTAATTAATAAAGCAACGTATGAAAAAGTTCTATTTTCTCTCTCTTTCCTTACTGATGTGTTTCGTGGCCAGGGTATCATTTGGTCAGACTGTCACATTTAATTACACAGGATCAAGTCAGACCTATACGGTACCCGCCGGTGTTACAATGCTGGCGGTAGATGCCTATGGTGGCGGCGGCGGTGGCGCTTACAACTGCTGTACAGCCCAACCGCACGCCTTGGGTGGCAGGGTGCAATGTACTTTGAATGTTACTCCCGGCAGCACATATTATATTTATGTTGGCGGCGTAGGCGGTAGTTATGGAAGTTCAACATTGGGAGGTTTTAATGGAGGAGCAAACAGCGGCGGCACTTTCTGTGCAGCTGGTGGCGGCGGAACAGATATACGCACTTCTGCTTCAGGATCTGCGTATACCGGAAGGCTGGTGGTAGCAGGCGGCGGCGGCGGCGGCGGCGATTTTAATGCAGCAGGCGGAGTTGGCGGCGGCCTTATAGGAGGAACAGGTGCGGCTTATTGTTGCGGCGGCGCTGGTAGCGGCGGAACCCAGGTAGGCGGCGGTTCTGGTGGCAGTGGTACAGGCTCGTTTGGTGTTGGAGGAACTGCAGGAGGTTCTTCCGGCGGCGGCGGCGGCGGCTACTATGGCGGCGGCGGCGGCAATATTGAAAGCGGCGGCGGCGGCGGATCTTCATATACAGATCCTGTTTTATGCTCAGGAGTAATACATACGCAAGGTTATTCAGCGGCTTCAGGAAACGGACAGCTTATTCTAACAGTATTATGTACCTCTCCCGGTTCAATAGTTGGTTCTACCCCGGTTTGTCCAGGCTCATCAATTACGCTCACTAACCCTACTGCAACAGGTGGTACATGGCTGAGCAGTAATACTTCAATAGCTACAATAAATGCAGCAACCGGTGTTCTTACAGGAGTGGCTCCAGGTACGGTTACTGTAACTTATCAGGAAGCTAACCCCTGCGGTGGTGTATCTGCAACTACATCAGTTACAGTGCTCCCATTGCCAGGCCCGATTACAGGTACAACAAGCGCCTGTGTAGGCAATACAACTACTTTAAGTGATGCCGGTGGCGGTACATGGCTCAGTTCTAATCCGTCTGTTGCAGCAGTCAGCCCTTCAGGTGTTGTTTCCGGCATTACGGCAGGCACAGCAGTAATCAGCTATACTTTACCAACAGGATGTGCGCCATCAACTACTACAGTAACAATTTATCCAACACCTGCAGCTATAGGTGGTATTCCTACTGTTTGTGCTTCGGGAGCAACAACAACACTTACAGATGCGCTTACAGGAGGATCGTGGACCAGTGGTACAACTTCAGTGGCTACGGTTGGTGTAGGCAGCGGAGTTGTTACCGGGGTCATTCCGGGAACAAGCAGTATTACCTATACATCAGCAAATGGATGTGTGATATCAGAAACAATAACCGTTAATCCGCTTCCCGCACCGATTACCGGTACAACCAGTGTTTGTGCAGGTTCAACTACTACTCTTTCAGATCCGGTATCGGGTGGCACATGGTCAAGCAGTAATACTTCACAGGCCACAATAGGCGTTGGTACAGGTATAGCTACAGGAGTATCTGCGGGTACACCAACGATAACTTATACGCTGGCATCTACGGGTTGTCATATTACTACTCCGCTTGTGGTTAATGCTTTACCAGCAGCTATATCCGGCGGCAGTAATATGTGTGTTGGCGGCAGCCTTACATTAACTGATGGCGGCGGCGGGACCTGGACAAGCAGCAATTTGCTGGCAGCAACAATCAATACTTTCACCGGTGTTCTTTCCGGTGTTGGCCCTGGCACTACAACAGTTACTTACAGCTTAACTACGGGATGCAGTATTACCAGTTCAATACTTGTTAATCCTGTACCAACAGCATATGTTGTTACAGGTGGTGGCGCTTATTGTGCAGGTGGTACAGGTGTCCATATAGGCCTTTCATATGCAAGTACCGGTGTAGGCTATACCTTGCTTATGGGAGGTTCTCCTGTATCACTTCTTACGCCGGGATCCAATTCCGGACTCGACTTTGGTGTATATACTGCGCCAGGTATTTATACAGTTTCAGCTACAAATTCAGTTACCGGATGTTCAGTAAATATGACCGGTTCAGTAACTGTGTCTGTCAATCCGTTGCCTGCAATACATAATATTACCGGTGGCGGCGGTTATTGCGTAGGCGGTGCAGGAAGCCCTCTGGGTACAGATGGATCAGACATGGGGATCAATTATCAGTTATTTAACGGAGCATCACCGGTTGGTCCGGTATATCCTGGTAGCGGATTAGCGCTGGGTTTCGGATCTTATACAGCAACAGGTACCTATACAGTATTGGCAACAAATGCTATAACAGGTTGCAGCCAGATTCAGGGCAGCAGTGCAACAATAAGTGTTACGGCGGCCCCAACACTATATACTGTAACAGGTGGTGGTGGTTACTGTGCTGGTGGTACAGGTGCACCAATTATCCTCAGTGGTTCGGATGCCGGCACAACTTACCAGGTATTTCTTGGCTCTGCACCGGTAGGCTCACCGATATTGAGCAGCGGAGGCAGTCTGAACTTCGGGCTCTTTACAGGGGCGGGTACTTATACTGTTATAGCAACGAATGTAGCTGGATGTACCGCCATCATGACAGGCAGCGTAACCATAATAATCAACCCGCTACCTGCTGTTAATACAGTAACAGGTGGTGGCAGCTATTGTGCAGGCAGTGCAGGTGTGCATGTTGGTCTTTCTTACTCAACACCTGGCATAAATTATTCCTTGATATATGGTGGTGGTACAGTATTAACTGTAGGTGGTTCAGGTTCTGGCCTTGATTTCGGAGCTCAGACTGTAACCGGTATGTATACTGTTCAAGCTACCAATGTTTCGACCGGATGTACCGCTAATATGTTTGGTACCGCAGTAATAACAATGAATTCGTTGCCAGACGGGTCGTTGCTTGTAAATGGTGGAGGCAATTATTGTGCCGGAACCAGTGGTTCAGATATCTTTACGAGTAATTCAGAAGGTGGTGTAAATTATCAGTTATATCTGGGAACTACACCAATCGGCATATCGCGTGGAGGAACGGGATCCTCTATTGATTTCGGTGATTTTACTACAGTTGGTACATATACAGTTTTGGCAACCAATGCGGTAACCGGCTGTAGCATTATGCTGACCGGAAGTGCAACCATAGGCATTAATCCACTGCCTGCTTTACATAATGTTACCGGTGGTGGCAGCTATTGCTCAGGGGGATCAGGACCAGATATTTTACTAAACGGTTCTAACAGCGGAGTATCTTATCAGTTACTTCTGTCAGGAAGCATAATCACGACTGTTGCTGGTACAGGCAGCCCGCTTAATTTTGGCACGCAGTCGGTTCCGGGTGTCTATACAGTAATAGCGATAGTCGGAACAACTTCATGTACCAGATCTATGATCGGAAGTGCAACAGTTTCAGTCAATCCGTTACCCATAATTGATACAGTGACAGGGGGTGGCAGCCTTTGTGCAGGTGGCACAGGCTTTCCTGTTTATTTAAGTGGATCAACAGCTGGTGTAAACTACCAGTTATACAGCGGCGGTATCTTATCCGGCTCAGCTTTATCGGGAACAGGTAGTATTTTGAATTTCGGACTGAAAACCGTTAATGGTGCCTATACAGTAACTGCAACGAATCCATTAACCGGTTGTACAAGTACAATGAGCGGAAGTGCACTTATTAATGTAAGCGCCTTGCCTATTCAGTATAACCTTACAGGTGGCGGAAACTATTGTATTGGTGGTTCAGGTCAGCCAATTAATCTCTCAGGTTCGGATCTCAATGTTAATTATCAGCTATACCGTGATGGAGTCCCTGTTGGTACACCATCTGCTGGTGTAACTGGTTTACTTAGCTTTGGTGTGGATACTTTCGGAACTTATACAGCTAAAGGAACGGATGCGACTACTGGTTGTACTTCGAACATGCTTGGCACTGTTACCATTAATACCATAACACCAACTGTTTATACTGTAACCGGCGGTGGTTCATACTGCTCAGGAGGGACAGGCGTACTTGTTAATCTGAGTGGTTCGACACCAGGCATTAAATACCAGTTGGTAACCAGTGGCAGCAGCCCGGTAGGCTTACCACTTTCAGGTACCGGTTTGCCTTTAAGCTATGGACTGATTACAGGATCAGGTAGTTATTCTGTAATAGCTACCGATACAATGTTGGGCTGTGCAGGCAATATGGCCGGCAGTGCTTTAGTTGTAGTTAACAGCCTTCCGGTTGCGCAGACAGTAACCGGTGGCGGCTCCTATTGCCCTGGTGGCAGCGGTGAGGTTGTTGGTTTGTCCAGTTCAGTGAGTGGAATAAGTTATCAATTGCAGGTTGGTGGTGTCATAACTGGTTCGCCGATATCTGGTACTACAGGCCTGCCTCTGAATTTCGGATTGCAGACCACGCCAGGTGCATACACTGTAACAGCAGTAAATACAATAACCGGTTGCGGCAATACAATGGCTGGCAGTGTTAATGTAAGCTTATTGCCGGCTCCGGTTCCATATGCTGTTACAATAGATAATTCAGGTAATTACTGTGCCAGTGATTCAGGTCTTCATATAGGCCTGATCAACTCCCAGACCGGGGTAACTTATCAATTGTTCCGTGGCTCAACTATTGTTGGATCATCTGTTTCCGGCCATACCGGCACTCCAATTACTTTTGGTCTTGAATCTATTGCTGGTGTATACTCTGTATCAGCAACTCTCGGATCTTGTGTAACTAATATGCCAGCAAGCGTAACCCTTAATATTATTCCATTGCCTACTGCACACACAGTAACTGGGGGTGGCGGTTTCTGTGCAGGTGGATCAGGAGTAGCAGTTGGAATCAACGGTTCAGATGCAGGTATCAGCTATCAGTTATATCGTGATACAAGTGCATTGGGTTCATTGTATGGCACAGGTTCCAGCCTCAATTTCGGTTTGCAGACTACACCAGGTACATACACTGTAGTTGGTAACAGTGATATAACACCATGCGCCAATTCAATGATAGGTAATGCACGCGTATACTATGATACTATGCTGACGCCTGTTGTATCTGTTGAGGCTTTTCCGGGAAATGGTGTTGGTATAACTCAGGTAGATTCAATAAAAGTATTGGTTACTAATGGTGGTTCTAACCCTACTTATCAGTGGTATGTAAACGGGAATCTGATAGCGGGAGCTACTAATTCTACTTTTGCCGGTATGTCTTATTTCAACGGAGATCTGGTAACTTGTACTGTTACAGCAAGCGGTACATGCGGTGGAAATTCTGCATCGGCATCTATTACTCTGAGTTTGCTGGGCGTAGGCGTTAAACAAGTAACAGCATCAGGTGCTGACATCAAGTTGATGCCTAACCCAAATAATGGCTCTTTCAGCTTGAAAGGCACATTGGGCAGCAGTGTAAATGAAATGCTGAATATTGAGATAACCAATATGCTGGGACAGATTATATATACGGGTTCCATAGAAGCTGTAAATGGTTCTATTGACCATAAAATGGCATTAACCAATTTGGCAAACGGGGTATATCTGCTCACTCTTAGTACAGGTGCAGAACGTACTGTGTTCCATTTTGTTATTGAGCAATAATAATTTTATCAGGTATTTGTAAACGGCCCCGGATTTCCGGGGCCGTTTGTATTAGTGTGTCAGGCATGGATATAAGCTATAGGGTGCAAGCCCCGAATACGCTTTACAGTAAGGAATATTAGCCAAGAGTAAGGGTGTCGCGGGTGACTGCGAATCTGAAAGAAGCTAGCGGCAAACGTTTGGTCCAACGAACAGAAATTGTATACAAGGTGGAATAATATGGGTGATGTTGTTAAAGAGACAAAAGCCCTTTACTGTACGAAATATAACAACGTAAATGCAGTGGCCACATGAACTGAAAGTATATATCCTTACCCTGAGAGATCTGTCTGTAATGTTGGCGGAGTTACGAGCGAGTGACGAAGCGGCGAACTGGTGGCACAGTCAAAGATGTCACTGGGTACCGGCAGAACTGCCGAGGTCATAGTAGGGGGCCAACGAACCGCAACGGATACGTCCGCAAAAGCGGCAGTCTCACAAACCCGAAGGACTGAATGTAAGAATAACTCCGATTTATCGGGAGGCGAAGGTATTGGAAATTTATCGTAAGGAGCAAAACAGCCGAGCCACGTAAGAGAACTGCCTGCATAAGGGTAGGTTGGAAACCGAGAGTAAAATGTAGGAGGAGTTGTGCCGGAGACGCAAGGATTAGTAAGACCGCCAGGCAGAGAGGAAAAAAAGTAGGATGCTGGAAGGGATTCTGAACAGATGGAACATTTATAAAGCCCTTGCTCAGGTTATCAGCAACAAGGGCGCAGGAGGTGTTGATGGTATTCAGACAGATGAACTTCGTGACTACCTGAACGCCAACTGGCAAAGTTTACGTACAAGGATTTTGGAAGGAAACTACGAACCGAGCCTTGTAAGAAAGGTGGAAATACCGAAGCCACAGGGAGGAGTAAGAATGTTGGTAATACCGACAGTAATAGACAGGCTAATACAACAAGCCATAAATCAGTGGTTATCTCCGAGATGTGAAGCACAATTCTCCGATCAAAGCTATGGATTTCGCCCCAACAGGAGTACGAAACAGGCAGTGATGCAGGCGCAAAGCTACCTGAATGAAGGGAAGACTTGGGTTATAGAAATTGATCTGGAAAAGTTCTTCGACAATGTAAGCCACGACAGGCTGATGTATCTGTTGAGTCGGAGGATGGAGGACAAACAACGCTACGACTTATCAGGAAATATTTCACCAGTGGCATACCGGAAGCTGGAATGGTAAGCCAGCACACAGAAGGCACCCCCAAGGCAGCCCCCTAAGTACTTTATTGTCTAACATCGTATTAGACGAATTAGACAAAAAGCTGGAAAAGCGGGGTCATTCTTATGTGAGATATGCAGATGACTGCAGCCTCTATCTGAAAAGTGAAGCATCAGCCAAAAGAGTGGCAGAAAGCATCATCGAGTATATAGAAGTAAAGCTGCTACTCAAGGTAAACAGGGAGAAGACAAAAATAAGCAGGCCAACAGAAAGCACACTTCTTGGGTTTTCATTTTTCCGGAGTGCAAACGGATGGGAAATACGGATATCAGAGAAATCAGTTGGTCGCATCACAAAGAAGGTAAAGGATATTACAAACCGAAGCAACGGACTGAGCGAAAAAGAGTGGATAGGAAAGATACAGTCAATGCCTGTGGGGTGGGTAACCTACTATACGATAGCAAAAGCGAAGACGGTGATGAAAAGCTTAGATGAACTGGTGAGAACACGGCTGAGGATATGCCAATGGAAAGCATGGAAGCGACCGAGGACACGAGTAAGGCAACTGTCGAAGCTGGTAAAGTCGAAGCAAAAGGCATATGAATGGGTAACAGCAGCAAGGGATATTGCAGAGTGGCGCACAGTCCGATACTACAAACAACGATGATAATCAGTTACTTTAGCAAGAGAGGATACGTCGGGTTTTACACAACTTACCGTCGGAAAACAGAACTGCAGGGAAAATATTCAGAAACCGCCGTATGCCAAACGGCAGGTACGGTGGTGTGAGAGGACGGTGAGGGAAATAATCCCTCACCACCTACTCGATTTCGCTTTGAACTGTATCAGAATATATAATTAAATAATTTCCTGACCAGCGTACTTTTCTGAATATTACTTATTATGATCTTATTGTTAGGTAATTGTGGTAATGGTAAAATATTGGGAAGTAATATAAATAGATTGAGCAAGTTTATTGCTCGCTATGTTTATATTCTGAGGAAGATTATGCATGGATATTTATGAAAATTCTAATTGGAATAGTCTTCAAATCCTTACAGGGGCGCTATTGTAGTAACTATTCCGAATGCCCTTTTAATAAGTAAATAGGTATTTATATTTGAATTAGCTTCTTTAAAAGTGATAATTAGTAAAAAAATAATTAAAGAAAGAGGGAAAAATATTATTTGAGAAGTTCTTTTCTGAATTATTTTAGCTTAAATTTGAAGCAGGATTCTGTTTTCATAATGGAATTCTGCTAGAATAAATTATACTCAAACAAAACGTAATTCAGTTAGCAATTATGATTATCGAATTATTTCCTCCTATTAATTGTGCTCTCACCTGCCATCAACATGATAAGATTATTTACCAATGGAATAATACTGTAAGAGCGTATCCTGATAATAATTTATCACTCTTATTCGAGAGTTTTGTACACCAGGTTCCGGTTATTAAATTTATAGAATTTGGAAAACGAATAATCACCTGCAAAGAATTTAATAAAAAAAGCTATCACCTTCAATGGCTTTTAAGATCCGATTACATAAATATAAAATCAGAATTTTTTCCCTTAAACAATAACGGAAAACAGTACAATAATGGATTGACGGATTCTGTAATCAAATCTATAGGAGGATATGTTCTACCATTTACAAAAATTAAAATAGTCATCATTAAATTTCTGTATTCTTTTTTCACAAAAGTCATGAATGGCAATTATTACACATTCTACAGAATTGGTATGAACTTCATAAAATCAATTCAGTTGCAAATAAATCGAGACAATTTTCCGGAATAAATAAGGCAATGCAGACGTGCACCGGATTAAAATATGTCTGGATTACTGAATAGTATAGATCCAGTTATTTATGAGCGTGGTATTGATGCTGCGTTCTGATAAAAATCATAAGTTATAAATATTATAAACAGGCTATAATAAATTTTATGAATGAGCTCAAGAGGATAAATTCATTTTTCAATAGATTAAGGTGCCACTCTGGCGCAGTCTGGGTTGAGAATGAAACTGTAATGCTATCTGCACCTGAGCAATTTCAAAATAAAAGGACTTATGAATTCATATCAAATAATAAAAAAATAATCAGCCAAATACTAAAATCGAACCAAATTGGTTCAAAAGAAAAATTCCTTAGTACCATTATTTTCAAGCACAATTTATCTGGTTTCTATCCCTTGAGTCCGGCACAGGAGCGCCTTTGGTTTATTGAGCACTTTGAGGAAGGGACTAATGCATATCATATACCAAGTATTTATGAATTGGCTGTTACTACAGATATAGAGGGAGTGAAATATGCATTGCAACAAATAATTTTACGTCATGAAGTTTTAAGAACTACAATTATACAGCCCGACGATACAGATCATGGTGTTCAGATTGTTCATGAAGACATCCCTGGCCTAGAAGTGAGAATTGTAAATGATAATGATAAATTGGAATCACTGATTATTGAAGAGATTAATCGACCATTTAACCTAAGCACTGAATTTCCCATAAGAATTAAATTTTATAAAATTTATTCAACTGTTGATTACCAGAAAAACCAAACTGACAAGACAGTTTTACTTGTAAATCTACATCATATTGCAGGTGATGGATGGTCAATTGATATTTTTCAAAATGAATTGGAAACATATTATGATAAATGGGTGGAGGGAAACCGTACTTTCAAAATGCCGGAACTGGAAATCCAGTATAAAGATTTTTCTTTATGGCAAAAAACATATCTGGAAGGTGAAATTTTAGATAATCAGATAAATTACTGGAAAGAGAAACTGACCGGATTTCAGTACCTTGAGTTTCCGGCCGACTACGTTAGACCCGGTAAAATTGACTATAAGGGAAAAACACAATCATTTGAATTAAATAAAGATTTAAGCAATAAGCTTAGGAAGATTAGCCGCAAGAATGGTACAACATTACACAGTGTATTACTTAGCAGCCTGAGTATATTACTTGGTAAGTATACCGGGCAGGATGATATTATTACGGGTAGCCCTATAGCAAACAGGCACCTGAGACAAACTGAAGGATTAATTGGTTTTTTTGTCAACACACAGGCAAACAGAGTATTGCTTAAAAGTACTGAGCGATTTGATGAACTGATAAAAAGAGTTCACCAAGATCAGATTGAAGCCCAGATACACCAGGATCTTCCCTTTGAAAAACTTGTTAATGAATTAGGAATTGAGAGAGATACTTCGAGGCATCCTGTTTTCCAGGTAATGTTCAGCGTACAGAATTTTGGTAATAGAATCAGGGAAAAAGGTAAATCCCTTGACTATATAAGTGTATACAAAATAGAGGATTCATACGAAATTGAAAAATTTGATTTGAGTTTTTTTATTGATGATCATCTTGAATATCTAAAGATAAGAATAAGTTATGCTACCAGCTTATTCGAAAAGGAAACAATAGAACGGTTGACTACAAACTTTAAATATCTTTTGGAACAACTTTCAACTTCAGGAGATAAACCTTACAGTCAGATAAGTATAATTAGTCCTGCCGATTATGAACTGATAGTCAATAAGTGGAACGACAGAGATAAGGAATATTCCAAAGTAAAAACAATTAACCAGTTTTTCATTGAGCAAGCGCTTAGAACACCTGATAATATTGCTTTGGTTTATGCTGGAATGCAAATATCATACAGGGAGCTTAATGAAAAAAGTAATCAGCTTTCCAGGCATATAAGTGCTGTTTATGCTGAGAGAACGGGCAAGGACATAATACCGGGAACAATAATTGCGATTTGCCTTGACAGGTGTCCGGAAATGGTGGTTGGGATTCTCGCAATATTGAAATCCGGAGGTGCTTATTTGCCACTTGATCCAGGTTACCCTTTCGAGCGTATAAATTATATGCTTGATGAAACAGATACCCGGTTGATCCTTAGCAGTAAACAGTTGATTGAAAATACTGCGGTCAAGCTGTCACTAGATAAAGTTGTCTGGATTGACCTGACTGAGCAATTATACCATACAAATAGTAAATCTGATCTGCAATTTTATAGCAAACCAGAGGATTTGATTTATGTGATCTATACATCAGGAACTACTGGAAATCCAAAAGGGGTAATGGTTGAGCATAGGGCAGTTGCCAGCTTAGTATACAGTGATATTATTGATATATCGGATAGTGATGTTTTTGCTTTTTTCTCAGCCCCCGTATTTGATGCTGCAACATTTGAGTTGTGGATGCCTTTACTTAATGGTAATACATTAATTATTCCAAGGAATTTAAATGATATTATTGATGATCCGGTGGTTTTTAAACAATTTCTGTTAGCTAACAAAATATCAATTCTGTTTTTGACAACAACTTTGTTCGAAAGCTTATATTATTCGGATGTAAGCATATTTAATAGTTTGAAATTTTTGTTGACGGGCGGAGAAGCATTGGATAAAAATACCGTTAATAAACTTTTGATCAGTAATAACAAACCCTGGCAATTCATAAACGGTTACGGGCCTACTGAGAGTACAACTTTCGCCACTGTTTATAAGTTTACAAATCCTGTCACATCGGTCAACGTGCCTATTGGCAAACCAATATGCAACAGAAAAGTATATATTCTTGATTCCAGTTTAGCTCCGGTACCCATAGGTGTTAAAGGTGAATTATTTATTAGCGGGTCTGGACTTGCCCGGGGCTACGTCAATTGTACTGAAATGACTTCGGAACGATTTATTAAAAATCCTTTCACAATTAAAAAAAATGATATAACTGGAAGTAATCGTTTGTATAAAACAGGTGATCTTGCGCGATGGCTTCCCGATGGTAATCTGGAATTTTTAGGCCGAAATGACGGCCAGGTAAAAATAAGAGGGTTCAGAATAGAAATTGGAGAAATTGAACATGCTCTCGGCCAAATCAATGGGATTCTGAAAAGTTGTGTGCTTCTTAAAGAAATAAATACTGAATCTGGTACCAATAAATATCTGGCAGGTTACTATGTTCCTGTTGCTAATGTTTCAAAAATATCCCAGGCTGCCATAATTGAGCAATTATGTGCTTTTCTGCCAGAGTATATGATACCTGAGATATTTATTGAAATGGAAGATTTTCCCTTAACTGTAAATGGAAAATTGGATAGAAAAGCTTTACCAGATCCTGACTTCAGTTCCTCCTTATTCGAATATATTGCACCAGGCACAGAAACAGAATGCGATGTTTGCAGAATATGGCAAACTGTTCTCGGAATAGAACATGTGGGAATAACCGATGATTTTTTTAAAATAGGAGGTAATTCAATACTGGCTATACAGGTTGCTCATCGTATTAGTAAGATACCTGGACTTCATGTGAAAGTTGCAGATATATTTAAATTTAAATCTATCTCTTGTTTATTGCATAATATTGCAGGTCGGACACATATAAATATACCAAAAACCCATTTATCAAATGCTGCCCTTTCTTTTGCTCAGGAACGTTTATGGTTTATTGAACAGTATGAGCCGGGAACAAATGCATACAATATACCTGCTTTGTTTGAATTAGATAAGGATACCGATATTAGTGGTATCATTTATGCCCTTCACCAGATTGTTTTCAGGCATGAAGTTTTGAGAACAACTATTGTACAGCAGCCTGGTATGAAATCTGGCTTTCAGACAGTACACAATTCATCAATATCAATAGAAGAAATAACCGTATCTGATAAAGCATCGCTTGATAGCCTTTTAAGGAAAGATATGGATCGTCCTTTTAACTTAAGTAATGATTTTCCGGTAAGAGCAACACTATATCATCTTGCCAGACCCGATTTATTAGTTGATAATCCACAGGCAAAGTGTATTCTTCTTGTAAACATGCATCATATTGCCAGTGATGGATGGTCAGTTGATATTTTCCTCAGAGAATTAAATTCTTATTATGAAGCATTTATAAAGGGAGACAACTCCTTCCGGCTCCCTGAACTTGAAATTCAATATATAGATTATGCTGTTTGGCAGAGAACTTACCTGACTGGTGAAATTCTTGTAAAACAAATGGGTTATTGGATGTCCAAACTTACAGGCTTTCAGCCTCTAGTAATGCCAACCGATTTTCACAGACCAGCGAAAATTGACTACAGAGGTGCTAATCAATCATTTGCAATTAGTAAACAAATCAGTAAAAAATTAAGGAATTTAGCCCGCCGTAATGGAACCACACTTAATACTGTATTGCTGGCAAGCCTGAATATAATGTTGGGAAAATACACAGGCCAGGAAGATATTATCACAGGTAGCCCCATTGCTAACAGACATCACAAACAGACTGACGGTCTGATAGGTTTCTTTGTCAATACACAGGCAAATCGGACTATCCTTAATAAATTCCAAAGTTTTGAAGAACTTATAGTGCAGGTTCATCAGGATCAGGTTCAGGCACAGAGCCACCAGGATTTGCCTTTTGAGAAATTGGTGGAAGCATTAGGAGTTGAAAGAGATTTGACCCGGCATCCGGTTTTCCAGGTAATGTTTGGTGTTCAGGATTTTGGGAAACAGAACAAACCTGGACAAGGCAAAAAGACCTACCTTAAGGAATATAATACTGAACAAGAGTATGAAATTGAAAAATTTGATATGTCTGTATTTTTTAATGATGGTGATGAAGAAATTGTAGGGAATGTCAGCTTTGCCACCAGCTTATTCAAAAAAGATACAATCATTAATTTCATAAATCAGTATATCCTCCTTATTGAAAGATTGACTGATTTATTAAATATACCATACAGCCAGATCAGTTTACTCAGCCCGGATGAATTTGATCAGATTATTGTTAAATGGAACGATACGGAGACGGATTGTCCGGAAGGAAAAACAATTCAGCAGATTTTTCAGGAACAGGCAGCCGATACGCCTGATAATATTTGCCTTGTTTATGAAGGTAGTAGCCTGACATACAAAGAAGTTGATGAAAAAAGTAACCAGCTTGCCAGATATATCCGCGCACAATACCTGCAAAGAACAGGAAAGAACCTGCAGCCAGATACTATAATTGCCCTTTGCCTTAAAAGAAGCCCGGAGATAATAATCGGCATACTTGGTGTAGTTAAGGCAGGGGGTGCCTACCTACCAATTGATCCAACCTATCCACAAGACCGTTTCAATTATATTCTTGAAGATACAGGTGTTGAAATTATTCTAAGCCATCGGCACCTATCCATCGGGAATAAGCTTGATTTGCCTGCTGATAAAGTTATACCGATTGACCTCTCAGAAAATCTGTATTTGTCGGAAAGTATAGCAGGTTTACAACAATTCAGCGATTCAAAAAATCTGGCTTATATAATTTATACATCAGGAACCACTGGCAGGCCAAAAGGGGTAATGATAGAGCACGCATCTCTGATAAATTTAATGACTGATATCTTGCTCAAGTATAAGTTTTTACAGCCCGAAAGAGCCACCCTGTTTTCTAATTACGTTTTTGATGCCTCTGTGGAGCAGATATTTGTTACGTTATTTTCAGGCTCGACTTTGTTCATTCTTGACGATAAAACAATAAGTGATGCTGAAAGTTTTGTGAATTATATAATTGAAAATCAGATTACACATCTAGATGGTACACCCTCGTTTTTCAGTACAATTGATCCAGCAAATTTCCGGAATGTAAAACGAATAATATTTGGCGGTGAATATCTTTCAAGACAATTGTTTGAAAAGTTTAGTGCTGCAATACCCATGGTACTGAATGCATATGGCCCAACAGAAGCCACTGTCGCCTGTATTATTTCACAGAATACAGATAAACTTTGCAGGGCTACTATTCAAAACACAAAAATATATATTCTTGATTCCTGCTTAAATCCTGTACCTGTAGGAGTAGCCGGTGAATTATATGTGGGAGGGGCAGGGCTTGCAAGGGGTTACTTAAATCTTCCAGAACTGACGAGAGAACGTTTTGTTGCTAATCCGTTTGCCACCGAAACTGATAAGCGTAAGGGCTTTACCCGTATGTATAAGACCGGTGATCTGGTAAAATGGAATGCCGACAGTACAATAGAATATCTCGGCCGCAATGATGAGCAGGTTAAAATCAGAGGATACAGGATTGAATTGGGCGAAATTGAGCAGGCATTGTTGTCGTGTACGGGTATCAGTCAAAGCTGTGTTGTAGCCAAAGAACGTGTCATAGAGTCAGGAATCCACAAATACCTCGTGGGCTATTATGCCGCAGAACATATTATTGGAGAGTCAACAATTCTGGAGCAATTATCAAAGATATTACCTGAGTATATGGTGCCTGCCATATTGGTAAAATTGGAATCATTTCCATTAACGATAAATGGCAAACTGGATAAACGCGCATTGCCGGAACCTGATTTCGGCGATAATGCTGGAGCAGCCTTACCGGTAAATGAGCTGGAAAAAAAGCTTGTGCAGATTTATTCAGAAGTGCTGGGTATTGGAGCGGGCCAGATACGTCCGCAGCAGAATTTCTTCAGAATGGGTGGTAATTCCATATTGAGTATTCAGCTGAAGCAGAAACTGAACCAGGTTCCTGAGTTTAATCATATCACAGTAGCCGACCTGTTCAAATATAATACAATTGAGAAGCTGGTGCAGAGTATCGGCGGGGATAAACCGGATGGTTACATTATGCAGAAAGCGGAGCAGCCTGGCCCCAACCATGAAATAGCCATTATAGGGGTATCCGGGGCCTTCAGCGGAGCAGATTCAGTTGCTGATCTGTGGCATCTTGTTTCGACACAGCAGGAAGGGATAAAGATATACAGCAAAGAGGAGCTCAGGGCTATATCAGCTGATGAAACGCTGGTGTCCAACCCTGCATTTATACCAGTATCGGGCAAAGTGAGTGGCACCGACTTATTTGATCCGATATTCTGGGACCTGTCTCCCAATGAGGCGCGGGAGATGGACCCCCAGATCCGCAAATTTATAGAGCATTGCTGGTATGCGCTGGAGTCATCGGGCTATAGCGTGGGGCGCCGGGAGCGGCATATAGGTGTATTTGCGGGCAGCGGCAGCAACAATTATTTCCAGGATCATGTACTGAACGGAGAACAAGCCGGCCAGGTAAATGCATGGGAGGCATCCATGTCGAACATTAAAGATGCGCTGGCCACAAAAACAGCGTATCTACTTGGGCTGACAGGTCCGGCCAATTCCATTAATACGGCCTGTTCCACCGGGCTTGTTGCTGTTGTCGAGGCTTGTAAAAATATACAGCTAGGTGTCTGCAGCATGTCCCTTGCAGGTGGAGTATCCTTAATTATGCCCGACCACGCTGGCTATGAGTACCAGGAGGGGATGATTTTGTCCAGAGACGGCCATTGCCGGACCTTCGACGTCGGATCATCGGGAACGACACCAGGCTCGGGCGCAGGTGTATTATTGCTGAAACGTCTTGAAGAAGCGATACGGGACAAAGACCCGGTACTTGGAGTTATAAAGGGCTACGCCACCAACAATGACGGAGACCGGAAGAGCGGATATACGGCGCCCTCAGTTACGGGCCAGAGCGAGTGTATCATTATGGCCCAGAAGATGGCGGGGATTACGTCGGGTCAGATAGATTATGTGGAATGCCATGGAACAGCCACGCAGCTAGGGGACCCCATAGAAGTACGGGCATTAAGTGAAGCATTCAGGTTTAATTCATCAAAAGAAGAAAGAGGCCCACATAAAACAATTCTTGGCGCTGTTAAAGCCAATATCGGTCATACAGATTCCGCGGCAGGCGTAGCGGGCCTGGTGAAAGTAGTTTCGATGCTTGCGCACAATATACTGCCCGGGCAGGCCAACTATAGAGCGCCCAATCCGGAACTGGAGCTGGACAAGACGTGCTTTGAGATCAGCAAAGAGAACAGGCCGTGGCATCCGGCCGCCGGCAAACAACGACTTGCCGGTGTAAGCTCATTTGGGATCGGAGGGACCAATGCCCATGTGATAATCGGGGACTATAGGACAGCAGAGCTCCCGGCAGAACGGGAAGAACCCCGGGAACCGGTAAAATATATTATCGGGTTCTCAGCCAAAACAAGAACATCGCTGGACCTCATGAAACAGGCGCTGTTAAAATACCTGTCCTCAGCGAAGGAAAGTGACTCATTACCGGTCATCGGCGACATAGCATATACACTTCAGGAAAGAAGGGAACACTATGTCCACCGTATGTCTGTGTGTGCAAGTGATACGGAAGAGCTGAGGGTGCTGTTATCATCAGAAGTGCCCTCAGGCCGAGCCAATACAGAAGGAATCAATAAGCTGGTATTTATGTTTCCGGGTCAGGGAACACAATACAGGGGCATGGCAAAGCAACTATATGAACAGGCGCCATATTACAGAAGTACAGCAGACGAATGCCTGAAGCTGGCCGGGAAGTATACGGCCACAGATATCGGAGCAATGATTTTGGGAACAGGCGAAGCAAGAGGCAGCGCTATTGATGAAACGGAAAATGCCCAGATAGCGTTGTATATCACGAGCTATGCGCTTGCAAAATACCTGGAGCACCTGGGCATAAAGGCCGATGGATACCTTGGGCACAGCATCGGGGAATATGTAGCGGCCACGCTGTGCGGGGTATTTACACCAGAAGACGCGATTAGTGCAGTGATATCAAGGGGCCGGCTGATGCAGAGCATGCAACCTGGCAGTATGCTGGCCATAAATGCGTCAGAAGATACAGTCAGGGAAGCGGCAGAGCGTTATAATTGTGAAATATCGGTATTAAACTCACCGGAAGATATAGTTGTTTCGGGCAGAGAAACTGATATCAAGGCCCTTAAGCAGGATCTGGACGATCAGGGAATTGCGGCCGTTGAGCTGAATACATCTCACGGTTACCATTCAGTAATGATGGAAGCGGCAGCATCAGAATTTGAAACAGTGATCAGGGGTATGAGATTAAGCAGGCCAGAAAAGGACTTTATCTCGAATGTGAGCGGTGCGATAGCGGGTGAAGAGGTAATGCAACCCCAATACTGGAGCAGGCAGCTCAGAAAAGTTGTGCGTTTTTCAGAAGGAGTATCTGCGCTGATTACAAAGTACAATCATCAGGTAACGTTTATAGAAGCCGGAGCCGGGAAGGGGTTAAGTTATTTTATCGGTAAGCAGCATTACTCATCCATCAGCCAGTCGATCAATACAGTACAGCTGCTGGCATCAGCCAAGGAGTCTGCGGGAGTTCAAAGTGGAAGTAATGCAAGTGCCCGGGAAACAATACTGTCGAGGCTCTGGCTGTCGGGCGTTATCAGCCACCCCAATGAAACAGGGGTGTTTAAGCATTCAAAACTGCTGACGGGCCTTCCTGTATACCAGTTCGATTTTCAGAAAACGTGGCTAAACAGAAGTACAATCAGCAAGAGTAAGGTATACAACGGCCTTGAAGAGTTGTATTATGAGCGTTACTGGGAGAGCAACCTGAAATCATCGCCATGGCAGGCGGGGCATCTGCAGCATAAAAACATCCTGGTTCTGATCAATGAATCAGGCTCAGCAGCGGGCAAAGCAGCAGAATTGCTGGAACTGCTGGAGAGCAACTGCGAAAGTGTGAGTTATGCATATCACGAACCGCAGGCAGGCAGCGAGTCTGTCCGGGCCATCAACTTCAGCGATGCGGAGCAGATAGGATCCATACTAACATTAAAGAGCAGGCATAAAGCTATAGATACGCTAGTGTATATTTCATCGGGAACGGATATTGGCAATGCTGGCCTTGACATTTTTGCGGTGAGAAATATATTTGACCAGGCAGCAGGGCACAGGATCAGGATACCTCAATTCATATCAGTGTCATTCGACAATTATGAAGTCATCGGAACGGAAACGCTTCAGGCGCATCCGGGGTTGATATCCGGGGTAACGAAATCAATACCTTATGAATATGCGACATCGGGCACAAAGGCATTGCATATAGATGTGTCCCTGCAGGATAGGGGGTATGAGCACACGTTTCTGACTGTTGTGGCCAAAGGGTCGGAAAAGGATTTAATAGCGATACGAGGGAGCTATTACTGGACGCCGACGTATCACCAGGTTAAGATCGGGGCAGCAGGCATCAAAGCCGCTAATGGCAGGTATTCAGGCGGAGGGGTATATTTAATTACCGGAGGTCTTGGCGGAGTGGGTTATGCGTGTGCCGAATACCTGACATCGGCAAGAGATAAAACAAATACAGTAATACTGACAGGCAGAACATCAGAAGGGGCACTGAGCGGTGAATCGGTTAAAAAGCTGGATCGATTGCGGAAGACATGCCACCGGATTATTTATGCATCTATGGATATAGGGCATGCGGAAGCAGGCAGAAAAATGCGGGACCTGCTTACAGCGTATAACATCAGCGGGATAGAAACAGTAATACATACAGCTGCGGTTATGGCAGAGAATG
>CAILLK010000081.1 GCA_903835005.1 uncultured Bacteroidota bacterium | reverse complement strand
CTGCCGAATCTTTCAATGCCAAGATAAAGGCATTCAGAGCAACTTCCAGGGGCGTTAGGGACATCAATTTCTTCCTCTTCAGATTATCCAAAATTTATGCCTAATATTTTTCTTCCCCCAACTTTTCAACTTGATCCGAAATAATTCATTGCACCTATACCGCTGCAGGATTTAATAAGATAAATATGACTGAATCTAGGGAACCATCCATAGGGGACTATTTAGAGATAAACAGTAAAATTGCTACAGAACTTAAGGATAAAAAAAACAATGGGCAAGACCGAGTTGTTTCAGAATGCCTGAAGCTCTTAAAGATATACAAATATGAACGTCATTTGCGAGGGTAAATGAATTTGCTTGTGACATTTTTGAAATTGCACAATGTGCATTTAATATATTCATTAGTTTACTGCCTGGGAAATTTGTTTCTAACAAATTCTATCCGTAACCGGATATTGTAGCCATATTTTCTTGCCTGGATTCTTTAACCGGTGGATACGTACCCCAAATGTGTCAAATGTTATGGCCCTGATGAAATATTCCTGAAAGCGATAACCTTACTGGCAATGAACAGAATCGTTCCCAATGGCAACATAATTCTTTTTAGCGGTCGTAACTGTAACATCTTTATTAATAGGCTCAATAAGTAAAATGCCATGCCGTAAGCAAAGAAAATTATCATATATAACAGATAAAGCACAGCGTAGCTGGCTAGTGTTCCACATACCAGAACTGTAACCGCTTTTAACAGGTAGTACCTATTCCAAAACACAGACGAAAACGGGTACCTGAAGAAGTAGACCAGCACCACTATGAAAAATAAGATATTCAAGTAGACATTCAAATTCAAAATCCGCTCTTTTTTGCTATAAAACACAAGGTTTATTATTGCCTGTCCAGCATTCATTGGCCCTGCCGCCTGTAATCTTTTCTGTAATGCTGATAACCTTTCTTCACCATAGAGATCCGTAGTAACGAGAAAAAAGGCAATTCCCTCTAAAATGATTGATAGTTCTTCCAATAATTCCCTTTTCATTCAAGGTGTTTTTATAAAAGTAAATAAATACCTGAATATGGTTACCCGTAGAAAGCCATAAAAGTAGAACCTCGTAATAGCGATCGATATAGCTCCTTTAAAATTGAAATACTTAGGCTAACGCTTCAATCTTTATATCTTCTGGAAAAATAATATAGCAGCAGGGTACTATTAAATTCTTCAAGCTAGACTTACTTTTGAGATATTTTTTGAAAAATTTCTCCTTCTAAGTATTAAAATTATTGTGAAGGACATATTCGCAATAATCCAAACAAATGGATATAACCCTGTCAAAAGATTAAGATGGTTTAGTGCCAATACAGCTAGGCAATCTCTACAAATGGATAATTCATAAGTAGATAATGTTTCTGAAAAAGGATTATTCCAATTTATAGAAGACCTTCAAATTATATGGAACGCAGACTCCCAAATGCCTTGAACTGAAAAATCTTCTTTATCGGGTAATAAATCATAGAACTCTCAAAATGGAAGAAATAGAATCAAATTTGTTTCCTATTCAGGTCTCTTCTGGAGTGGTTTTCAAGGCGGAATTACAATTGGGGGGGGAATCACACCTACACAATTAGGACATCTGATCCTTTTTCATTCGGTCTATTTATGTATCTGTCGTCCATAACAGAATATGTCCCCAGTGCAGATGTAAATGCTTTAAACACATTTGTTGATAATGTAGGTGAACGTTTTTATGCTCCAGAAACAAGACATGGAATAGTTCACGTTATTACTGGGGTTATAAGTATTGCAATTAGGATGATTTCCGAGAACGGTGAGTTGGAAAAATTTTGCCTCTCGCTCCGGTCTACAATGCCAAACATGCGAATGTATAGTAATCTCATTTTCGAATTAATTACTACGTCCACTGTACCGATGCCTGTCAAATGGAATTGCATTAGGCATGTAGCCACTGAAATCGGAGAAAACGCCGAATCAAGTTCATATTGGCACACTCTTGGATCAGTGATTGAAAAATACGCATGTGACAACACTCAAGAAGGACTGATATTGTTTGTGCCATATCAAATTAGCGATTATGAGACCGGGATAAAAGGGGAATTCGCAAAAATATACTTTACACTTTCTATTCCATTTACTTAAAGCTTATGATTGATGGGACTGTTTCTGAGGGATTTAGTGCAATTTCATTGAACAAATTGCTATAAAATTTCTATGTTATTAACAATTTGTTAAAATAATAATTCAAAAAAATGCCAATACCTTTATAGTGTGTTTTCCTAAAATTGAAAATTGTTTTTTTATGAAATGGTTGATTAACATTTTATTATCTTGTATTTCGTTTAGTTGTTTTAGCCAAACTAATTTGATTTTAAATGGGGATTTTGGTTTAACAGGAAGTTCTTGGATAGCAACTGGAAACTTCCAATATAATTCTACATTTGCCACATGGCATTACTCACCTGGTTATGCATATCTCGCCGATTTCAGCGGGCTACCAGCCAATAATATAAGTGGCTCTTTATCTCAATCTTTTTTTGTGCCTTCAGGAACTGCAGGTGTTAATGTTTCATTTTGGTTCAGGATAACAAGCTCTGACAACACAACTGCTATACATGATACTTGCAGAGTTACACTTATTAATTTAAGTACTGGAATTTCGACTGACTTAGGGACATTGAGTAATCTGGATAAAAATACTGCTTATACGATGGCTTCAGCGGTGCTTCCCGGTATACCAACAGGTGTAAACTGGAAATTGCAATTTACGGCGGGTAATGACGCAACTATGCCGACAGTATTTAGAATTGACGATGTTGCCGTAACGACATTACCGCCAACAACAACAGCTTGTGTTTCTTGGACTGGTGGAATACTTCCCTCGCCGATGGTTGATTCAGCAATGGAAAAGCTTTGTGCCTATGGGATTGTATCTAGCAGTCAGACAGCTTCAAATTTATCTTTACAAATAACAAGATTAGATGTTGCACGATACCTGGGTAAGGCCCGAATAGGGACTGGTGATATTTCCTTTTTGGATAATTTCCCTTCAATTTTTCCTGCTTTACAATCTCTAAGTTTAACAGATCAGCGGTATGTTAAATTAATGTTGTTTTTAGAATATCCTACATCGTTTGCGCCTGGTTATGGAACAGATAATATTTCGCCCTTTTCAAGAGATTGTTTTTACACCACTTTTGATGGACCGATGAAAAAAAGTGATGTCATAAAGGCAATGATTGAAACCTGGAATTTGCCACCTTTGATGATTTATTATGATCCTACTTCAACGGCAATTTCGAGTACAATTTGTGATATGCAAGTTTCAAATAAAAATCTGGGTTGGGTTCAAAGTGCTTATGGGAACCATTTACTTGATGGCATAACTACACCATGTATTCCCGGAGGGAGCATTTATTTGAATGATGTAAATCTTACTTATAGTGACTTTTATGTCATGCTTTCAAAATTGATTGACCATACTCCCTCACCCATAGGTTATGATGCATTCTTTACACCAAATTTATTTTACCTCACCAATAATGGAGGCAATGCAAGTCTTGAAAAGGGCGTATTTAGTGAATATTCAAGTAATGGATTTTCTATTCCATCAGGTGGGATAGGCTTAGAGTTCAATCACTCATACCATTCTAACTTGACGGAGATTCCTTTTCTAAATAATGACACTGACGTAGAAAACACATATTTAAAACCAAAGCTACAGCCACTTGGAGGTGGATGGACACATAGCTACTCAACTTACATTAAATCTCTTGGGCCTCTTGGAACCACACCAGACAGGATATTAATTTATTGGCCTGATGGCGAAGTGCATTCCTATTTAGTAGGTCTCAGTAAATATGAAACTAAAGGCATAACAGATAAGCTATTCATTGATTCCTATAACACATATAGTCAACCACAGAATATACGGATATTGAAAGGAAGAACGACGTATACCTTTCAAAATATTGATCCAGTTGGATACAATGTCTTAAGTCTGGTTTCAATTACTGATGCTTATGGAAATTCTTTAGGTCTCCAATATTCTGATGGATATTCAGCAATTCCTGGATTGGCACCTAAGATATTAACTAAGATTACCGATAGCTTTTCAAGCAGGTCATTAACACTAGCATATTTGCCCGGCACTAACTATTTACAGTCAGTTACTGATCCAATTGGACGAACATTGACATTTAAAGTGAATAAGTATAACCATGATTTAGATTCTGCAGCAGATGCCAAGGGACAGTATACAAAATACGACTATTTCGAATATATAGGGACTTTCGCATATCGAACGCATTTACTTACATCAATTCGAAAACCCAAAGGGAATATTATCAATAACAATTATTTCAACAGAAAACTTTCCCAAACCGCTGGCGCTGATTATCTGATTAATGTAGCCGCTGTTCCTGGCTATCAAACTGCCTGGACACAACAAAACAATCAAGTAACAAGAACTCAAAGTGGTCAGACTATTACTACAAACTACACGTTTGACGTATCAGGTAATCAGACTCAGATTTCAACACCAAGTCAAAGTGTCACTAGTGTTTATGATACTGCCAGTAATAGGCCGCTGATAGTGCGAGACTTGAACATGGGATTCATTACGAAATATTCTTATGATGTCAATGGCTTTCTAAATAGGAATGTACTTGTAGATAGCCTATTTGGAGATAGTACAGTAAATGAGTACACGAATAATAGTTATGGAGAAGTGATTGATACAAAGGATTATAACGACCCAACTGGTATTATCACTGAAACTAAAGATTACAGAAACACCAAGGGAAAAGATTCAATTATAGTTACAAATGAATTTTTAGGGGGAGAAATTAGACATCAATTTGGTTATTACTCAAATGGATTACTTGCTTCATACATTTCTCCTACAAGTTATCAGATAAACTACGACTACAATTCATACGGTAATGTCCATATTGTGTACAAATACCCCTCTGTTTTTACTGATCCGATAATTACCGAAAACTATACCTATGATGCAGTAAGTAGACTTATCACCCATGCTGACTATATGGGATTAAAAACCGCCTATTTATATGATAACAATGATAACCCAACTGACGTAACTGTAGATCCCGATACACTTAATCTAACCACACATAGTACTTATGATGCCAACGACAATGTGTTATCAATCACTTCACCAAAAGGGCACACAACAACTCTTACTTATGACTACTATACTGATGATTTAATTCAGGAAAATGATGGAACGGATAAAAAGAGATGGACATACAATGAAGATGGTACAGTAGATAGCTTCATCACGAAAAATAATTTTGCTTTTAAGCATTCATACTATAATCCAGCTATTTCACCGGACTCAACACTTGCTGGATTGCTGTTTTCCGATGGAATCGCGATATATCAGTACTGGAGCAAAACAAAGAATGTTTATCACATAAATAATTCCCTTAGTCAGGAGAACCATTTCTGGTATGATGCTTCCTTCCAACGGAGTAAGTGGAATAAACCTGGTTTAGTTAGTACCGGAAATATTTTTGCAGGTTCTCCGGCTCCTCCAGATAATGTGTATTACGAGTACGACCGTATGATGCGACCTTCAAAGATTGGATATCCTCTTTTTGGAACCACTGATTATTTGATTGACTATAATTATGATTTTGTAACAAAAAAGTTGGAGACCGTTCAAAACGAAGCGACATACTATACCTATGCTAATTACGCATACAAAAAAGATGGGTCACCAACATCAGTTGCATACGGTAACGGAGATAGTATTTTCTACCATTATGACAGCTATAACAGGCAAGATAGTATATGGGCTAAAAACAGTAGCGGAACAATTCTTTACAGTATTGGTGCATCTATTGATAAAAATGGTAATCATACAAGGGAAAACTTGGAGATTTATTTCGCTGGAACTTTAGATACTACGCTTCCAAATTTAACCATTGGCGATTCAGGTTCGTATACATACCAGTTACGCAATAGGATTATAACCGGAGAGGGAAAATCATTTATATTAGACAACGGTGGTAACGTTACCAGTTCTACACCTCCATTGCTAAGCTGTACTTGGTCTCCATATAATCAGCTTACTAGTATAAACCGAGGAGGCGTAGTGACTAATTATTCCTATGATCCAATGGGTATTAGGAGGATGAAAGATAATACTTTTTATGTCGTTGACCAGCAAAACACAGGCAATGTGATAATGGAAGCTACCCATTCGACAACACCTATCAATGCTTATGTCTGGGGCAATGGATTGGTTTGCCGCATCGACCCTATTTCAGATAGTGTTTTCTATTACCACTTTGATTTCAGAGGCAATGTAATTGCTATTACTAACCAAAGCGGTAACCTTGTTAAGTTCTATAAGTATGACCCATTTGGGAAAGTATATAAAAGTGGTGGTTCGTTGTCTTGGCAAAATCCATATCAATACGTAGGTAAAGAAGGTGTACAAACAGATGATTCTGATTTATACTATATGAAAGCCAGGTATTACCAGCCTTCAACTGGAAGATTCATTAGCGAAGATCCAAAATGGAATACTAATCTTTTTGTGTATTGCGATGACGACCCTATAGATAATTTTGATCCTAAAGGGAGTGAAAGGCAGAATATTGATCCGAGTACAGCGGATATAACAAATACCGCTATTGGAGTTAATTTATCTTTAAACGAAGGTGCATTGAATTATACCGCAAGAAATTTAGGTGGTCTAGACAAAATTGGACTAGATGTGTTGAACGGCACAAAGTTGTTAGGTACAATATCAGGTATCACCGGAATTGGAATTTCCATCGGACAACTTGCAAAGAACCCTACTTCAATTGGAGCTTGGACACGATTAGGTGTAAATGTGGGATTAACAGTAGGGAAGGATGTAGATCCATTTGTATTGGTTGGAGTAGGAGTATTAGATTTAACTGGCACAAGCGACAAAATTTACAATAGTATGGGAAACTTTCAAATTAAACAAGGAACAAAAGGTCGTCTTCGATATAGGTAATATAATAGTTGTATGAAAAATATTTTTATAAAATT
>CAILLK010000080.1 GCA_903835005.1 uncultured Bacteroidota bacterium | reverse complement strand
GATACCATTACTTATACCTACGTGCCGTGGGGAGGAACCACCGCTACAAAAACTTCATTGATTCATTCAGTCGGGTTGGATAGTATGGTAGTGATATCCGGGTTGTGCGGCGGACAGTATTCTAACTTTGTTGTCAATACTGCAGGTGTTTGCGCCGATTCATTGGAAGGTCCGTTCAATTTGCTTGCCCCGGGCATAAGTGCTGGTTTCGATACAACTATACATTATGGTTGTCATGGCGATACTATTATGTTTACAAATCTGTCTGCTCCGGCTTCAGATCTTACCTACCATTGGTATTTCGGCGATGGCGGAACAAGTACACTTACTGACCCTTCGCACGATTATATCAATACAACAGCCAATACAGTAACGATCAAGCTATATATTACCAATACTAAATGTGTCGATAGTGCATTTGTTACTAAAACTTTTGATAATAACATTCATTCCGGCTTCACATTTACGCCAGATCCGTTTGTATGCCAGGATACCCTGGTATCATTTACCAATACTTCATCAGGTACAAACCCGACCTATACCTGGATGTTTGGCGATGGCTCAACAAGTAATGCTGCCAGTCCAACACATGCTTATGCGCATGCAGGAAACTATACCATCACCCTTGTAGCCAATGAAAACATGATACCCATTCCTCAATATTATACACCTTGCTTCGATACGGCAAGACAATCGATTGCTGTTGATTCTAACAGTACGGTAAGTATTGCAGTAACCGATAGTGTATTATGTCAGGGTCAGCAGATAACCTTAACCGGAATATATGCAAACTCAGGTGATACCCAGATAGCATGGTCTTTTGGAGATGGCAGCATGGCTTATAACAGAAACCCGATGAAGCATTCTTTTGATGATACCGGTTCCTTTACCGTGAATCTGAGTGTGCTATACAGGGCCTGTCCTTCATCATCTGCCACTCATTCTATGCATATTTTCGGTTACCCAAGCATTTATCTCGGCCCCGATTTTACCATGTGCCCGGGCAGTGCTCCTGTTACCATCATAGACGACCGCAACCAGAATAACCCTTATGCAAGCTGGCTTTGGAATACCGGAGAAACAACAGCCGGAATATCAGTCGTAAAACCCGGCACCTATGTAAATGTGGTCACTGTCAATGGTTGTACAGCATCGGACACTGTAACTGTTCAGAAGGATTGCTACATGAATATCCCGAATGTGTTTTCACCAAACGGAGACGGAACGAACGACTATTTCTATCCGATGCAGTTACTTACCAAAGGACTGGTCAGCTTTAAGATGGATATCTATAACAGATGGGGGCAGCTGATTTATGAAACAACAACTACGGATGGTAAAGGTTGGGATGGCAGCTTCAATAATCAGCAGCAGCCAGAAGGTGTGTATGTATATATTATAGATGCAACTTTTAATGATGGACAGACAGAACATCATACTGGTAATGTGACATTGATCAGATAATTAAATTGAAAAGAGGATATCGATAGCTATCAGAGAATTAATTGTACCCGTAAAAAAGAATAATAATCCGGATAAGTACATCAGCGTAGTGAGCAACGGTTTATTTAATATAAGAGCTGGTAAAATTGGATTTTAGTAATTTTGGCATTTTGATTGATTTTCGATTTTATTTTAAAATACAAGGCAGTAAACAATAATATATATAATTTATCTTTTTTATGAAAAAAAACATACCTTCCTATTTGCGCAGTTTAATGCTTTCAGGCTTATTGGTAATGATGAGCCTGCATTCCTATGCATCGCATGTTATCGGCGCTGAATTGCGTTACAGATACATTCCAGGTACATGCGACTCTTACCAGATTATCATGTTTCTTTACGGAGATTGCAATATAGGGAGCACACCGGCATTTTATGGGTTACCAGTGTCTACGCCGCAGATTTGTATTTATGACGGCGCAACTCTGGATACATCTATTTTTCTGAATCCCCCAAATCCAACGTGTGGATCAGAAGTAACTCCGGTTTGCCCTGATTCGCTGGCATATACCACCTGCAATAATACCAGTTATCCGATTTCAGGGATTAAAAAATTTGTTTATACACGAACAATCTGGCTCTCGCACCGTTCATCCAATTGGAAGTTTGTATATACTTCAAATAATGGTACATCCGGAGGTAGTTTCACTTGTGGTGGCTCCCTCACAGGTATTACATCTTCCGGTGCAGTAGGATCAGGTAGGTCTGGTTCTATTACAAATCTGACTAGCGGTTCTAACGTGCAATTGATCACTACTCTTAATAACTCGTTTACAAATCCAAGAGGAACTAATTCCAGTCCTGTACTAACAGTTGAGCCTGTTCCTTTTTACTGTAACGGTTATCTCAATTGTTATAATCCTGGAGCCGTTGATCTGTATGATACTAATGCCCTCAGTGAGCCTTCGGGAGACAGCATGGTTTTTTCCCTTGTTCCCGCAACTAATGGTACCGGTTCCTGCGGAGGTGCCCCGGGCGGCGCCTGGCCATATGTTTTCCCTTATAGCGGAGCAGCTCCGCTAAATGTTGTATCACCTATTTCATTCGATCCTACAACGGGCCAGTTGTGTTTCACACCCGCAGGCATTCAGCGGTCGGTGGTGGTTTATAATATTGCCGAATACATCAATGATACATTGGGCCAGATGGCCAGCTATGCCGGTTCAGGTGTTGCAGGATATGGCGGAGACAGTGCATCAGCTCTGTCTGCCAGCATGAATAAACCTGCCGGGTTGGCGCTCGATGGTACTGGTAACTTATATTTTGCTGACTATCTGAACAACAGGATCAGGAAAATAAGCACATCTGGTATGATAACCACTATTGGCGGTACTGGTGTTGCCGGTTACTCCGGCGATGGTGGCTCTGCGCTCCTGGCCAAAATTAACCACCCTGTAGGTGTTGCTACTGATGCCGCCGGCAATGTGTATTTTGCTGATAATGGTAATAACTCAGTAAGGAAAATTTCTACAGCAGGCATTATTACAACTGTAGCCGGAAGTCCAACCGGTGTAGCCGGAAGTACGGGAGATCTTGGCCCTGCAGTTGCTGCCTTGCTCAATGCACCTACAGGTGTTTTTGTTGATGGGTCAAACAACCTTTACATTTCAGATTATGGCAATAATACAGTGCGCAGGGTTAATCCGGCTGGTACTATTACAAGAATCGGAGGTACAATTGGTGTAGCAGGTGCAAGCGGAGATGCCGGACCTGCAAATTCAGCAACATTAAACGGCCCTTATGGTCTTTTTGTAGATGCAGCTTCCAATGTATATGTGGCGGATGCCAACAATAACAAAATACGTATGATATCGGGTGGTGCAGTAATTTCAACAGTTGCCGGTAATTCAGCAGGCGTTGGTGGTACTGGTACTCCAGGTTTTGGAGGAGATGGAGGAAAGGCGCTTGCTGCAGCGTGCCAGCTTAATCACCCGACTGGAGTTTTTGTGGATAATAAAGGCAACCTTCTGATAGCAGATGAATATAATAACAGAGTTCGGGTTGTGAATAAATGCGGATATATCAATACCCTTGATGGCAGTGGAACTGCCGGATTTGCCGGAGACGGGTTGATACCAGCCGCTGCAGAAATGGATAGCCTGCAGTTTGTTGTGAGCGACAGCAAGGAGAATTTATATATCTCTGACCGGAGCAATAACCGTATCCGTGAAGTGATCAGAAATGCCAACATCAATAAAACCCAGGTGGGTACCATGCAGCGTGAGATGAACTTTCTGGTTACCGTATGTTCATATACCGCACCAACCGGCCTTATTGATTCGTTTTACGGGGCGGGTGTAGATACCCTTAACCCGCATCATGTTTATGCATGTGCTAATTCCGGTAGTTTTGTAGTACGCACTAATCCTACAGAAAGCGACACTACACTTACCATAACAGTTACAGCTACTGGTATACAGACAGGATTTACCTTTGGCGTAACAAATAATAATACCAATCATCCGAGTGACTCTGTAGTTGGTAATACGAACGTCATAGCGCCTGGTACTTATACTTTTTACCTTACTTACACGGATAACCACTGTCCGCTTACTGGTACAACCACCGAGGCTTTCCAGGTAGATATCCTGCCTGTTCCTACTATTCGGGATTCATTAATCACTGCCGCAACATGTTCAGATTCCGCTAAATTCATGATTATTCCCGGAGGAACCGGTAAGCCATGGACCATAAAAATTTCTCATGCGCTGCCTCCTTTCGATACTTTTTCAATTATTGTGAACGATACTGCGGCCTTCGTAGACAGTTTACGACCTGGTTCTTATAACCTAACTATTTTTACAGATGTAAGTAATCAATGTGCTCAGAACGTATTTATGAAGCTGGATACTTCCAAATTTACTATTTCACAAATTGGTGTCAACCCTACTTACTGTGGCGCTTCTAATGGTTATTTTGTGATTTCCGGCGGTATGACACCCGGTAAAGTGGATTCTGTATTTTATAAGTTAGGCAGCATATGGCAGCCATCATCCGGTTTCCTTGTTCCGCCACTTATTACCGATACTATAACAGGTTTGAAAGCAGGATTGTATGATTCTGTGCGTGCAAAAGAAGGATTATGCTACAGTAACTGGTTATCTCAGACTAATACAACTGCCCCCGTACTAACTGATCCCCCGTTTGTATACCGTACAGTTACTACCAAACGTCCTACAAAATGCGGATACTGTGATGGTGTTGATACGTTATTCGGATTGCATCCCGGCCAGCTCGATACCATTACTTATACCTACGTGCCGTGGGGAGGAACCACCGCTACAAAAACTTCATTGATTCATTCAGTCGGGTTGGATAGTATGGTAGTGATATCCGGGTTGTGCGGCGGACAGTATTCTAACTTTGTTGTCAATACT
>CAILLK010000079.1 GCA_903835005.1 uncultured Bacteroidota bacterium | reverse complement strand
CAACCAGACGAACAAATAGAAATCAAAGAAGCGGTCAAATAGATTGCCGCTTCCTTTACCAGGCTGACATATCGCCGCCTTAAAAACAAAATTAAGAAAAACAATCAAAAAAGATTTGGTCCTTAACACAGAATCTCGCTTGGTCTTGATTTTTGCAAGCGTCCCGCTTGCGGTCCTCTATATTATTCCCACTCAACGCTACATCTTATTATTCCACTTAATTTACTTACCAACCAATGCCATAATGCTGAAAATAAGAGGTGTAGCAGCCGTGTCTCAAAAACCACCACAACCATAAAATCAGAACAGGAGTCCACGCACACGGCGCATTTTTATACCTCAGCCCGGTATTTGAGTCATTCTTGAATCTTATTGCCAGTCAAAAAATAAATATGCTATAAAATTAGGAATTTCCAATCAGACACTTTATCTTTGACCCAAATTTAACCATTAATAACAATTTATTACACTATGAAACTATCATTATTTGATCCAGTGTTAATCGAAGGGCTTGTTGCCTGCTCAGGCATCAGCCGCACATACATTCTCGCTGATTTAGGCGATTGAAAATCCCATATTTTTATTCCCACTATACATATGGAAACATTTTCACATTAATCAGCAGGATAAAATGGGATATGATGAGATAATCATAAATTTACCCATATCAGCCACCAGCAATGGTTTCAGCGTTTATCATTATCCCATTGCGTTTTATTATAGAGAATGCGATAACCAAACAAAAGGTCTTTTTCCGTAGTCTGCCTTTTTTCTGGGTCGAAGAAATACACCAGGGACTAGACATTCAGTAGCGAGGTTAACGTAAGTTCGATGGCTTAATAGGCTCTATGAGGCTCAATTTTATTGGTACAAAATAATCCTGAAGGGATTAAATGTTTATAGTAATGAATCTGGGAGTTTTGCCGATGCTGAAGGCATCGCATGTATTGATGACAAAATGGGTCCGGCATTAGTGGGAATTGCGGTCTTAAAAAGGATTTTTGCAAATAGCGACTTAGCGCCTCCGTGTGAGATTTTTCTATGATGTTTTATTTTGTCTAATCGGGATAAAGCATCAGGGGCAGATACAGAAGCGAGGTTTACAAATTCCCAATACCAAACTCCTGATCCCGCCAAAATGGGATACAATGAGATAATCGTAAATTTACCAATATAAGCCACCAGCAATGGTTTCAGCGTTTACCATTATCCCATCACGTCTCTTCAGGAGAATGCGATAACCAAATAAAACGCCTTTTGCATGAGGCTGCACTTTTTTCAAGGAAGAAGTAAAGCATCAGGGGCAGATATAGAAGCGAGGTTAGCGTGAGTTCGATGGCTTAATAGGCTCTATGATGCTCAATTTTATTGGTACAAAAATAATCCTGAAGGGATTAAATGTCTATAGAAACCATTCTATGAGTTTTGCCGATGCTGAAGGCATCGCATGTATTGATGACAAAATGGGTCCGGCATTATTGGGAATTGTGGTCTTAAAAAGGATTTTTGCAAATAGCGACTTAGCGCCTCCGCGTGAAATTTTTCTTTGACGTTTTATTTTGTCTGATTGGCATAAAGCATCAGGGGCAGATAAAGAAGCAAGGTTTACCAATGCTCAATACCAAACAATCTATCCCACAAAAATGGGATATGATGAGATAATCGTAAATTTACACATATAAGCCACCAGAAAGGGTTTCAGTGTTTATCATTATCCCATTTCGTTTTATTTTAGAGAATGCGATAACGAAACAACAAGCTTATTAAAAAGAGAAATCCGGTTTCCAATCGTATCCGGTTTTTAAGCCAAAGAAATAAGCAAGTTGGCGCTTTCGGGCCTACCACGCACCAGGAGCAAGTAGTCCCGGAACTAAATAAAATTTATGTGATATTATTATATTATTACTTGGGTTATGCCATACATCAAATTATATCCTTTTTTTTACCCCAAATAAAGTTTCGTGCGGTTTTTCTCCGTAAATTAGTAATTGAGTAGAAACGGATATGCCAACAACAATAGAGGCGCAGATCGATGCGCCGTATAATAAGACGGACGAAGAAGAGAAGAAAATTATTCTGCGGGAATACAGGGCGCTGCTGCGCGCGCTCAAGGAGAGCATTAAGAAGGGTGATAAAGCCTTGCTGCGCAATGCTTTTGAGATTAGTGTAGAAGCCCATAAAGATATGCGCCGCAAAAGCGGTGAGCCCTACATACTGCATCCGCTGGCGGTGGCTCGCATAGTGGTGGAGGAGATAGGGCTGGGCGTAAGGTCGGCCATATGCGCCCTGCTCCACGATACTGTGGAGGATACGGAAATAACCCTTGAGGATATAACCCGCGAATTCGGCCCGCACATTGCCAAGATAATAGACGGCCTTACCAAAATAAGCAATGTGGTGGACATAAAAGCCGATACCACCATACAGGCGGAGAACTTCAGGAAGATACTGCTGACACTGGCCGATGACCCCCGCGTAATACTGATAAAGCTGGCCGACAGGCTGCACAATATGCGCACGCTGGGCAGTATGAGCCGGGAAAAACAACTCAAAATATCATCGGAAACCACCTACATCTACTCTCCCCTGGCCCACCGCCTGGGCCTCTATGAAATAAAGAGCGAGATGGAAGACCTGGCCATGAAGTATACACAACCCGATGTATACCTGGAAATAGCCCAGGGCCTCAGTGAAACCAAGCGGGAAAGGACCCGGTACATCAATGAGTTTATAAAGCCGGTAAAGGAAGAACTGTCGTCCATTGGCTTTGACTTTGACATATATGGCCGGCCTAAAGCTATCAACAGCATCTGGAACAAGATGAAGAAAAAACAGGTAACCTTTGATGAAGTTTACGACCTGTTTGCCATTCGCATTATTATTAAATCATCGCCCGAGCGGGAGAAAGAAGACTGCTGGAAAGTATACTCGGTTGTAACGAATTTTTACCACCCCAGCACAGAGCGCCTGCGCGACTGGATAAGCGTGCCTAAAGGCAATGGCTATGAGGCGCTGCACACCACGGTAATGGGCCCCGGCGGCCGTTGGGTGGAGGTGCAGATAAGAACCGAAAGAATGAATGAAATAGCCGAGAAAGGCCTGGCTGCTCACTGGAAATATAAGGAAGGAACGCCTGCCTCGCAGGAGAGCAAACTGGACAGCTTTCTGAAACACCTGCGCGAGATAGTGAACAATCCGGATACCGACACAATTGACTTTCTCCAGGATTTCAAGCTGGATCTTTTTACTGAAGAAATATACATCTATACACCCAAGGGAGATATGCGCATTTTGCCTAAAGGCGCTACTGCCCTTGATTTCGCATTCGATATACACTCTGAACTGGGCATGCACTGCATAGGGGCCAAGGTAAACTACCGGCTGGTGCCGCTGAGCTACCAGTTGAACAGCGGCGACCAGGTGGAAGTGATCACCTCATCCAAACAAAACCCCAGTGAAGACTGGCTGTCTTTTCTGATCACTGCCAAGGCTAAATCGAGGGTTAAAAACTACCTGAAGGAAGATAAACGGAAGATAGCCGAAGACGGCCGCGTGGCGCTGAGGAAAAAACTGGAGCATATGGGCGCGCCCATGTCGCAGCACAACCTCAATGAGCTGCAGCAGTATTTTAAAAAGAGCTCTGCCCTCGATCTGTTTTATGGTATAGCCGTAGGGAGCATTGACCTGAAAGAACTGAAGAATTTTGGTATTTACGGAGATAAAATACAGCATACCTCCAAAGAAATAAGGCAGGACACCCGGAATGTGCCTGCTGAAGAAGAGACTTCAAAACAAAAACCTGCCAAACCGGCTGAACTGATTATTTTCGGTGAGCGGTCGGACCGGATATTATACAAACTGGCGCAATGCTGCCAGCCTATTCCGGGCGACAATGTGTTCGGGTTTGTAACCTCGGGCGAAGGACTCAAAATTCACCGTACCGACTGCCCCAATGCGGCACAACTGCTGGCCAATTACGGGCACCGGATAGTAAAGACCAAGTGGGCCAAAAATAAAGAAATATCGTTCCTGAGCGGGGTGCGGATAGTCGGCCTGGATGATGTGGGGGTGATACAGAAAATCACCAACATCATAAGCGGGGAACTGAAAATGAATATGCGCTCACTGAGTATTGACTCAAATGATGGTATCTTTGAAGGCACAATAATGGTTTATGTGCACGACAGGGAAGAGCTGAACAAGCTCTGCAACCGGCTTGGAACGCTGGAGGGCATCAATAAAATAGAGCGCCTGGAGAGCAGTGATACCTGAGCACTCAGACCAGATCATTTAAAATAAGAACCAGTTTGCGCAATTTAGGAGAATATTTAAGAGATGTAGTGAGGAAGCCACCAATGGTATTGCCGCTGGTGGGTTTGTTTCACCTGTTTGCGGTGGTATGGACCATCTGGAGCGACCGTAAAGTGCCTTTCCCGGATATGGTATGGCTGCAGGTTTTCTGGCTGGTTGCCTATACCACTTTCTGGTTGTGGGCCTGCGGATTGAAGAAGACCGGAGCTGCAGGATATATAGCGCTTACGGTGCTTGATTTAATCATTTTCCTGGGGGCAAAGAATCAAATGATTTCTGAAAACTACATCAGCTTTATTTTTCCGGTCGATGTGCTGTTCAGCATGGCCCTGTTGTACTATTTTAAGCGGCTTGAATAACGCTAAACTGTACCAGCAACAGGGAAGGTTTTGAATTACCCTGAATACTTCATAAGCTCGTTCTCCTCCAAAAAAAAATCAGAACCGCAAGGCCCTGATTTTTGAATAAATTAATATACAGGTATCAATTAACCCTGAACTATAAGGTCGTAATTAAACTGAACGGTACAGGTTAAAGTAGTAGTAATGGGTGCGCGTAAAGCACCGCTGAGATTATAAGTGAACTGAGTACCAATGTAGCTTTTCAACTCATCGGAATTGCCGGGAAGGGTCAATGTATTGACATCAGTACTTGGATTATCAGTCACATTGATTGTATATGGGGTAGAATTGCTGTTGGAGAAAAATGATGCATTTACCGACTGGAAATTACCAAAATTATTGGTTGCGGTTGCATTGTTCAGCGTCAGAACGACAGAAGTCAGTTTTACACTATAGATATTATTGATACCCAACTGGTTTCCGGTACTGGCATGAATAAATGAATCTACATTATAAGAGGTGGTAACGGGGCCAATGGAAACAGTGCCGGCAGGTGTAACAGGGACAGTAACGGTAACCGTCTGTGTCTGCATACCCAGATCAAAATGAAGACCCTGCAACGCTTTGGTACAGGATTGCAGCGAGCACATAAAACCAAAAGCCGCAACCATCATTCCGAACTTAAAAATTTTGTTCTTTTTCATAGAATAACCTTTTTTGTAAAGATAAGAAAGATGTAATAAAAACAATCATTTTCATAGTTATAATTTTAACAGCAAAATGTTAATACTTTAAATTCTTACCTGTGAGAATTATACACTACCTTAGCACAAACTTATTTTAATGTCTGTAGTAGCGCAAAAGCAAATCGTAAAATTTGCTCCTAAGGGGGAAAATAGTTTTTATGATGTAGTGAGGATCAGGGTAAATGATTATTTCAAAACCAACAATATATCGCCTTTATCAAACTCTGCCATGATTGTGAAAACAATAGCGATGGTATCTATGTATTTTGTGCCCTATCTGCTTATTGTAACCGGATTAGCTTCGGTGAACATGATTTTGTTTTATGGCTTATGGGTATTGATGGGATTCGGAATTGTGGGGATTGGCTGTTCTGTAATGCATGATTCCAACCATGAAGCTTATACGGAAAGCAAGGCAATGAACAATTTTCTGGGCAGCCTGCTGAATATACTGGGCGGTTATGCGCTGAACTGGAAGATACAGCACAATATACTGCACCATACCTATACCAACATACAGGGCCTTGATGAAGATATTGATGCCGGGGTCATTATCCGCATGTCGCCCGACAAGCCCTTACTGAAAATGCATAAATTTCAGCACATTTATGCCTGGTTCATGTACTGCCTGATGAATCTTTTCTGGATTACCGCCAAGGATTACCGTTTACTTTTGCGCTATTCGAAAAATGGCCTCCTGCGCAAACAAAATACTACGCTGGGCAAAGCAGTTCTGGAGTTGTCGTTGCTTAAGGTAGTATATGTGGCCTACATAATTGTACTGCCGGTTATGTTTGCCCATGTGCCCTGGTATCATATATTGGGCGGTTTTGTGGCTATGCATGTTATTGCCGGATTTTCGCTGGCCTGCGTATTTCAGCCTGCGCATGTGGTTGAGACTTCGGATTTCTCAAGCCCGACAGATGAACGTAAAATGGAAAATAACTGGGCAGTGCACCAGGTATTGAATACAGCCGATTTTGCACCCAACAACAAACTGGTATGCTGGTTTATAGGCGGACTTAATTTCCAGATCGAACATCACCTTTTTCCGCAGGTGTGCCATATTCATTACCCCAAGATTGCCAAGATAGTACAGCAATCGGCAGAGGAATTCGGATTACCGTATATGGTGATGCCTACCTTCAGGAGTGCGATAATAGCGCATGGTAAAATGCTGAAGATACTGGGGCAGAATGAGCGTCCGTAAAACCCTAAATCCCTAAAGGGACTTAACAAGAGAATATGCTTTCAGCTTTGTTCCACTGCTGATCTCCTCCTCTATAGTCATTTTTTTCTGCATGTTTAGCGGAGTAATAGTTATTACTTTTGAGAGAAAATTGATAATCGCCAGCAAAGATTGAAGAACAAGCCAACAGTGCGATAGATAGCTTCAGTTGAAGTAAAGAAAAAACATCTGCAAAATAGTTGGTTCTCTTTAGGGACAGGGTAGACACAAAAAAGACGTGCAGTGCACGTCTTGCAATGATATTAAGTGGTGCAGTAAAATTAAATTACTTTAACGTTTACGGCATTTAAACCTTTCTTACCATTCTGAACTTCAAAAGACACCCTGTCGTGCTCGCGAATCTGATCTTTCAGACCAGAAACATGAACAAAAATGTCCTGTCCGCCATTGGCAGGCGTAATGAAACCAAATCCTTTGGTTTCATTGAAAAACTTTACTGTACCTTCTTGCATTTTTTATTGAATGAAAAATTAATAATACGCAAATCTACATTTTTTTTATAAACGAACAAATATTTTTGCGTTTTAACAAAAAAGTAATCTAATCCGTTTCAGCTAGTACCTGAAAACGCCAAAGTGGAAATGTATTTAAATAATGACTTACAGGCACTTAAAGAGTGTTCTGGTACCTGTTATTTCAGAAATAATTTTTTGATTTTTTTCTGAAAAATTATCTTAAAATCTAATTTTTGTGCAAGAGCCTGCAAAATAATGACAGAAAAAATTACCAGTTTGTAGAAAAAATTTAACCGGCCAGATGTGATGAATATTGTAGTGATAAGCAGATTGAGTAAAGAGACAATCAATAAAGATTACCGGCTTTAAATTTTGTGAAGGTCTGATCTGTAGTAGATAATAATTTTGTTTTGAGATCCTGCTTATCAAAGGTTAATTTAGAATTGTTCAGCAGTTCCTCTATCTTGGCCAATGCCCGGTTGTGGTATTCGGCTTCTATACCCTGTATAAACATTAATTTTTCCATCAGTCCAGCTGACTTTTTAAGGTTATTAGGTATCGGATAGTTCATAAGAACCGACTGAAGATATTTATCAAAATAAACGAGAATCATTTCCATACTATATACTTGATGTTCAACAGCATAAAGGTAAAGAAGAAATCTTAATTTCGTTAATCATTAACATATATTTTTGTTAATGATTAACGAATTGGAAGTTTAAGACCGCAGGTGAAACCAGTAATTTTTAAGACTTCAGCTTGCTTTTGAAAATCTTTTTGAACTTATCTACCTTAGGCCCTATTACATAGTGGCAATAAGGCTCGTCGCCGTTTTCATTGTAGTAGTTCTGATGGTAATCTTCTGCTTTAAAAAATGCCATAAATGGTGAAATCTCAGTAACCACCGGCTTATCCCAGGCTTTCTCGTCATTAAGTTTTCTTTTGTATTGCTCCGCCTTAGTTTTCTGTTCCTCATTGTGGTAAAATATTACAGAGCGGTATTGGGTACCCACATCATTGCCCTGGCGGTTGGGAGTGGTTGGGTCGTGGCAGGTCCAGAAGGCGGCAAGGAGTTCGTCGAAGGAAATTACAGAGGGGTCATAAGTGATGTTGCAGACTTCGGCATGGCCTGTAGTGCCGGTACAAACCTGCTTATAGGATGGGTGATCGACATGGCCGCCACTGAATCCGGACTCTACTTTTTCCACACCCTTCAGTTGCTGAAACTGCGCTTCGGTACACCAGTAGCAGCCGGCGCCAAATGTTGCGGTTTCAAGTGTGTGCGTTTTTTTACCCGGAGCAGCACTATTCATTTGCCGGAAAGTTTTTGATTGCTCATAATTATGCTCCTGAGCCGATGCAGAGCAATTAGCTGTTAATAACAGCAAAGAAATACCCTTGATTATGCGATGTATCATTATTGCAGATTTAAAGAATATACGCAGCCGGATCAGCCGCGGATTGCAGGCCAGCAGCTATTATGGTGAATTATAAAAGCTTTAACAGCCGAAAAAATAATCAATAAATAATAGCTAATTACAAAAAATATAAAGGAGGCGTAAAAAAACCATCGAAATGTCATCCCAATACTATAATTTTGACCCCGGAGAGATGGCAGAGCGGTCGAACGCGGCGGTCTTGAAAACCGTTAACTGTAACAGGTTCGGGGGTTCGAATCCCTCTCTCTCCGCCTTCGCCCGCTGTAGCTTCAGCGAAAGCGGGCAGTTGAGCTAAAGTACTTTTGCCAGGCTTTGGTTCTTTGATTAATTTTGGCGGGCTTCGGCGAACGAAGTCCGCTTTTTTATTTTATTAAAGTTCCTGATTTTAGCTTCAAGGGTTCTACGTGCATATACTGGATCAAGTTGAAAAGTTGGGGGAAGAAAAATATTATTGTTGTTTTGTGGTCAAAAAACAGTGTTGAGCGACAAATACCAAGGGTTGATTTCCCTATTCTTTCCTGAAGGGCTTTTAGAT
>CAILLK010000078.1 GCA_903835005.1 uncultured Bacteroidota bacterium | reverse complement strand
CACAATAACAAAACTCCCAATCACGCAAATATGAGATTAGATGAGATAATCAGATATTAATTTATATCAGCCTCCAGCAAGGGTTTCAGCGTTTATCATTATCCCATTGGTTTATTTCAAGTGAATGGGATAACCTAACAAAATGCCTTTTGCCGGGAGATTGAACTTTTTACAAAGTTGAAGCAAAGCACCAGAAGCCAGATATGCAGAAGCGAGGTTTACAAACCCCTCTGCAGGTAAGCAGGTTCACAATAACAAAACTCCCAATCCTGCAAAAATGAGATAAGATGAGATAGTCAGATATTAATTTATATCAGCCACCAGCAAGGGTTTCAGCGTTTATTATTATCCCATTGGTTTATTTCAAGTGAATGGGATAACCTAACAATATGCCTTTTGCCGGGAGATTGAGATTTTTACAAAGTTGAAGCAAAGCACCAGAAGCCAGATATGCAGAAGCGAGGTTTACAAACCCGTCTACCGGTAAGCAGGCTCACAATAACAAGCTGAAGCTCAATAACGATTGTGGTATCCAGCATTACCATTTTTCCGGCCATCCTTCTTTTCTTATTTGCTCAAGAGATGGGAAATCAGGTATAGCCTCTATATCATCAAGGAATTTCTTTTTTATACCCTGCACCTTTTTTTCAGGTTCTATTTCATACACAATGACTTCCACCTTTTTCCCATATAAAGATGGCGGCAACTCAACACTATGTTTTTTTTCTGTAGGTACTATAATCTCCCGGTACATACTTATCGCCTTTGTTCCTGCAAATTACAATATTTCTCTCTATTTATCCCAATCATGAATTCTTGAATCCAATATTAACCCTTATTGATCATATAACCACAATTCCCCGTTTTTCCCGTTTCTTTCAGTATTTTTCGCCCTAATACAGAAAAAGCAGCAACACCCCAAATGGCAAAACCAATAAAAAATATCCCTGCCAATATACAACCTGAACCAGCGCTGCTGGCTCAATCTTCCGGGCTGCCACCAACTCCCGGGAATATGAAATTTTCCATCGCAGCATTCCGGGTGCAGGCATTTATTATCGCCTGGCTCTGTATTATTTTTTATGCCAACACCTTTAATCACGAAGCCGCCTTCGACGACCGCATGGCCATTACCGACAATGAATATGTGCAGGCCGGACTTGCAGGCATACCAGATATCCTCACCAAAGATGCCTATCAGAGTTACCTCGAGCACCGCCAGGGCAGCAATCAGCTGGCCGGAGGCCGTTACAGGCCTTTATCACTTATAACTTTTTCCATAGAGCAGCAGGTAATGGGCACCGCCCACGACAACGAAACCAGCGCCGAAAAAGAAGCCCGTATTGCCGCTGAAATGCACCCTCGCCACGTGGTTAATGTGCTGCTCTATATTATAGCATGCATCACCCTGTTGTATTTTTTACGTACAATTGTATTTACCGGCAATCCCGTAATTGCATTCGTAGCCGCGCTGCTGTTTACCATCCACCCCATCCATACCGAAGTGGTAGCCAATGTAAAAAGCAGGGACGAAATATTGTCTGTATTGTTTATTTCACTCACCTTTATCAATGCAGTCCGGTACTACGATACCCGCAAAATAAAAGACCTGATGTGGGCATTGATCTGTTTTTTCCTGGCGCTGCTTTCAAAAGAATATGCCTTTATTTTAACAGTTCTTGTCCCGTTATCTTTCTATTTGTTCAGAAATGAAACTTGGAATAAAAGCGTCAGGGCATTCCTACCCTGCGGCATCCCTCTTGCGCTCTACTTTGCGCTGAGGTTTGTTTCAGTATCGGCCGCTGCTGAAGGTGCTGAAACCAATATAATGAACAACCCCTACTTGCTGGCAACCGGCGCGCAGAAAATAGCTTCCGAAATCCTCGTATTGCTCCATTACTTACGGCTGCTTGTTTTCCCCAACCCTTTGGCGGCCGATTATTCCTACAATCAGTTACCCTATACCAGTTTCGCTAACCCTTTGGTGTGGCTGTCTTTAGCTACTTACCTTGCTTTAACCGGCGCTCTTATCTGGCTGCTCCTGAAAAAACATGTTCTGACTTTCGCAATAGCGCTGTACTTTTTACCTCTGTTTCTTGTCTCCAATCTGTTATTTAATATTGGCGCGCCTATGGGCGAACGACTTATTTTTCATTCCTCAATCGGGTTTGCCATCGCTGTAGCCTGGCTGTTGGTAAAAGGACTGGAAAAAGTAAATGCCGCTTCCGCTTCAAAAGCCGGATTAATTGGTATTACATGCACAATTATAATCCTCTGCGGCTATAAAACCATTGACCGAAACAATGACTGGAAAAATGATGAAACCCTTTTCCTGCATGATGTAAAAACCGTGCCAAACAGTGTATTGGTCAATAACAATGCTGCCGCATCGTGCATGAGTAATGCCAAAATAAACAAGGCCGATATACCATTGCGTAATGAATGGTTTACTAAAGCAATCGGCTATTTCGACAAAGCGATCTCCATCTATCCCGGCCATATGATGGCGCACCTCAACAGGGGTGTTTGTTACTTCAATATGGGATTTCCGGATATGGCCCTCCCCAACTGGGACACCGTAAGAAAATACCAGCCCTCCCAGCCGGAATTGGCCAGATACATGGCCTCAGCTGCTGGTTATTATTACAACAAAGGGGTAAATTTTGGCAAAAACAATTTGCCCGATTCAGCCATTTATGCCTACAAAAAACTGACGGAGATTAACCCGGAAAAGGCTGAAGCATGGTATTTCCTGGCGTCCGCTTATTTTACTTCTGGCCGGTTTTCAGAGGCAGAAGCGTATATTGCTAAATCCCTGAGTATCGCTCCGGGATATGCAGATGCCCAAAAACTTAAATCAGAATTAGCTGTCAGATTATCCAGATAGCTGACGGTCTTACCCGGAACAAAAAAATCTTCTTTGCAGTAAAAACAACAATTGACATAACAATGCCGCACAGATCCTAATTCATAACTGAAGATTTTATAATGAAAATTACAAATAAAATTCTGCGAAGTATACGGGGTAAAGAAATATTTTCTATTTTGGCTTAGTGTTAACATTGGATAAAATTCAGCGCAAAGCGGAAAAATCCGGTGCAACTCTGTTTTTATCATTATATTTATACCCCGCCTTGGCGGACAATTTAATTATTTAGAATAAATATACATTCGTAATGATCAGTTTATCAAAACATAAAAATCCTTCAGGCAGGCTGGCTTTTATTTTAGTGGCCGCATTGCTGTTTTCAGGATCAGCTTTTGCGCAGGAATATGACAGCCTGATAGCCAGGTACAAAAAAGAAGATGCTGTGGTTATCAACTATGATGAGCATCTGATTATCACTATTGAAGATGGTGAATTGGTTGCCAAAAGCTATGTAACCAAAGAAAAGCTATTTATTAGCGACCTTTCGCGTGGCATTTATAACCTTGATGGACTTATCTGCAGCGATTTCCACGATCTCACCGATATTAAAACATGGTCGTGGATACCCGACAAGAAGGAAGGCTACCGCAAAGTATATTGCGGCACTTATGCCGAGGTAAACCCCAATGGCGAAAGCGTTTTTTATGATGATCTGCGCGAGATTGTTGTGGCTTATTCTGGCCTGCTGAAAAATTCTGTTACGCATACTTATTATGCGCTCGAGCATACTGATCCGCATATGCTGCAACCCTTTACTTTCCAGGAAAACATCCCGGTTGATAAGGCAACATTTGAAGTAACGGTACCCAAAACTGTAAATATTGCCTTTGCTTTAAAAGGGCTGGATACAGCGCGCATCAAACGCACCGTTACGGAAAAAGGAAACAAGATAACCTACAAATTTGAGATCAAAGATGTACCTGCATTTAAGGAGTTCGACCATGTGCCAACTGCACTGTATTATGCCGACCTCATCATCCCTTATATAACTTCTTACAAATTATCGGAATCCAATAAAAAGGTAGATATGCTTGCTGATGCCGACCAGCTCTACAAATACCTCTACAAATACATCAGGAATCATGACCTCAGAAAAGATACCCTGCTGGATAAAACTGTTGCTGAAATAACCCGGAAGGATACAGACCCAAGGGAGAAGGCTAAACACATTTATGATTGGGTACAGAAAAACATCCATTATATAGCATTCGAAAAAGGACTGGAAGGCTTCGAACCGCGCCAGGCCGACTCGGTGATGAAAAGAAAATACGGCGATTGCAAAGATATGACCTCACTGCTGGTTAATATGTTCCGCCGGGCAGGGCTTGATGCGCATTATACCTGGATTGGCACCCGTCATCTTCCGTTTAAGCTCGATGAAACCCCATTGCCACTGGCCAGCAACCATATGATCTGCGCTCTTAAAATGGGCGATGAATGGATTTTTGTCGATGGTACACATCCTTTCATCCCCTTTGGCCAGGCGCCGTCGGGTATTCAGGGTAAGGAAGCTATGATAGCCATTGATGAAAAGAACTACAAGATTGTCAATGTTCCCATTTCATCATCCGATAAAAATGTAGTTGTCGACAGTACATTAATAAGTTTCAACGGCAGTAAACTTTCGGGTAAAGTAAAACAATATTACAAAGGCGATGAAGCCTGGTATATCGGTTACCTGAGAATGTATCTTAAAGGCGACGACTGGGACAAAAGAGTAAGAGAACTTACCATCAGGGGTACCGATAAATATCAGCATGATAAGCATGTTACTTCCACCGGGCTTACACAAGATAAGGATGCATCTATAGAGACCGATTTCAACCTGGATGATTATGTAAGCAAAATAGGAAAGGACTACTACATCAATATGAATCTCAAACACACTTTTGAGGATAACAGGATTGACACCGAGAACCGGAGAGTGTCTTACTATTACGACTATAAACAAACCGAAAAGGAAGTGGTGGTACTTGATGTGCCAAAAGGATTTAAAGTAACCCATCTGCCTCCTTCAGCGCATGGTTCGGTTGATGGTTTGTGGAGTTACGATATTACTTATAAAGCCGAAAAAGACAGAATAGTCCTGGTAAAAGAATATACCCTTAACACCCTTGATGTAAGCCCAAAATTATTTGCCAGCAATAACAAACTGGTCGACGACCTGAAAAATCAGTATAAAGAAACAGTAGTGCTTACTGCTAAAAAATAAAAATCAACAACAGAGTCTGTGAAAACAGCACCGGAAACATATAAAATTCAAGCACTGAGAGGACGCAATAAGCTATTTCAGGCAATAAAAATTGATAAATATATTCAGATGAAAAAACTTGCGGCATTTATATTACTTTTTTCAATGGCGGCAGCTACAGTTACTGCACAAAAGAAGTTGTCTCATAATAATAACACGGTTACCGAATGGGCGGATAAACCTGCTATTCATGACCTGCCTCCCCAATACAAACATGAATCTGCTCTGCTGCTTGTGCATGATGTAACGCTCGATTACCGCTACGAAGGTAAAGGCATAAATGTTTATTATACCCAACACAGAATAGCCAAAATAATAGACGACAGGGGCATTGAAATGTTCAATAAAGTGATGATCCCTGTAGGGTCGCGCACAAGAGTACCGCTGATAAAAGCCCGCACTATACTACCCGATGGCAAAGTAATAGATATAGCCAAAGACATGATAAAAGTGACTAAAAACGAATCGGGCCAGTACGAAATAGTGTTTGCTATGGAAGGCCTGGTAAAAGATGCCGAGGTTGAATTGCTCATCAAGGAAATAAAACCTTGGTCAGCCTTCGGAAGCCAGGTATTCCAGTACCAGGTACCGGTAGCAAGCACAAGGTTCGAAATAGATTACCCCAACGATATTGTTTTTGACGAGAAGAGTTATAATGGATTCCCCGATGGTAAAGATATTTTGCGCCATAACCGGCGCCATATAAGTATTGAGGAAAAAGATATTCCGGCCCTTAAAGATGAACCCGATGCCTTCTACGAACTGCATTGCCAGCGTGCTGAATACAGAGTGCATAAATTCATTAATGAAAACAGGCCGGATACCGCAAGGATACTGACCTGGGATCACCTGGCCCGCGAAATATTTGACGAACATTACAGGTACACAAAAGAAGAACGCGCTGCTGTAAACAAATATCTCACTACTCTGGGCGTGCACCCAACTGATGATGATGATGTAAACGTAAGAAAGATAGAAGATGGCATTAAAAACAACATTGTGCTTTACCAGTATCTTGATGGCGAAAAATCAGATGCACTGGACAGCATAATAAAAAATAAAGCAGCCACAGCTTCAGGCTATTTAAAACTCTTCGCAGCCTGCTTCACTCAGGCTGAAGTTAAACACGAGCTCGGCATGGCCTACAACCGTAAAGAAAGCCATTTTGACAAAGGTTTTGAAAATTGGGGCAATCTGGAGAACTACCTGTTCTACTTTCCGAATCTGGACAAATTCATTTCTCCGCTCAGCGTTTATTTGCGTTACCCTATTATACCCGAAGATGTGCTGGGCATAAAGGGTGTTTTCTGTGTTATACCGCCCAAACATGACAATTTCGGGCCCATGGCCAAAGTACGGACTATCAAATCACTTGGCGCTGATGCGAGCCGGGATAATATAGCTGCAGGCGTTACCTTCACAAAAGACATGGATGCCGATATAGATATCTCCTACTCTTATACGGGCTATGCTGCCACTGGCCTGAGGCAGGCCTTAATGCTGGAGCCTAAAAACAAGGAAAAAGACATTGTAAGGAAAGTAGTATCTGTTTCAGATAAACCGGAAGACATAAAAAAATATACCATCAGCAATGCCGCAATAAGCAGCTCATATACAAATGCACCGCTTGAAATAACCGCAAGTGTAAATACAAGTGAACTGACCCAGAAAGCCGGCAAGAACTACCTGTTCAAACTGGGAGAATTGACTGGTCCGCACAGCAGCCTCTACTATGAAAAAAAGAGGGTTTTACCCATCGACAGAGACTACCCCGAAACCAAAACACGCACCTTTACCATCCACATACCCAGGGGCTATAAAGTAATGAACCCTGAATCTATAAAAATGCAGGCCGATTATGTTGACTTCGGCCTGAAACCCGTTATCAGCTTCAATTCAGATTACAAGCTTACTGTTGATAAGAAAAACGGCGACAAACTTGTGGTGACCGTAAAAGAATACTGCCCGAAAACGCATTTTGCAACCAGCGAATACGAAAAATACAGGAAAGTAGTAAATACCGCCGCCGACTTTAATAAGGTAACATTGCTACTGGCGAAGAAAGGGTAAAAATAATCGCTGTAGTGAGTGCAGTTTAATTGTCAATTGTAATGCTGATTTTGTCTGGCAGTCTGGATCAAAGCCTTAATTATCTGTAAATTACTATACCTAAATCTGCTTAAGCGTTAATCCTTACTGGTTGCCGGATATAGGAATCGCTCCTGACTTATAACTAAAAATAATCTGAGACCCCCTTTGGTAAATGGCTCTTAATTGGCCCAGTCACCACCTACAGTCAGACTAATACCGACCAGCGCTAATGTACCAGATAAGGTAAAATTATTAAAATTGCCCGTCAGCATCAAATTGAATAAAATAGCATAAATACTTACTGATGAAGCCATGACCAGCCAGCTAAGCATGATACAAGCAATAAATCATTAAAAGCCGATTACTTGTTATTATATTGTTATGACAGCCTAAAAATGTAAATAAAATTTCACAAGTAATGCATAAACTATATCTCCATACTTGAGGGGCAGTCTGCCGGTTGTAATGGCTAAATGGTAAAGGGGTGTAAATGGCATCCAATCTCCGGATTGTTTTACCTAACAACTAATGGAAAGTCTGGCGCACAGGCACAACCGGGATATGTAATATGGGACTGTAAAAGCGTTTTATTTTGCTTAATAAAGAAATGCTGTGCAAGCGTGGCAGGGCCACTGGCATCAGATATTAATTCACTTTGCTGGCCACAAAAACCTTTTTGTTTTTACCCTTTAAATATTCTGTTTTGTACATAGCTACTCATTTCAGTGATTAAAGATTAATTTTGCGTTCCAAATCAAAAAATCAGAGGCATGAGTTTTATTACAGACGTTATAGCCCGGCAGATACTGGATAGCCGTGGCAATCCGACAATAGAAGTGGATGTGACTACCAGCGAAGGTATTATGGGCAGGGCTGCCGTGCCGAGCGGGGCCAGCACCGGCAAGCATGAGGCTGTGGAACTGCGCGATGGCGATAAGAAAAAATACCAGGGCAAGGGCGTGCTGAAAGCCGTGAGCAATGTGAATGACATTATAGCCGAAGACCTCTATGGCTGGGATGTAACGGACCAGCACGGACTGGATAAAATGATGATAGACATAGATGGCACCAGCAACAAGAGCAAACTGGGCGCCAATGCTATACTGGGCGTGAGCCTGGCGGCTGCCAAGGCGGCAGCTCAGACTGCGGGTCTGCCGCTGTACCGCTATGTGGGCGGCGCCAATGCACGCACACTGCCGGTGCCAATGATGAACATACTGAATGGTGGTGCTCATGCCGATAATAAAATAGACTTCCAGGAGTTTATGGTTATGCCCGTGGGCGCAGGCAGCTTCAGCGAAGGGCTGAGGTGGGGCGTGGAGATTTTTCACAGCCTGAAGGCTGTGCTGAAGGAAAAAGGATACAGCACCAATGTGGGCGATGAGGGCGGTTTTGCGCCCAACATACAGAGTAATGAAGAGGCTATAGAAACCGTGCTGAAGGCTATAGAAAAAGCGGGCTACAAGCCGGGGGTGCAGGTGAGCATAGCCATGGATGCGGCTGTGAGCGAAATGTATAACGACAAGGACAAGAAATACCATTTTCATAAGAGCGATGGCCGGAAGATGAGCAGCGACCAGCTGGTGGAATACTGGGTGGAGTGGTGCAAAAAATACCCGATTATCAGCATAGAGGATGGTATGGCCGAGGATGACTGGAAGGGGTGGAAAAAGCTCACTGATGCTCTGGGCAAGAAAATACAGATAGTAGGCGATGACCTGTTTGTAACCAATGTGACCCGCCTGGAGAGAGGCATAAAGGAAGGTATAGCCAATGCGCTGCTGGTGAAGGTGAACCAGATAGGCACTCTGAGTGAAACCATCGATGCGGTAACCCTGGCGCAACGCAATGGCTATAATACAGTAATGAGCCACAGAAGCGGCGAAACAGAGGATGCTACCATTGCCGACCTGGCTGTGGCCCTGGGTTGCGGACAGATAAAAACAGGCTCAGCAAGCAGGAGCGACAGGATGGCAAAATATAACCAGTTGCTCCGCATAGAGGGTGAACTGAAGGATAACGCGTTTTATCCGGGGAAGACACTGAAATTTGGTAAATAAGGCACAGGATTGTGGATATGTTAATAAACCAATCTGAACGAATGATGAGATAGGCGTAATTTTATTGTGTAGCAAACTTGCGATATGAAAAAGGTTTTGAGGGTTCTGACTAATAAGTATCTGCTTACTTCGGTAGCTTTTCTGGCATGGACTATTTATTTCGACCAGAACGACTATATGACGCTGCAGCAGCGAAAGAAGGAACTGGATGTACTGAGCAATAACATAGCCTATCTTAATTCGGAGATAAACCGGATGAATGCAGAGAAGATCGACCTGGTCAATAATCCGAAAAAAATAGAGCAGTATGCCCGCGAAAATTACAGGATGAAGCATGATGGCGAAGATGTATATGTGATAGAGGGTAGCAAGGAAAGCGCCACAGAAGGCCAATAGCTGAATAGAGAGAATAACGTAATGAGCAAGATAAAAGAATGCGCCGCAAGACATGTGGCGCATTGCTTTTTGAGGGTATCAACTCTTTTACAATCATCATTTACTATATCAGGATAAAAATAAAGTTTGGAGAAAAAGGCCTTTGAGCCACTGATTGCAAGAATTTGTGAGCAACTTTGCACACCATAACAGGAGTGCAGATGATAACAATAATTGCAGGCACAAACAGGGCAGACAGTATGACGCTCAGAATGGCCAACCTTTACCTGAAAATACTCAGTAGCAGAACTGATGAAACGGTTCAACTGCTTTCAATGGAAAGCCATGCGGTATGGGAAAGAGGCGCTGATATGCTGGAACTGGAAAAAAAGTACCTGATACCAGCCGATAAATTTCTGATTATAATGCCCGAATACAACGCCAGTTTTCCGGGCATTCTGAAGGTGATGATGGATAACAGCGATGTAAAAAAATGCTGGTGGAATAAAAAAGCCATGCTGGTGGGCATTTCGGACGGGCGGGCCGGCAACCTGAGGGGAATTGAGCATATGACCGCAATACTCCATTATCTGAAAGTGCATGTGCATTATAACAAACTGATCCTGTCGAAAATAAATGAGGAAATCAGCAAGCAAGGCGAAATAATAAAGCCGGAAACAGAAACGCTTATAGCGCAGCAGGTGGAGGATTTACTGCGTTTTTGAGTTGCTGTGTGAGGAAGGCTTAATTTTGGTTATTATGTTAAGATTTATATTCTGAATTATGTGGATCAGGTTCTTTATTATTATCGGGATTATTGGATTAGCTGAATATTACAGCGTTATAGTAGTGCGATCGGCGGTGCGCAATTTTCCGCCGGCAGGCCGCACAGCAGCATTATCGGTTTATATAGCTTTAACCCTGATCAGCTGGCTGGGACTTGTATTGTTCAGGCAGATCAACTGGGCGGCACTGCCCCATTACTACCGCAATTTATACATAGCCTTTGTACTTGGGTTTACGGTAGGTAAGGTACTGATACTGCTGGTAATGCTTATAGACGACATCAGAAGGCTGTTTACCTGGCTGGTAACCACGGTTGCTTATAGTAACACCACTGCACCTGATGGGTCGGAACGAGGCATATCCCGATCACTATTCCTTAAGCAGACAGCCCTGGTACTTGGCGGGCTATCGCTGGTGGGCTTTATGATGGGTATCCGCAACAGGTATAACTACCGGGTGAGGAAGGTGAAACTGAAACTGAATTCACTGCCAGATGCATTTAAAGGATTACGGATTGTACAGGTATCGGATATACACACCGGCAGTTTCGACAACCACAGCGCTGTGTCCCATGGCATAGAACGGATTATGGACCAGAAGCCCGATCTGATACTCTTTACCGGCGACCTTGTGAATAACCATGCTGATGAAGTGGATACAAAATACCAGGAAATATTCGCAAGGCTCAAAGCCCCTTTGGGCGTATTCTCAACTTTGGGTAACCATGACTATGGCGATTATGTGCACTGGCCCGATGCCCAGGCGAAAACAGATAACCTGAACAAACTGAAAGCTACCCAGGCAGCTATGGGCTGGCGGCTGCTTATGAACGAACATGTGCTACTGGAAAAAGGAGGCGATAAGATAGCGCTGATAGGTATTGAGAACTGGAGCGCAAAGGCCAACTTCCCAAAATACGGCGACCTTGCAAAAGCCTGTCAGGGCCTGAAGGAACAGAATATAGCGGTAAAAATATTAATGTCGCACGACCCATCGCACTGGCATGCACAGGTTCTGCCGGAATTTAAAGACATTTCGCTAATGCTGAGCGGGCATACCCATGGCATGCAGTTCGGTATAGATACCAGGTGGTATAAATGGAGCCCTGTGCAATATATGTATAACGAATGGGCCGGGCTGTATACTGAAGGGGAACAGAATCTTTATGTGAACAGGGGTTTCGGGTTTCTGGGGTATCCGGGCAGGCTGGGAATATTGCCGGAGATCACTTTGTTTGAGCTGGCGTAGCGATTTTATATCGAATTTGTATGCATGAAACAAGATGGATTTAATTTGGTATTTGCGATACATTAATGCCCATTCAATTGCTAAAATTTTACCTCTTGAAGGCAGGTAGCCCTTTATCATTTCCATAGTTTTTATCTCACATATCCCTTCATTTTCCTGATATTCAACATGAAAGTGCGGCAGCAAATGATACTTTCAGAACATTTTTATTATAAGGTCCTAAAACCGGGATATCTCAGACATATTGCAAAATGACATGGTAAAATTATGTCATTTTTTCGACTTGTTCTTTAGGTTAGCATCCCAAAAAGCGATTCCTTCCTTCTGAATTGTATACATTGACCTGAATCTATTCCGCATCTTTGTACCTGTCCTTACCGGTATGTTTTTCTTTCTCCTTTGGCTTGTCTTTCTCTTTTTCGTTTTCTTCTGAACGCTCTTTTTTGCTGGCACACAATTTGAATTCGGGGTATCCGTAATAAGGATCAATGAAATCAAAATCAGGCTCGCCAACCATATAACCCATTGTTATTTTACACTTCAGAAAGTAAACTTTACCAGGTTGAATATCCTGGTTCAGTTCCATAAGGCTTTCTGTCCTGGCCCATAAACGGGTATTGCCCTTCTTATAAAGCCTGATAGTAAAACACCCGCCGTTGTTAACCCTGCATATTTGAGAATCATCGGCATGGAGATTGAATTGAATCAGCGCGCCAACGCTTACAGCTGGCCTGTATACATACAGTAAGGCATATGCAGCAGTGTCGGGTACTAGGTGGGTTATTTCAGCTTCAAATTGGTGTTCTTTGGTTTCAATCAATCCACTTATATTATCTTTGTAGTAAATGTCAGCCCGGAGCCCGAAACCTGAATTCCAGTGACCTGGTGCTACAGCCTCTGTTATTTTGATGATATTGCCCCCTGCCTCTCCTGCTTTATTCATTGCCTCTTTTACAGCATCCGCATAATTGATTATATTCCTCATTCCACCGCGCACTTTTATATCCTTGATAAATCGGGCGCTATCCGGCACTTTATCACTAACATCAAGAATCAGGAATTTTTGATAAGAATTTTCAGACTGAGCAAAAGAAGGAATACTAATAAAAACAAACAGGAACAGATATGACAGCAGCTTCATTGTTGAATCTTTTATACAAATGTAACTACGCGAGTTATACTTAGGAAATAAATTTCACTTACTATCCAATGTTAACTGATTTTCCCCCAGTGCGACTCCTTCCCCTGCTGAGAAACCATATACTTCAATGACTGATGCTGCGGCAAATCAAGTCGGGGGTCTTGTGTAAGCAGTTGTAATGCAGCTTTACGGGTTTCTTCAAGTATTCCGCCATCAAGGACTATATCAGCCAGTTTAAATTTCAGAACACCGCTTTGTTTGGTGCCATACATATCGCCGGGGCCACGCATAGCCAGGTCCTGCTCAGCTATTTTGAAGCCATCGGTGGTAGAAACCATTATCTGGATGCGTTTATAGCTTTCTTCCGATATTTTATTGCCGGTAAGGAGTATACAATAGCTCTGGTCAGCTCCACGCCCTACTCTCCCCCTGAGCTGATGCATCTGAGAAAGACCAAACCTTTCTGCGCTCTCTATGAGCATAACAGAGGCATTGGGCACGTTTACGCCTACCTCTATTACTGTTGTGGCTACGAGTACATCGGCTTCGCCTTTTACAAACCGGGCCATATTCCGGGCCCGCTCACCTGCTTCCTGCCTGCCATGCACCATTGCTATTTTATACTTATTCTCATTGAACCAGATTTTCACCTGTTCATAGCCGGCCAGCAAGCTTTCATAATCCAGCTTTTCCGATTCTTCTATAAGCGGGTAAACAATGTATGCCTGCCTGCCTTTATCAACCTCGCTGCGCACAAACTCCATCACCTTCATACGCCCGGCATCGCGCCGGAATACTGTTTTAATTTCTTTACGGCCCGGTGGCAATTCGTCGATAATTGAAATTTCAAGATCGCCATATAATGTCATTGCGAGAGTGCGGGGAATAGGGGTCGCTGTCATAACCAGCACATGTGGCGGCATCTCATTTTTCTTCCAGAGCCGCGCTCGCTGGCCTACACCAAAGCGGTGCTGCTCATCTATCACCGCCATACCCAGGTTTTTGAATTGAACGCTGTCTTCTATCAGTGCATGGGTGCCGACCACAATTTTCAGAGAGCCATCAGCCAGTTCAGCCAGTACCTCTTTTCTCACCTTGCCTTTTACACTGCCTGTTAGCAACCTTACTGCAATACCCATATCGGCCAGCAGTTCGGAAATACTGAAGAAGTGTTGTTGTGCCAATATCTCGGTGGGGGCCATAATACACGCCTGGAAACCATTATCGAGCGCCAGCAGCATGGTCATTACAGCCACTATGGTTTTACCGCTGCCCACATCGCCCTGCAGCAAGCGGTTCATTTGTTTGCCTGAGCCGGTATCTGTCCTTATTTCACGCAATACCCTTTTCTGTGCCCCCGTTAGTTCAAAAGGAAGATGCAACCGGAAGAACTTATTAAAGTTTTCTCCTACCTTCTCAAACTTCCAACCCCTCTGGGCAGTATGCTGTAACCGCAGTCGGGCTATCATAAGCTGGGAGATAAAAAGTTCCTCCCACTTCATACGATGGCGGGCTACCTGCTCATGCTCATTACTGTCGGGGAAGTGCAACCACTTAAGCGCAAGAAAACGGTTGCACAAGTTGTATTGCCTGAGTATATCGGCTGGTAGCACTTCGGTAATATCACCTGGTTTTAATTTTTCAAATAGCGCCTGGGTCAGTTTGGCAAAAGAGCGGTTGGTAATACCTCTTGCCAGTAGCTTTCCTGTTGTAGAATATACCGGCTGCTTGCCTGCAATAGCTGTCTCTGCATTCCAGGGTTCTATTTCGGGATGGGCGATATTGTAGTTGCCGTTGAACGAACTTACCTTACCAAATACAATATACTTTTCTCCCTCGCGGAGGTTCTTTTTCACCCAGTTGGTGCCCTGAAACCAGAGTAGTTCCATGCGGCCAGTATCATCAAACAAGGTAGCCGTGAGTCTGTATTTGCGGCCAGCGCCTTCTTCACCCAGATTGATTAATGTACCTGCAACCTGGGCATACTCCATTGTGTCATTTATATCGCGGATTTTAAGGAGTTCTGTCCGGTCGAAATAGCGGTATGGGTAGTGATACAGGAGGTCTTCGAAGGTGCTGATGCCAAGTTCCTGGCGCAGCAATTCACCGCGTTGCGGCCCAACGCCTTTTATAAACTCAATGGGGGACTCTAATATGGTAAGTTGTGTGTTGATGGGGCAAAAATATACATTTGCCCTTTTACTTTAGTTTTAATTGTGCGTACAACGGATGTTCAGGATTAACTATCAGTTGTTGCCTGAAGGGATGTATCAGGACATCCATTTCTTCCAATGGAATTGCACCAAGTAATGGTTCAGAATCCCCCGGCAATACCATTGCGCTGCCTGTGAACCTGCGGTTTTCAAATAATAGAACTATGGGAGCCACAACATCACAGTCAATAATCCGGTTATCGGCAGTTTGCGCTTTTTTAGAATCTACTACCGGCAATTGTAGATATTCCTGGATATTTTCATTGATTGCAAGCATGTAAGAGCCCGTGTCAACTAAAATACTGACTGGAAATCTTCTTATTTCCTCGTCGCTAATTAATTGTCGCCTTGCATTACCCTCGTCAAGTCCGTTAATCAGTTCAACATCTGCATAAACCATTCCCATAGTGTATAATTTTTCAACCAAATTTAAACATTAAATGGAGATTGCTTTTATAAAAGGAAAATGGACTATGCAATTCCATTAAAAACTAAGCAGCAAATACAGCTTCTCGTTCAGCCAAGTCCTGAATCCCGTATTTATGTGCGGTATTCATAAGAAATGGCTAACGGACAGGTAATGGATATTTTATGGTACTAAGTACCTTTTTCATATCCGCAAGCTTTTTCGGATTACCAATACCCTTATCATTATCTAATGAAGGATCAATTGTGATTTTTACACCCGGAAACAGCTTTTGTATTTCTTCTAATGTATCTTTAGTGCTGTTCATACTGCAAATTTAAAACTTTTTTTTAGCCAAAAAAGCAAAATACTCTTCGTTCTTTATAAAATAATCTATACTTCCATCCTTCCGTACACCATATATTTCAAAGAAGTCCAACAACTCATTTAAGTTATTCCCAATTGCCATCCTGTAAAGCCTTGTCCTTTCTGCGGTAATACCTCTGAAAACAATAGTTCTCTCAGGATACTGCTTCAAAAATATTTTTGAAATGAATACAATAGTTGCTAATATTTTTGCCATATCATTATTGTCCGATATACTATAATCATCAATACGCCCATTATGCAACAAATCTCCAAATGCAAGATTGTAAGTATCTGGCTCCTCAATGAAGTCAAATCTCGCTCTTTTCAAAATATTGCTTTTACTGCCTGAGCTAATAAAATCAAATATTTCAAATCTTCCTGAAGCAGTTATGTCATTGTAGAAATCATATTTCATATTGGCGCAAACTTAACCATTAAAATCAAGATTGCTTTTCCCGATATTACATACCGAACATAGCGTTTGTAAATTTTCAAAAACAGTGTTTCCGCCTTTATGCCTGGCAAGAATATAGTATATATGTAACTGATTTCCATGTTTTTTTGTAAGTGATTGATGCATAAATTACACTTGAAATTACTACCAGGCAATACCAGCAGCTTAACCTGTGGATCTTATTTCCCACCCCCTATCTCCTCAAAATAACCCTCCAGCATCTTAGCTATTATATCCCAGTCAAATCTGGTCCTGATAACTCTCATACCTTCTGTGCCTACCTGCCTCCGTAATTTTTCAGAACCTAATAATTCAGAAACACTATTTGCAAATGCTTCCGAATCTGTTTGCATAATAGCACCCTCCCCACTTTTTATTCCAAGACCGCCAAAGCCAATATGAGAGCAGACCACAGGCACGCCCATTGCCATAGCTTCCAGTACCTTGTTCTGTGTGCCAGCCCCAAATCGCAATGGCGCAACGACTACACTGGCACTATTGTAAGTAGCTGCCAGGTCTTTAATAAAGCCGGTAACAACAATATGAGCATTTGCAAGTGCAAGTACTTTGGGTACAGGCCGCTGGCCAGCTATGATAAATTGTACATCCGGCTGTTTGGATCTTATTAATGGCAGGATTTCTGAGGTGAAATAGATTACTGCATCTACATTAGGAGCATAATCCATATTGCCGGTAAAGAGGATTGTTTTATTATGGCTGTAATCATGATTGCACGGGGCAAATGTTTCAAGATCCACACCATTAGGCAATAACCGCAGATTACCGGTATTATGGGTCTTTTCGAGATAGGCCAGGTCTTCTGATGAACAAACCAGGGATAAATTATATTGTTCCAGTACCTTTTCATATTTCAGCACTCGTCGCTGTTCTATATTTTCAAATATCCTGGTCAGCAAGCCGTGTTTCACCATTTTCCGGCGCTCCCAATACAACGAAAAAGCATCGGGCAGATCGAGTATCCTGGGGATATCTTTTCTACCGGCCAGATAAGGCGACATGCGCAAATGCTGCACATGGACTGCATCGTATTTATGTTGCTCAAGCAATGAATCAAGCTGGTTTTGCAATTTGCCGGACTGAAAATAAAGTACCTGCAGCGGCCTCACATCCCATGCGCCAGCCAGGCAGTTCAGCGCAGATTGCCATTTAGGCAGATAGATAAAATTAACTTCTTTAAATATTTTTTCGAGTTCGGTTTTGTACCCCAGATCTTCTTTAGTTTGGGCAAAAGCGAGCAGGTGTAATTCATGCCGGTCTTTCAATCTCCGGGCGAGATTGTAAATCTTCAGTTTATCGCCTCGGTATGGCGGATACGGAACGCGGTTAGCCAAAAACAATATCTTCATATATACTAATCCGCTTTACCGGAGATAATAATCTTAATAAAATACTTTACTTAAAGGAGTAAATGGAATACAATGATACTACTGAATAATCAACTTCGGTATCCCCTCAAAAAATCTACCACCTTCATCCTTTTCTTCCCTTCCAGTTGCAGATCATCTATATATACCCAACCATCTGTAGCTGCAAATCGCAGGTAGGTAGAGTGGTCGGTTTGCATTGTGCCAGATGTGAGCTCAACAGGATCCTCAAAGACATGCGCTTTATAGATTTTAACTGTTTTATTGTTCAGTATGGTGTATGCAGCAGGATATGGAGACAGCCCTCTTATAAAGTTATTGATCTCGTTTACAGGCCGGCCCCAGTCTATAAGGGTATGTTCTTTAAATATTTTTGGTGCATGTTTTATATCCGCGTCTTGTATATCATTCTGAGATAGCTCATGCACTGTTCCTTCAGCAAGGCCTTTTACAGTTGTTACCAATAATTCTGCTCCCGCAATCATCAGTTTATCGTGTAGCGTTCCGGCAGTATCCTCGGGCAAAATGGGTACTTTTTGTTGTAAAAGGATGTCGCCGGTATCTATTTCATGCTTCAGCTTAAAGGTAGTTACTCCGGTTTCAGTTTCTCCGTTCATAATCGCCCGGTTTACCGGAGCCGCACCCCGGTATTGCGGAAGCAGCGAACCGTGTACATTGATAGTGCCCATAGGTGGCATATTCCAGACTGCCTCAGGCATCATACGGAATGCTACAACTATCTGCAGGTCGGCATTAAGAGACCTAAGTACATCGAGAAATTCCGGGGCTTTCATTTTTTCCGGTTGCAACACAAGTAATCCATGTGCCACAGCATATTGTTTTACAGCCGATGCCTGCAACTGCATGCCCCTGCCGGCGGGCTTGTCGGGCATGGTAACAACGGCTACAATATTTGCACCAGCTTTTACAAGGGCGTCGAGCGATGCAACGGCAAAATCGGGTGTGCCAAAAAATATAACTCTTAACTGGTCGAAACGCTTCATTTAGGCTGCAAAGCTAAAATAATAATGGCTACTATACCTGACCTGGCTTACAGATATAAGTTTTGCGAATCAGAATAAGTATAACCCCTGAAAGTGAAAATGAAACAGGGATAAGGTTGAATCAGGTAATTTGTAAAATACCGACAGGTAGGGAGATGGTCTAAAAATTTACATCCTGGTAAATTTCCTGCAATTCAATTGAGATTCCCAAACTTGGTAATTCAAGTGATTGACCTAAATTGTTGTACTGCCTTAATGCCCAATCTCCATTTTCATTTAAAAACCATGCTTCAATTGTTATAGATTCCGAGTCGACCAAAATATATTCTTTAAGTGTTGGAATTTCTTTATACAAATCAAACTTGCTGCCCCGGTCATAGCTTTCCGTTGATTTGGAGAGCAATTCGAAAATTACAACGGGATTTAGAAAGTTAAAATCATCGTCATTCCTACTTTCAGGTTTACCGCATATTATTGTCAGATCAGGATAGGTAAAGAGCGTATTTTTCTTGATCCAGATTCGGGTATCATTTCCATATGGCTGGCATTTATTTCCTTTAAGCTTATTGCCTGAAAGTATCATCAGGTTTTTATTAATAATTATATGGGGCAATTTAGCGCCTGCCATTGCAAAAATCTCTCCCTGATAATACTCATGTTTAACTTCCGAAGCATTTTCCAGTTCAAGGTATTCCGCAATGGTATATTTGCGTTTACCGTATGCGACCGCTGGTTCATTGATTTCCATTGCATAAAATTAGGGAATTCTGATTGGATCTAAACTCAATATTCAGCCGTGTTATCTCATTATACATTTTTATTTCAACGTTAACCTGATATGAATGAAAAATAGACGACCTTTACAATAACTAAAAAAATTTTATAGTAAATATGGCTCAGGAAACTCAGGGTAAAAAAGAAAAAGAAAAGAAGAAGCAGAAGAACAGGCAGGATAAGGAACAGCGTAAAGAGGAGCGGAAAGCGAATAACAACAAAGGTAAAGGCCTCGACTCTATGATGGCTTATGTGGATGAGAATGGCAATCTGTCTGATGTGCCACCGGATCCGAAGAAAAAGAAAGAAGTCAATCTTGAGGATATTCAGCTTGGCGCAGCGAGGAATAATAGTGAACCAGTTGAAATTATCAGAACCGGGGTAATCACTTTCTTTAATGATGCCAAAGGGTACGGATTTATCAATGATCTTAAAAGCCAGGAGAGCGTGTTTGTGCATGTAAACCAGCTTGCAGGCCCGGTAAAGGAAAAAGACAAGGTTACTTTTGAAGTAGAAAACGGACCAAAAGGGCTGAATGCAATTAAGGTTAAAAAGATTTAATGTCTGTAAATACCTTTATTTTTTTGCATATATCAGCCATTATTGTTATGCCTGATTGTAGCCGTTTTATACCCGTCGGTTAAATTAAAAACCGGAATAAACCATAAAGTTGGTTTGATTAAATAATCAGCATGATAATTTACTGAATTTCATAATTACCTCATCGGTTGCAAACTCCCTGCAACCGATATCAAACGTTTCTGGAGAATCAGGTTTAATAGTGTTGCAGCCAATGTTTTTTCAGAAAATTTTAAGTATTTTCTTTTGACACCTAATCATTGGAACGGCTATTTTTGTGAGATAAATTGTTTTGGGACCTAATTACCAACTGATTCCATAATCTTTCAACTAAAAATGACAACTGCTGAAATACTTAAAAAAGTAAGGCGGATAGAAATAAAAACCAAGGGACTCAGCAATCATATATTTGCGGGGGAGTATCATTCTACATTTAAAGGTAGAGGAATGTCCTTCAGTGAGGTGCGGGAGTACATTCCGGGCGATGATGTGAAATTTATTGACTGGAATGTAACAGCTCGTTTTTCGCATCCATTTGTAAAAGTTTTTGAAGAGGAAAGAGAACTGATAGTGATGTTGCTGGTTGATATAAGCAGCAGTTCGCTTTTTGGCACCCAAAGGCAACTGAAACGGGACCTGATAACAGAACTAGGTGCAGTGCTCGCTTTCTCGGCTACTACAAACAATGATAAAGTAGGGGTGATTTTCTTCAGTGATAAAGTGGAGAAATATGTTCCTCCCAAGAAAGGTAAAAGCCATATTCTGCGGATAATACGTGAATTAATTGCCCTGGAACCTAAATATTCGGGCAATACGGATGTAGGTGTGGCCCTTGAATTCCTGAATAACGTACTGAAGAAAAAATCAATCACCTTCCTGCTCAGCGACTTTGTAAGCAAGCCATTTGATAATGCATTGCAGCTTGCTGCCCGTAAACACGATCTGGTAGGCATACATATTTTTGACAAATACGATAAAGAAATGCCCTCAGCTGGATTGGTACAGGTTGCCGATTCGGAGAGCGGAAAAATGTTCTGGCTGGACACGGACGACAAGGCCATTAGAAACAGATATGGTGCTTATTTTGAAGAAAAGAACAAGTATTGCATTCAATCTTTCAGAAAGAGCGGCGCTTCATTATTGCACATAAAGACTGATGATGACTATGTGAAAATATTGCAGGGGTATTTTAAGGGCAGATAATTTCCAATGTGCAAATTCAGAATATGCTGATGTGCAAATGAAAAAAAACAGAAAATAAATTCATTAATGGAATTAATTTTTTCAACAATAAGGAAGTCAGATACTAAAGGGAGAGCTCTTTTAGTATTTTGGTGTGTGAGTATAATACTTTCTCTTTCTACTTATTACTCTTTTGCACAGGGCGATGCACATGCCAATGCACAGCTAGATGCCCGGCAGATAGTAATTGGCGACCAGGCCCGGTTTTTTATACATATACAGAACAACCCGGCAACAGGAAGAGTGCAATGGGCAGTGATACCCGACACATTCAATAACCTGGAAGTAGTGGAGCGGGGAAAAATTGATACTATAAAGCAGGGTAATCTGGTAACCTACAATCAGCGCATTGTTATTACCGGTTTCGACTCCGGGATATTTAAAATTCCGGCATTTACATTTGCTGTAATCCCCAACAGCGGCGATCCTTATACCATCCAGACAGATTCTTTTGCCCTGATGGTTCAGACTGTTGCCGTGGACACAACCAAAGGATTTAAGGGCATAAAGGGTATTATCTATGTAAAAAGTACGTGGCTCGATTATATATGGCTGATAGCAGGTGGCGTATTGTTCTTTTTATTACTGGCTTTTGTAATTATCTACTTTATCCGGAACAAAAAAACTGTTACAAAAGCACAGGGGGCTTCTGAAACCCTGCAGGACTATGCATTGCGGCTGCTGAGGGAACTTGAGCTGCGGCAGCTATGGCAGAAGAAACAGGTTAAGGAGTATTATGTAGAACTTACCGATATTGTGCGCAATTATATTGAGGCCAGATTCCAGACATCGGCGATGGAACTGACTACCGACGAGATGCTAGCAAAATCGCTGGAGATAAAGGAGATGCAGCCTTACCACGACCTTCTTATGAGCATATTACAAACTGCTGACCTGGCAAAATTTGCCAAATTCCAGCCATTGGCTGAAGTGCATGTGCAAACCATGGATCAGGCCCGGCAGTTTATAGATTCATCAAGGCCTGTAATAGTGGAGAACCCAATAGCAAATAATACTGACTCCAATAAACCAGAGACAAAAACGGATAATACAAACCCAAGCTAAAAGATATTATGAACGCATTCCTTGACTGGAAACATATCACTTTTGCCCAGCCCCTGTTTTTCGGGTTGTTATTGGTTATTCCTATAATGATCTGGTGGTACTTCAGGAATAAAAGGGAAGACAGTCCGGCTTTAAGGCTTACCACACTGGGGGGTATAGACAGCACAAAAACCGGAGGCAAGGCAATGTTCCGCCCTGTTCTATTTGTACTCAGGGTAGTGGCTTTGATTGCATTATCAATAGCTCTTGCACGGCCACAGACCAGCAATACAACCGAAAATATTGATACTGAAGGTATAGATATAGTATTGGCAATAGACGTTTCGGGAAGTATGCTGGCCGAAGACTTCAAACCCAACAGGTATGAAGCCGCCAAAGAAGTAGCGCTGAAATTTGTAGACCAGCGCCCTACCGACCGCATGGGCCTGGTCATATTTTCGGGAGAAAGCTATACTATGTGCCCTATAACCATTGACCATAATGTGCTAAAGGAGCAGATTTCGGCCATTCATAATGGTATGATAGTAGATGGTACATCAATAGGTATGGGCCTTGCTACCGCTGTTGACCGGCTGCGCTATTCAACCGGCAAAAGCAAGGTGATCATATTGATGACTGATGGTGTAAACAATATGGGATTAATAGACCCTAATACTGCGCTGGAAATAGCCAAGGCTTTTAAAGTAAGGATATATACCATAGGTATCGGAACCATAGGGCAGGCTTTAATACCTATGCCCACACCTATGGGTATACAGAAGAAACTGATGGATGTGGAAATAGATGAACCCTTGCTGAAACAAATGGCAAAGGAGACCAACGGAAAATACTTCCGTGCTACAGGTAATAAATCGCTGGAAGAAATTTATAAAGACATTGACAAACTTGAAAAGACCAAGGTAGATATTACATCCTACAAGCACTATGCCGAATTGTTCTTCCCTTTTGCCATGATAGCCATTATCTGCCTCGTGCTTGAGATGCTGCTACGGTATACTGTTTTCAGGAGTATAACCTGATAATGAAAAATGAAAAGTTTTTAGTTTCACTGTTCCTCCTGATAATAAGTAGAGCCTATGATATAACCACAACATGGCTTTATACTCCTGATTTATCGCGCGAGACCAATGTAATTGTAAAAGGATTTCGTCTTACTATATTTTCCTCAATCCTATTCCAGGCAGTAATTCTGAGTATTGTTGTTTATTTTCTGTATGTCTATTCATTTTAACAAGTTACTATTGAGAGGGACTGGAAGAGGATGCTGCTGAGCAAATCCGACAGAACGGCGTCCTTTTATATGCTGGGATATATTCTATCCAGGTCTCTGACGGTAATCGGATTTATTGTCGGCACTTCAACAACGTTTTTATTGCTGAGCCCTGCCTATAAAGCAATCTATAAAACAGGTGGTAGTTTAGTCTTGTACATAATCTGTGTGCTTACCGTTTTGTTTTATTGTATCCGGCCTTACAGTAGGGAGATAAGTAAATGAATTACCATTTTTACTACCTAAACCCTTTCAATAATCCTCCCAGCAGATTCAGCGCTTTCTCAATTGTGCCCTCATTATCTACCGGAAGTTTAAGGTAAGTTTTGCCTGTTTTCTCATCTTTTTCTGTTAAGCTATGCGCCAGTTCTTTTACTGCCTGTTCGTTGCTTAATGTGTTTACAAGTTGAGAGAAAAAATTCATACCGTTATTAATCAGCGATGATGCCGGAGATTCGGCCACTTCCTGTTTCATTTCTGTTGCAGGGGCAGCCTGTGTGCTGTTTGTCTCTTCGTGTAGCATTCCAGGTAATTCCTGAACTTCGTTTGTAAGTTCCTCAGTTCCTTCCGCCCCTATTTCGCCTTTCTCCTCTTTGTCAAATGCTTCAGCTGGCAGTGCCATATCGTCCGTCAGCTCGGCAATCGATTCCATGAAGTTCTTAAACCTGTCCTCATCCAGGAAAATACTGTCTGCACCGTTGTCCAATACCCCGGTTGCTACCTCGCTTTTAAATTTCAGGGTGGCCAGCATCCTGTGCTCTATTGTACCTATCGAAACAAGGTTGGTAATAGAAACATTTTTCTTTTGCCCCATTCTGTAAATACGCCCTATCCTTTGCTCCAGAACTGCGGGGTTCCACGGAATATCCATGTTGATTAGGTTTGCGGCGGCCTGTAGGTTAAGCCCAACACCACCAGCATCTGTTGACAAAAACACTTTACATTGGTGGTCGTTATTGAAATTAGTAAACAATTTCTCCCTGTTTTTGCCAGGTATGCCTCCATGCAGGTATTCAAACTTTATACCCCTGGCTTCAAACTCGTTGGCCACAAGCCGGGTCATCCGTTCCCACTGGCTGAAGATGACTACTTTTTCATCTTCCATTTCAAAAAGTTCGTCCAGTATATTGAACAGCTCGTCTATCTTAGTCTGGAAATTTGTTTCCTGGTCAATTATATAGGTTGAATCGCAAACCATCCTCATCTGGTTCATGAGTATCATCAGCCGCTGCCTTTCTTCTTCAGTAAGGAAACCTATGCGTTTCCATTTATCGGTCAGCTTGGCTACTTGCAATCGCCATTCTTCATGCATGTCTGCCTGCTCTTGTGTCATAGGTACAAAAAGATTTTTGTCCATGCGGGCAGGTAATTGTTTCAATACTTCTTTTTTGGTGCGCCTCAGCAGTAAGTGGCGGAGGTTGCTGCCTATTTCGTTCAGGCCGGTATAGCCTTTCAGTTTGCGGGTTTCCGTGTCCCTCACTTCATGGGCCGAAAGAAATTGCTGCAGCGAACCAAGCATGAACAAATCAATGTACTGCACCAACGAATAAAGTTCTTCGATATTGTTTTCCAATGGCGTACCTGTAAGCACCAATGTATAAGGCGAACGCAGCCGTTTTATATTTTGCGATATCTTGGTGCGCCAGTTTTTTATACGCTGGGCTTCATCGAGTATAATGGCGTCTGGTTTCATCTGGTTGATATAATCCCAATCATTTCCGGCTACGTGATAACTGATGATCTTAAAATAGCTCTTATCGTTTTTATACAACTCCCGTCTTACCAGCGGATTCCCTTCTATCACAGTTATAGAGTTACTACCGGTAAATTTCATTATCTCACTTTTCCACTGGTATTTGAGCGATGTAGGGCAAATGATCACCACCTTTTCGGTATTAAAGTGTTTTTCAAGCAAAGCAGCCCAGGCAATGGCCTGAACTGTTTTTCCCAACCCCATATCATCAGCCAGAATTGCCCGTCCGGCTTTGGCTGTAAACAGAATACCCTCTTCCTGGTAAGGAAACAGTTTAACTTTTACCAGACCATCAATCAGCTTTATGCCTTCCTTTGTTACCAGTTTTTCCCTGCGGGCCTTCTCGCGCTGTTCAATGATCATCTGCAAGGCATCATCGTAGCATCTGAATGAGTTGTTGATATTTTTCGCTTGCTCCAGCAATTTTGCAATATTAAAGTAAGCCGCCGGCCTTAGTTCATGATCACTGTTGAAAAAGGTGTTGGCCCACCGTTCAAACTCAGTTTTATTTTCGCTGCCAATCCTTAGTTTTATTTTCCGTTCATCGGTATACGAAACATATAGCGACGAGTAGGGCAATACCGGTATTTCATTAATCAGCTTTTTTATGCCCCTTTTTTTATTCACCATCAGGCGAACCGCTTCAATATGCTTGCAGGTGCCTAAAAGATTAGTCTTAAAGTCGGGGCAAGAGCAGAAATTCAGTGTATTGTCGCGACTTCTCAATGCCACCTTGTAGGAGTTTTTTGAGGAAGGATTACTTACGAAATAATCGCTGTATACAGGTTCATTGCCAATGTTCTCAATTACAAATTGTTCTTTTTCCGCCACCTGTACCCTCAATTGGGTCTGCCACTGCTTCCAGCTGAGGTTTTCCGGTTTATGTGAATGAGGAACAACCAGTTTAGCAACCAATTTGCTTTTTTGAGTATTCTTTTTTTTGCTTGCTTTCTTTGAGATTGGCATAGTGTAAATTATGAGCTATAAAAATACTACGGGGTATCAGTGGTTGTAATATTTGTTGTGCACAGATGTGAATATCTGGAGGGAGGAGGAAAGAAGAGATAGTTGGCAGAGGAATTATGATGATAGAAGCCGGCTTTTATATTACTATTATTTCAGCCTGCACATTGATTCTGATTCTATAATTATTCCAGAACCGCTTTTTTAACCTAGTATCAATAATATGAAAATTCGGATGGCGTCTGATAGCAACAAAAGCTCTTTTGTGCCTATAAATACTCAAGTCATGATTAGTAGTAAAGAAATGAAGCGTCTTTGGGATTTGTTTGATTCCGCTATTGCAAGCGATTGTAGCCAGTCTCACAGGCAGTTAACCATTTCAAACCGTGCTTCATTTACCTTTTTTCTACTTTAGATGTTCGATATCATTAAGGTCTTTGTCTCTTGCCATTGTATGCTTGTTAATCAACAGGTCATTGAGATTGAGAAATGCTATTTGAACACCGTCAATTATGGCGACTTCTTTTTCTCGAAATGAATCTTTAAATTTTTTGAGGCCGGGAAGTGAGGGAAGAAAATCAATTGTGAGCAAATCTGTTTCCAGCTTAAAGAAAGAACTTTGGGGATCAGGCGTTTTTTCCTTTATAAATTCCGAAACATCTTGTCCCAGTTCACCCATTGAATTCAAAAGATTAAAGTAATTTTTGTAGGCCGGGTTGTACCAAAAGTCAAAATCCGGCTTTTCTGCGGCCATGCCAGAACTGGTGAGTGATACCCGTAAATAGCCATGAAGAGCAACTGCCGTACCGCCAACTACCAGGTATTCCACAGAATTTTTTTCGAGAATTCCGCAAATATTGCGAAGGTATCCTGCAATATGATTATCCATACTACGCTTTATTTCGCCCCTGCTATGCTTGTTTTCCGGATGGATTTTCTCAATATCATTATCAACGCCTTCAATTCATCATTGGTCGCCTCAGTTAACTGCTTAGAACTCTTTATTGAGTTCTTTGCAGCCTTGAGGCTACCAAAATCTGAGTAACGATGAAATTTTGTTTGCATTTAATTATATAGGTTTTGCTCTGTAAAACAAAAATACGAAAACCAAATGAAATTAAGAATTTATGATGTTCGATCTCGTTTTTACTTCTTCCAGTGAGAAGATCACTCATAAAATACGACCGATCTTTCTCGAAATAAATGAAAAAAGTGCGAAAATTTCTTCCCGCACCCTTCATAGAATATATCAAAAGTCAGTTTAGACAGCCTGAGGCACCCCCACAAACGGCATCTCCTGCGGATACAATTTCTTATCAAGTTTCTCCCTTACAGCATCAAACGCGGCCAGTGTTTCATCTATATCCTTGTCGGTATGTGCAGCGGTGGGTATAATGCGGAGCTCTATCTGTCCCTTGGGTATTACAGGGTACACAATTACCGAGCAGAAGATGTTGTAGTTCTCGCGCATATCGTAGGTGAGCTGCACAGCATCGTATAGGCCGCCCTTCATGAATACGGGTGTTACCGGTGTGTTGGTAGTGCCCAGGTCGAATCCGCGGTCGCGGAAACCCTGCTGCAGGCGGCGCACATTGTGCCACAGTTTCTCCCTCAGTTCAGGAAGATTCATAAGCAGTTCCAGGCGTTTCAGGTTGCCGGCCACAAATGCCAGAGGCAATGATTTGGCATAGATCTGTGAGCGGATATTGTAGCGCAGAAAGGTGAGTATCTTTTTATCGGCAGCCAGGAAGCCACCAATGCTGGCCATAGACTTGGCAAAAGTAGAGAAGTAGATATCTATATCATCAATACAGTCCTGCTCATCACCTATGCCTGCCCCGCGCTTACCCATTGTGCCGAAGCCATGGGCATCGTCTACAAACAGGCGGAATTCATATTTTTCTCTGAGCACAGCCAGTTCACGGATCTTGCCCTGGTTGCCGCTCATACCGAATACGCCCTCTGTGATAACGAGTATGCCACCGCCGGTTTTCTTTACCAGTTCTGTAGCACGGGCCAGTTGCTTGTCGCAATCGGCAATATCGTTGTGCTTGTATACATAACGGTGGCTGGGTATGAGGCGCAGGCCATCTATGATACAGGCATGAGATTCGGCATCATAAACTACCACATCATGCCTGCCACAAAGACTGTCTATCGCCGATACCATGCCCTGGTAGCCGTAATTGACCAGCATAGCATCTTCTTTGCCCACAAATTCTGCCAGTTGCTTTTCCAGTTTATCATGTATATCAGAGTTGCCGCTCATCATCCTTGCACCCATTGGCGAAGCAAGTCCGTATTTTGCTGCAGCTTCTGCATCAGCTTTTCTTACTTCGGGATGATTAGCCAGTCCCAGGTAGTTGTTGAGGCTCCAGATTATCTTTTCCTGCCCTCTGAATTTCATCCGGTTGCCTATTTCTCCTTCCAGTTTCGGAAATGCGAAATAACCCGGCGACTTTTCTGCGTAGTCTCCTATCGGCCCTAGTCTGTTCTCGAATTTTGCGAATATATCCATATCAGTCTTTAGTCTTTAGTCGTAAGTAGTAAGTTTTATACTCCCGGGCTAGCGTATTAAATTGCCTTTACCTTTACGCCCCTCTTTCAGGGCCTGTGAAATATAAATTTGCGGCTTAGCGACTTTGCGTGAACAATATGCGGCGAAATTAATAAAAATATAACTATCCATTCATGACTTTCGTCGCACTTTTGTATGTTTACGTTAATATTATTCATGCCTTTTACCGGGGCAAAATTAAAAAAGCTGCAAAAATGAAACGTTCTTCGCTGTTTATAGTTTTGTTAATAGTAGGTTTCTCGTCTTGTGTTCATAAGCCTAAAGTGGTGGATAGGCCAAAAATAGTAATCGGCCTTGTTATAGACCAGATGCGCTGGGACTACCTGTACCGCTATTATGAACGCTATGGCAATGATGGTTTCAAAAAACTGCTGAAACGTGGCTATAACTGCCAGAATACTTCTGTAAATTACATGCCGGCTAATACCGGCCCTGGGCATACTTGTATCTACACCGGTTCTGTCCCTTCTCTACATGGCATTGCTGGGAATAACTGGATAGATAATCTTACCGGCGAAGGTGTTTATTGTGTTGATGATAAAAATGTACACCTGGTAGGTGATAAATCCGGAGCTCCATCCTTTAGCCCGGCCAATATGCTGACCACAACAATTACTGATGAATTAAGGCTGGCTACCAACCAGAAATCACGCGTTTATGGTGTGGCTATAAAAGACAGGGGTGCAGTTTTGCCGGCCGGCCACCTGGCAAATGCAGCCTATTGGTACAGCGATAAAACAGGAACATTTACCACCAGTACATATTATCCCAACCAAAACCCCGCCTGGCTGCAGGCTTTTAATAAAAGAAAAGCCGGAGACAGCCTGGTGAAACAGGGCTGGAAACTGCTTTACAGTCCGGATATTTATGACCAGAGCACTGTAGATGCCAATAATTATGAGAAGGCTTTTAAGGGCGAGAAAGCGCCTGTATTCCCGCATGTATTTGATAGCCTGGGCGATACCGACAGATATGCTATTCTGAAAAGCATCCCTGCCGGGAACACCTACTCTATTATGATGGCTAAAGCTTGTATTGACGGGGAACATTTGGGTATGAATAAAGATGTAACCGACTTTTTGGCATTAAGCCTTTCCAGCACTGATTATATCGGGCACCAGTTTGCACCAAACTCTATAGAAATGGAGGATTGCTACCTGAGGCTGGACCAGGATATCGCATCATTCCTGAAATACCTGGATGCCCGGTTCGGGAAAAGTGGCTATCTGCTTTTCTTAACGGCTGATCATGGCGGAGCACACAATGCAAGTTATTTGTCAGATCTGGATATTCCGGCTGGTGTGCTATATGTAAATCTGGCCGGTGATCTGAATGCCTATCTGAAAGTTCAGTTTGGCGCAGATTCTATTGTGCGGGGCATTGTGAATTACCAGGTATTTATGAATACTTCCCAGATTGAAAAGACCGATTATGAAGTTTGGGAAGTAAAAAGGTCAATAATAGAATGGCTGAATAAAAGGCCTGAAGTATCTTATGCTGTTGATATGAATGATATGGGGAAAACGCCTCTTCCGGAACCAATCCGCTCCCTGGCTGTAAATGGCTATAACAAAAAAAGAAGCGGAGAAATACAGATTATCCTGAATCCGGGATGGTATGATAATGGTGGTAAAACCACAGGCATGACCCATGGCAGCTGGAACCCTTATGACACCCATATACCGCTGATATGGTATGGCTGGCATATTCCCAAGGGAGAAACCAGCAAACCTGTAGATATGACTGATATAAGCGCTACACTGGCTACCCTGCTGCATATACAGGCTCCTAATGGCTGCATTGGCACACCAATACCTGAATTGACTGAATACCATAAACCGGAACATCAGTAATTGGTGGAAATAAAATGAGTTTGCTACATATTGAAGGTACCAGCTGTTAATAAGTAACGGTGTTATACGATTATGGAACTATCACTGGCCACTTTCCGCTTTTATTTTCAGTAATTACAATGACTTCCAGGTTGCAAATAAAATATCAGATACAGTTTCATAATTTCTGGAATATTTATTACATTTGTTATAAATAACCTGTATGAAAAATAACCTTTTTATCCTATCACTGTTATTAATCATTTTTTTTCATTCCGGTAATCTCTGTGCGCAGCCAGGCTGGCAATGGGCAATAACCAACAATATGTCATTTAATGGAGTTATTGAGGCGGCTCCTATTGTTACAGATAATTTCGGCAATGCCTTTATTACCGGAACATTTTGGATTAATGATTCCGTATCATTTGGTGCAAATACAATTCATGGGCAGTCAAGTGTATTTTTAGTGAAAGTTGATTCAAACGGACATTACGACTGGGCATTAAATACGACTTACGCAAGCGATTGCCAGGCCAAGGCAATGTGTACTGATGCTTCAGGGAATGTATTCCTCCTGGCTGATTATGTGAGTGGAGATTCCTGCGGTATGGGATCGGTAACTATGTACAATCCATCTTTGTACATCATGGACTTTGTTGCAAAAATTGATTCTTCCGGCCATGTACAATGGGCAAAAAACATTATAGGCTCGCAGACATACGGAAGCGGGTACGGCGGCATAGCAGTTGACCGTGAAGGCAATGTATATGTTACCGGTTCCTATAACCTGCCCACTTACACCATAGGACCCTCAACACTGGTGAATGCATCACCCATTGGAGACAGTTCCGATATATACCTGACAAAATTTGACGCTTTGGGTAATCCACTTTGGGGTAAAAGCTTCGGCGGGCATTCTAATGACTGGCCAAACGCACTTACACTCTCTGCTTCCGGCAGTATATATATTCTGGGGAGTTATGAATCTGCAACGATGACGATAGGTACAGACACACTGACTGACTCATTAACTGGCACAATATCATCTAATAACTTCCTGGCAAAGTTTGATAACAACGGAAACCCTGAATGGGCCAAATCAGTTAACAGGAATCTGGAGCTCTACGATTTAAAATTAGGTAATCCTGATAACCTTTTTACTACAGGTTATACCAGTTCAGCAATTACATTAGGTTCATTTTACCTGCCTACTAAAGGGTCTGTACTAATTGATTATGACACATCAGGGAATATTAACTGGGCCAATGTAGCAGTGGGTGGACACACAGCCATTGGTGATAAAGTGGCTCCCGATACCTGCGGAAATGTATGGATGGCCGGATTGGTATTAGGTATCCTGACCTGCGACAGCACCATAGTTGATACACCGGCCATATGCAATGATCCGCTTTTTATAGCAGCTTATGATAAGTGCGGACATTACATACCCGGTACAGGGCAAATTTTGGGTAGCGGAGCCGATGACGAATTGGGTTTGGCGTTAGATAACAGGGGCAACCTGTATACCGGAGGAGATTATGAAGATGCCACAATGGCCATTGGACCGGATACATTGGTAAATCCGGGGCCGTTTCACGAATACCTTATGCTTGCAAAATACAGGATAGGGTCAATGCCTTGTGGCAGTTATTTATGCAATCCGGCAACGTTAAATACTATTAATAATCAATTAACGGAAGATAATATTACTGTATACCCTAACCCGGCCTTTAATGAATTTACTATTCAAAACGACCATTCATTTGAGCCCGGAGATAAAGCAGAGTTGTTTGATATGGCCGGGAGATTGATTAATAGTTTTGCACTCTATGGACGGTCAGTTGAGGTATCTGTAACAAGCCTTCAACCTGGTATTTACCAATGTATGATTATAACCGGAGACCATTCGGTAATAGTTAAAAAAGTGGTGATCCTGAAATAATTTCATTACTGCATATTGTTGAAGGATTGATATCTATCGCTAAATCATCTTTAAGCGCACGGAATGTTATATGCTTATTTCTCTCCCAATTCCCTACTTTTAAGGACATTTCTCGTTTATGAAACAACTGATTTCCATCCTCTGTTTATTATTTTTTGCCACATTATCTTTTGCCCAAAAGAAAACCAAGCCGGTTTCAAACACCTTTGACCACAGTGATTCGGTATATTTTGCAACTACCCATTACCGGTTGGTGGGGCCATTCAGGGGCGGGCGCAGCGGGGCCGTTTGTGGGAGCTACAAAAAGAAGAATGAGTTTTATTTCGGGGCAACAGGTGGTGGAGTCTGGAAAACTTCTGACGGGGGCAGTAACTGGAAAAATATCTCGGATAAATACTTTGGTGGGAGCATAGGATCCGTAGCTGTGGCGCAGAGCGATGAGTCGGTAATCTATGTTGGGGAAGGTGAAAATACACTGCGCAGCAATGTATCGGAAGGATTACAGGGCATGTGGCGCAGCGGTGATGGCGGGCGCACATGGAAGAACATTGGTCTCAGGGACAGCAGGCATATTGTGAAGATAGTTATAGACCCTAAGAACCCGGATATTGTATGCGCCGCAGTAATGGGGCATCTTTTTGGTCCAAATGAAGAAAGGGGTATTTATAAAACCACCGATGGCGGCAAAAACTGGAAACGGGTACTTTATGTAAATAACCTTACCGGCTGCAGCGACCTGGTGATGGACCCGGGTAACCCGCTGGTGCTTTATGCCGGTATGTGGCATGTGATCCGCACACCCTATAGTATGGAAAGCGGAGGTGAAGGCAGCGGTATATATAAGAGTACCGATGGAGGCGAAACATGGGTAAATATTTCGGCCAATAAAGGATTACCTAAAGCGATATGGGGTATTGTATCGGTTGCAGTTGCACCATCAAATACCGACAAAGTATTTGCCAATATAGAAAATGAAAAAGGTGGCCTGTTCATGAGCAAGGATGCTGGTGAAACATGGGCGCTTGTGAGCCAGGATAATGAGATAAAACAACGTGCATGGTACTTCAATAAAGTATTTGTTGACCCCAAAAATGAAGACTTGCTCTATTGCCCCAATGTTGGTATGATGAAGAGCAGTGATGGCGGCAAAACATTTCACGGTATGCATACGCCTCACAGCGATCATCATGATTTATGGATAGACCCTGAGGACGGCAGCCGTATGATTCTGGCTGATGATGGCGGCGCACAAATCAGTTTTGATGGCGGTGCAAACTGGAGCAGTTACCATAACCAGCCAACAGCGCAGTTTTACAGGGTAAGTACCGACAATGCTTTCCCCTACCATATACTGGGCGCCCAGCAGGATAATAGTACGGTAAGAATTAATAGCCGCACCTATGGCGGAGGCATCACACAGGGCGACTGGAGCTCGACCGCAGGTTTCGAAAGTGGCTATGTGGTGGCCGACCCGCTTAACCCTGAAGTGGTATATGGTGGCAACTATGGTGGTTACCTCTCGAGGCTTGACCATAAAACCGGGGAGAACCGGTCTATAAATGTATGGCCCGATGTGCCTATTGGTGTGGGCGCTGATGCCCAGAAATACCGGTTTCAGTGGAACTTCCCGATCTTTTTTTCACCCAATAATCCCAAGCGGATTTATGCTGCTGGTAATCATTTATTTGCTTCAGAAAATGAAGGCCAGAGCTGGGAAAAAATAAGCCCTGACCTCACTACGAATGATAAAACCAGGCAGTTGCCCAGCGGCGGACCAATAACCAAGGACAATACCACAGCCGAGTATTATTGCACAATATTCACAGCTGCTGAGTCGGGTATCGAAAAAGACTTGCTGTGGACAGGCAGCGATGACGGGCTGATCTATGTAAGCAGGGATGGAGGAAAGCACTGGGACAACGTAACACCACCAGATGCGGGTAAATGGATGATGTGGAACAGCGTAGAGACTGACCCATTCAAAAAAGGCACGGCCTACTTTGCCGGCACGAAATATAAACTGGATGATTATACCCCCTATCTGTACATGACCGAAGACTATGGCAAAACCTGGAAACTCATTACATACGGCATTGACAAAATGCATTTTACCCGAGTGGTAAGAGCTGACCATAAACGGCCTGGATTACTGTATGCAGGTACAGAATACGGCATGTACATAAGTTATAATTACGGGGCGGAATGGAAGAAATTCCAATTGAACCTGCCTGTAGTGCCCATCACCGATCTGACCCTAAAAAAAAACGACCTGGTTGTGGCTACACAGGGTCGCTCTTTCTGGGTACTGGATGACCTGACCATGGTGCAGAACTATGAAGACGAATACCTTAAAAAGAGCTTGTTTGTTTTCCCGGTTAATGATGCTTACCGTATGAATGGATATGTAGACTCCAATATCCATAACGGCGGTATGAACCCGCCAAATGGCGTTGTGATCAACTATTACCTGAAGGATGTCAATGACTCATCTAAGGTATCGGTAACAATTTTCGACCAGCAACATAAAGCTATTAAGACTTTTGCAAAAGATGCCAAAGATAAAAAGGACCAGCTCACATTTGCTGACGGAATGAACAGGCTGGTATGGGATATGGAATATGAGCCGGGAGAAAAGATTGAAGGTATGGTGCTGTGGAATGGCAATGCAGGCGGGCCGAAAGCAGCGCCGGGGAGGTATAGCGTCAGAGTAAGATATGGCAGTGACAGTATGGATGTTGCCTTTGTGGTAAAGGGTGACCCGAATTATAAAGTAACAGATGAAGAGTATCAGCAGCAGGTAGATTTTCTTCTTACGGTGCGCAATAAATTTAACGACATCCAGAAGGGGGTTAAAAATATCAGAAGCATTCGCAACCAGATCAATGACCTTATGGGTAAGCTGGACACGATCAGCGCCAAAGAGTTGAAGCCAATGGCAGACAGCATCAATAAAAAAATGACCACAATTGAAGAGGCGCTTTACCAGACCAAGGCCAAGGCCGGCGAAGATATTCTCAACTTCCCTATGCGGCTCAATGACCGCATGGCTGCACTTTATCATGTGGCTGCCAGTGGAAACAATCCGCCAACCCGGCAGGTAATGGATGCATTCGGCGAACTAAGCGCTGAAACCGACGTGCAACTGGATAAACTGAAAAAAATAATGAGCGAAGACCTGAAGGCATTTAACCAGATGATTATAGATAAAAAGATACAGGTAATAAAAGTGAAGGAATAATGGCATACAATTAATTCCCTCCCGGCGGAAATACTGCCGGGAAAGTGCTTGAACCTACTCAGAAACTATTAATCACAATCGCTGAATCGCCCCCGGAACTATGTACAATACCGGTAAATTGAAATGACTTGCCGGAGAAGGTTCCTGTGCCCGTTACAGTAGCCCCCGACCATGTAAAATTATTGGTGCCCGGAGGTATGGTAAAACTAAAACCTTTGAGTGTGACACAGTAACTATAAGGCTGGAATAGGCCGTTTTGCCAATCCAGTTCAATAATTTTATAAAATGAATCAGTGAGATTACCGCATGCCTGTCGCTCCACTATCATTCCAAATGTAGTACCCTCCAGTGATGGCTGCAGCGGATATTTAGCAACAACAAGCCGGTATCCGCCTACGGCCAGAATACTATCTTTAGGATAAAGACAGGTACCGGGATGATTATAATTTGTTGCGTCCGGATTAGTACAGGTGACCGGATTGCTTTTGCCGCATGAAGCGGCAATCGCAACAATTGAGGATACAAGAAATATAAGACAACACCTGGAATACATGCTCAGAGATAAAAATATTACTGGTATTCAAATAAAAATAACAACAGCAAAAGCAGGGCGTTATAAGTTTTACTTTATCTTACAGGAACAACAATATTTTCCCTCTGATACTTCAATTCTACCTGATTTTATCACTGAACTACCTAATCCACATTAATCACTATCCTGTTTAAAACCTGGCTTTCAGTTCCATCACTGTAATAAAGTTCTGAATTGGCCAGCAGACCTTTCTCAGTTATCAATCCTGACGAAAATTGCTGTATATCGTTCAGCCGGGCAACAAGCGTAAGACAACCGGAAACTATATGGTCTTTGGGCGATCCTTCTCTTGTATCCTTACTGCCAAAATAAACACTCAAGCCCATGTATTTTATTTCATTATCTTTAAATTCATCCAGAGCTTTCAGCGAGGGCAACAGACATTCATCCAGTACCTTGCGCATCACTTTCTTTTCGGTCAGTTTTTCCAGGCTATACGTAATATCATCATTCAATGCGAAGATGTATAAGGCTATTGCTGTATCATTATAATTGCAGAACTGGTATGGGTTTACAGAATAAAGAAACTCAGTGGCAACAGAAGTTTTATTAGTAGTAGTAAGGAAGAAATGCCTGAGTGGATTGAAATGCCTGGATAACAAATTATCACTTTCGCTCCTGTTTTTGGGCATAGCGTTCAGGTAAGTTTCAATGTCTTTGATAATGGAATTTACATCGTGCTCCTGGGAGTGGTTACTCAGGTTCTGCTTATATATACCAAGATTATCCTGAGTAGCGAGAATATATTTACTGATTGATGGAAGTTCATGCCTGGCAATAGCAGTAATATGGCCTCTGGATTCCTGGGCTTTCGCACCAATCACTTGCACCAATACGGCAAAAATCAATAATATTTGTTTCATTTTTTATCCTTTTTACAAATTTAGGCAATTAAAAACACAGTATGATTTAACAGAACAAGTCTCTTCAGGATGACTAAAACAATATACAGTAACTCAACTGAATTACCGGGCCCCGTATCATAACCGCTAAATTAGTATTGCCAGATGAACACCTTTACACGAAAATTTCCGGAGCTGAAAATATGCCGATCTGAAAAAAATATTACTCCGGAAATTCTTATTATTGCATTACCAATTTATAATCACAATCACTAATTAAAAATGCTATACAGGAAATTTTTATTACTGGTCCTGGGATGTATGTTGATTTATGCCGGTTATAAATCGCCTTATGGCAAATACTGGCTTAATACCTATATACTTGTAGAAGGAAACTCCTTTACAGACCAATGGGATAAAACATCGGTCGAGGAAAGGGAGGCTTTTCGTTACGGGAATTTATACATATTATCAAATTTAATCAAAAACACACTTCATGAAAATAATATTAATACAGACACGGTCCTTGTTCTTTTTCCACCTACAAAGTATCTGCTGGCCAGAAATGTCACTGTGTTCAGTATGCCCGACCCATCTTCATTTTACTGCCTGACAAGAATCAGATCGGTATGGACTACAAGTCCGGATGTAAGAAAAGCAAACTGGGTGGTTCTTCCCGGCGCTAAGAACAGCCTGACTTTCGTGCCTGTAACTAATGATTACGATAGAAACCGGTTATTGGATTCATTTTCAAAATACACACCTTCCTTATGAATTTTGCCGGACTTCTTTTTTTACTGCTGGTACATTTTTTCACCGGAAGAGGTTTGGTGGAACTTTTCCGTATAGAATTAAAACCAGTACCGAAATTTTGCATTTCCATGATTTCAGGGGTTGCAATCGCGTCCATAATACCTTTTCTTATGGAGCTGCTGCATTTACCTTTTACTGGCCCTTCCGTTGCAACAGGGCTGATCATCCCGCCTGTTGTTTTATTTATTTTACTATTCCGCAGAATTAAGTCTTGGAAATATGAGCGGATTAAGGTCAAACTCCCTGAAATCTACGAACTTCCTTTCTTAGTTGTTGTTATGGGCCTGGTTGCCCTGAGTATCTGGCGCTGTTATTACAACCCGCCCTACGCCTGGGATATGCTTTCCGGCCCCGAGGCTATGGCAGATATCTCAATTACAGAAAAGCATATGATTAATTCGCTGTTCACCGTTGACCTTCAATATACCAATAACTACCTTAAGCCGCCTTACGTTACCAGCCTGCAGATTATTTATAAATTGTTTGTTCAGCAGTTTGGTCAGCTCTGGCTGAGTGTTTTATTTGTCAGTTTTATACTGTTTCTCTTTTCAATGCTCCGGGAAAGGCTGCACCCGGTGATTATGTATATTGTAATGATTTTATTCTTCGCATCGCCCGAAATGTTTTCTCACACCTATACCATATTGTATGATTACAGCAATGCGATATTCTTTTTTATGGGTTTTTATTTTTTAAACCGCTATTTCGGAAATCTTAAAAAAACAGATTTTGCATTCGCTGTTTTCTCCTTTACAGTGGCTACCTATATCCGGATGGAAACTCTGGTACTTCTGGTACTTATAATGCCACTGCTGGCCTACAGACTGACCAAGCAAAAAACACCTTTTAAGTCATTGATGTTTAAATCCTCAGTTTTCCTCCTTGCACCAGCTTTCACCTATTTTGTGTTTATGAATGTTTACATTAAGTATTATATCCCTATTCACTATAATGTTGGACATGAACTGAATACTCATCTGGGAGATATCAGTATGCTTTTCAACAGATATTATGACATCACAACAAAGCTGCTGTTTGGGGAAACGGCAGAAACCTATTTTGGAATGCAGATCTATCTTTTTGTCGCAGTAATCTTTATTGATTTACTGTTTTTCAGAAAGAAATCAACTGAGGGACTAACCGCAATTTATGGCATTTTTATAGTTTTTTTCGGACTCGGCTTACTCGGGTATTTACTGCCGCTGGTGGATCTGATGCATACTACCAAGCGCGGACTCTTTAAAATTTTTCCTCTTATTTTGCTATATTATTACAGCAGTGGTTTCCTTGCCCGGGTATCGGCTCTGATTACCGGTTGGGAAACCGGGAAGCACGGCATGGCTAAAAAAGAAGCCCTGGTTGGTATACCTGTTGCAAAAGGATTTGTGAACAAAATGGAAGGAAAGCAAGTAAAATCCGGAGGAAAAGGGAAAAGAAAATAGCTGGCAATTGCAGCATTCATTCAAAACCATTTATCGTTATCTGAAACACCTGGTGAAGGATAAAATAGCTTCCATATGGTGAAATGCGGAATTCCAGATTGATGAGGTACCCGGCCTTAACTTCCCTCTGAAATTTGTAAATTTGCTATTATATTTACCAAGGCATGAAAGCTAAATACGTAAATCCATTTACCGACTTCGGGTTTAAAAAACTTTTTGGAGAAGAAGCCAGCAAGCCTGCCTTGCTCGACTTTCTTAACGCGCTTTTGCCTCAGGCAAGAATAAAAACACTTACCTTCAAAAATAACGAACAGCCGGGCGAAACTGCCGATGGCAGGAAAGTTATCTTTGATATTTATTGCGAAAATGATCTTGGGGAAAAATTTATAGTAGAGCTGCAAAAGGCCAGGCAGAATTTCTTTAAAGAAAGGACAATTTATTATTCTACTTTCCCTATAAGAGAGCAGGTAGAAAAGGGCGACTGGAGCTTTAATCTCAAAGCCGTTTACTGTATTGGTATTCTGGATTTCACATTCCGGGATTATGGTAATGAACCCGATCAGAGTAAAGTATTGCACGAGGTGAAACTAAAAAACCAGGACGGCAAAACATTTTATGATAAGCTGACCTATATTTACCTGGAGATGCCCAACTTCGTGAAATCAGAAGCCGAACTGGAAAGCCGCATGGACAAATGGCTTTACTTTATAAAATACCTCGAAGATTTCCAAACCATTCCGCAGATATTCAAAAATGAACCCATTTTCGTTGCGGCGCTTGAAAAAGCAGAATTGTCGAAATTCAATATGCAGGAGTATGAGCGCTATGAAATGAGCCTGAAAACCTACAGAGACTGGCACAATGTAATAGAAACCGCAAAATCGGAGGCTGAAATGAAGGGAAAAAATGAAGCCACAATAAAAGTTGCAAAGTCTTTAAAAGACAATGGTATTGACTTAAAAATTATTAGCAGATCAACCGGGCTTTCGGAGGAAGAAATTGAAGGGCTATAAAACAAATCAATGCGCGAAGGTCAGTTTATAAAACAAAATCTGGGGCGCTGGGAAGACTTCCAGCAACCTACCGAAGACCCTGATGAGGTAGCCAAAAGGTTTACCTACCTGGTTGATGACCTTTCGTATGCCAAAACTTTCTACCCGCACGGCAATACAGTTAAGTATATCAATGGTATAGCAGCCAGCATATACTTGTCTATCTATAAAAATAAGAAAGAGAAAAAGCACCGGCTGGTTACTTTCTGGACAACAGAATTACCGCTGGTTATAAGGCGCAGGCACCGGCTGATGCTGTTTACATTTCTGTTCTTTATTTCTTTTGTATTGCTGGGTGTATTTTCCGCCTACAACGATCAGTCATTTATCCGATCTATACTGGGCGATGGTTACGTGGATATGACGGAACGCAACATTGCCAATGGTGACCCGTTTGGTGTGTATAAAGAAGGCAACTCCATGACCATGTTCCTTAAAATCGCATTCAACAATATAAGGGTGGCTTTTATGTGTTATTCAATGGGCATATTCGTGAGTATCGGCACTTTATATTTCCTCTTCAGCAATGGCGTTATGGTAGGTGCATTTGAATACATGTTTTTCCACCACAATGTGGGCATACAGTCTCTGCTCGTTGTGTTTATCCATGGCACGCTCGAGTTGTCGGCAATAGTCATTGCCGGTAGTGCAGGCATGATGCTGGGTAACTCTCTGCTTTTTCCGGGCACGTTTACCAGGCTGCAATCTTTAAAGTCTGCTGCCCGCGACAGCATAAAAATTATTGTTAGCCTCGTGCCCGTGTTTATTGTAGCGGCTTTCTTTGAGGGATTCGTTACCCGGCACACAGGCATGCCGCTGTGGTTAAGCCTTTCTATCCTTCTGTCATCAGCAGGTTTTATTACCTGGTATTTCATCATTTACCCCATCAGGGTCAGCCGAAAAGTAAAAAACCTTCATGAAGACCCGATCCTCTGACAGAATCTTATTGCCGCTGTTATTATTTCTGCTGGTTTGCTTCCTGCACGGGTCTGCTCAGCCTGTACAGAAAATATCGCCTGAACAATGGCATCAGTTGACAGACGACAAGGCGCTCAATTATAAAAATGACCGGGAGCTGGTTACTCCTCAGGTCGATTATAACCAGGGCGCATTTCAGAAAGTAATTGTAAAAATTATAAATTTCCTTTTCGGGCCTGCGGGGGCAATTATGATGTGGGTATTGGTTATTGGCCTGGTTGTTTTTGTTATCTACAAGCTTGTGGCAGGCAATGGGGGCTTTATGTTTGCCAGAAATCAAAAAATATCAGGAAACCCGATTGATCAGGGCCAGGACTTTGAAGATATAGAAGCCACCAACTGGGATAAACTGCTGCAGCAGGCTATGGCTGCCAATGATACCAGAATGGCTGTAAGGTACAGGTATATGTGGCTGCTGCAGCTATTGCAGCAAGCGGGTCTTATACAATACCGAAATGATAAAACGAACTACGACTACTATACAGAATTGTATGAAACCCGATACAGGCAACCATTCAAACAACTATCACGGCTGTATGAGTATGCCTGGTATGGCAATTTCACACTATCCTCCGCTGCATACAATGACTACCTGGCACACTTTGATCACCTCAAAAAACAACTGACGGCATGAGGATCAAAACATGGAAATACCTGTTAATTCCGTTGCTGGTTTGGGTACTGACTTCTTGCGGTCCTGACAAATTAATGAAGGATCGTGTAAAATGGCAGGTAAATCTCGGGAAGGATAATAAAAAACCTTACGGTACCTATCTGGCATGGTCATCTCTTAAATACTTTTTCCCCGATGCCCGTATTGAAGCCCTGTCTCCCGGTTTCAGGTACAGCAGTATGGATAATACCATGAAGTATAACAACGATGGCCGCAGCCTGCTGATACTGCATGGCCTCAACTTTTATATTTCTGATGAAGAATGGAGTGCGCTGAAAGAATTTATCAATAATGGTAATGAGGTAGTTCTCTTCTGCAGCAGGCTGGATAACAAAATAGAAAAGGAACTGAATTGTTTTAAAGTTATCAATGAGGAGGAGTCCATATTCTATGATCTGAACCACGAAAAAGATAATTTGCATGTACTGAAAACATGGAAATCACTGTTAGTTACTTATGGCTATGAAGGCAGGTCCTTGCTGGGTTATTTCAATATTCAGCCCGATACCACTGAACAGGCAAACGATTCATCTGCAACTTATTTTTCTGTTTTCCCGGATACACTGGGGTATGAACACAATCAGCCCGATTTTATACGTTATACGCTCGGCGACGGGCATCTTACCCTTCATGCTGCTCCGCTTGTGCTCAGCAACTACTTTCTGCTGCAGGATGGCAATGAAAATTATCTTGCCGATTTATGGCAGACATTACCAGGCAATATCAACCATGTGTACTGGAATGATTATTTCAAAAGATCAGTAAAATCGGCCGGAATAGGATTATTGTTCAAATACCCTGCTACGCGGCTGGCAATGTGGCTGGCGATCATTGCATTGATACTGTATGTTCTATTTGAAGGAAAACGGAAACAGAGGATCATCCCCATAATACCACCCCTTAAAAACGATTCTGTTTCATTTGTAGAAACTGTGGGCAGGCTTTATTACAATAAGGGTAACCACAACAATCTGTCGCAGAAAATGGTACTGCAGTTTCTCGAATGGGTACGAACACATTACTTTCTGAATACCAACCTGCTCAACCAGGATTTCATCAGGCAACTGACTATAAAATCGGGCCAGCCGGAATCTGCGGTGAAAGGTCTGATGGAAATGATTCATGAAATAAAATTGGGAACAGCATATATTGATGACGCTTATCTTTACCAATTGTATACCACTATTCAGATATTTTATAAAAATAACCGCTTATAATGGAAGCCACAGAAGAAACGATACCACAGCAGGGCGAGGATGGTATGCAAACGATCCACAACAATCTGTCATTGCTTATAGAGCAGGTTCAGGAGCATATCCACCAGGTTATTGTGGGGCAGAATGGCATGATAGAGCAACTATTGGCCGGCCTGCTGGCCGACGGGCATATATTGATAGAAGGTGTGCCTGGCGTAGCCAAAACACTAACTGCAAAACTGCTTGCCAGGCTTATAGATACCCGGTTTTCGCGCCTGCAGTTTACCCCCGACCTTATGCCCAGCGATGTATTGGGCACCAGTATTTTTAACCCGCAGTCTTCTACTTTCCAGTTTAAAGCAGGGCCTGTTTTCAGTAATATTGTGCTCATAGATGAGATCAACAGGGCGCCTGCAAAAACCCAGGCGGCGCTGTTTGAAGTAATGGAAGAGCGGCAGGTAACGGTGGATGGCTTAACCCACAAAATGCAGTCGCCTTTTATGGTGATTGCTACACAAAACCCAATTGAGCATGAAGGCACATACCGGCTGCCAGAAGCTCAGCTCGACAGGTTTCTGATGAAAATAACCGTCGGTTACCCTACCCTTGAAGAAGAAATAAAAATACTGGGCCGCCACAATCAGCAGGCTATTACTGAACTGCTGCACAATATGCCTCCTGTAATCTCTCCCGAAATTCTGGAGAATGCACGCATGCAGGTAAGGGCGACTCATATTGAGACCAAGCTGCTGGAGTTTATTGCCAGAATAGTATGGGAAACCCGCAACGACCGCTCCCTTTACCTTGGCGCCTCGCCACGTGCATCAATAGCATTGCTGCAGATAGCAAAGGCTTTCAGCGTATTGAATGGCCGGCTCTATGTAATACCGGAAGATATTATCAGGGCTGCACCGGCGGTTCTTCGCCACCGTATCGCACTTACTCCGGAAAGAGAAATGGAAGGCGCTACTACAGATGATGTGATAAAGGAAATTATTGCACGGATGGAGATACCGAGGTAATTGTATGGCATAAAGTATAGAACGGGAAGATTATTGGGGGGCACTTAGTCATCGGTCCTGGTCAGGCTGTTTCTATATATTTATTCTCGAAAACCGGTCGTTGATAAGTAGTTTATAAGCCTCTTTAAAATCATCTGTCAAAAAGCTGATACTGATGAAATCCATCCATTTGGCTCTGGCATTTTCCATTTTCCTGAAAATGTTATCCTGCTGTTTTGGTTCAAGTTTAAGCAGTGTAAACGCGGAAACAAAATCACTGGATTTTATTTTCCTTTTCTTACCGTTTAATGTTAATGCCATATCTTCCTTATCATCAGGATTGACAATGGTTGTGGCTACCATATCATAAGCTGGAGAAAGTACCGGCCCGGTCTGTGGCTGGTATATCAAGGAGAAATTCTTCAGGTGCATATCTGCATTGCCGGTAAGGAATGAAAACAAAACCTGTTCAAAGAAATTGACAACATCCAGGCCCGGGTTTGCACTGTATTTTAAGATAGCCCTTGCAATTTGCTCATAGGAGCTCTGATACTTGTCTTCAGTTAATCTTTCAGTAAGCTGGCACATGTCTTCCATATGCAACCTTATTTCTTTATGCCTGTCAATCCGTTTCGTGATATAAGAAAGATTACCTGATTGCAACCGGATCAGGCTATGTGGCACAACATTGATTTTAGCAATGTTGGCAAGATGCATAGTCAGGTCCTCCACTTCAGGCAATTGCGGGTATTTTGAGTAGGGAGGTTTTAAAATGTAGGTCCCCCACAATCCAACTATTGTGAACCGTTTAGGTAAATTATTGCCAGGTTCAATGTCCAGAGATAATTTGGGTTGAGCTCCGGTAACGGCCATTTGGCTCTTTATCACCTGAAGCCCAAGTTCCTCCAACTGAGATTCTGTATATAGTAATTCCGGCGGCACTGTCTGTCCAAAAAACTTTTTGCTGCACTTTTTATGAAAATCAATTTCATTTTCCTCCAGTAACTTGTAGCAATATAGGCATCGGTTCATAACTCCTCCTCTTTTACAGGGTGAACACTAACCGCGCCAATGCAATCCCGGCAGCAGGACAATAGTAGTCCCATCCGGTCCCGTGAATTTAATTTCCAGTTTTTTTCTGCAATATCAAGCAGCCAGCCTTCTGGTATCAGTCCATCGAAAAAAGAGAAAAGCGTACTGCTTATATAATGCCTCTCGCGAAGCGGGAGGGTAAGACTGACAGCTTCAGCATTGTCCCGTTGCAGGTATGCATCATCATACACAAAACTGTAACCCTTATCATCCTGAACCAACCATCCTGCCGTTATCTCTTTCATTTTTATTTCAGCCTTTCTCATCAGTAATAGTATTACGGCTTAGGCGTACCGGGCCAAGTTCGTGACCAAATAATTGCAATACCTGATTTACTTTATCTAAGCGCAGGGTTTCTTTACCTTGCTCCATATCACGAATGAAACGAAGACCAACGCCTGCCTTTTCGGCTAACTCAGGTTGTGTAAGTTTTGCGCTATTTCTCCTATCCTTTACAAAATCACTTAATAGCATTAATTATACCTTTTAGGGTATAAAAATAAGATTTATTTTAAAAATATACCCAATCGGGTATAAAATAGTTGTTAAATTATTTTTATACCTGTTAAGGTATAATTTGAGTTCTAAGTACATTATTTTACTCTATCGGGTATAGAATTGAAGACATAATGTAATTGTTTATTCCATTCTTATCAGGCAAGAAAAAGTGGCCTTTTTAGTCAGTCGTTCTTTTCTGCCAATATCAGATCAAAAAGGGCTTCATGCTCTGGTATTATGCTAAAAGAAATAAGCTGAATGCTTAAAGAAGGCTCACTTCGCCCCCACATAATAATCAATCACTTTCTTCTGCAGCATCATATTGATTGAAGCCTGTATCTTGTTTTGCTGCGCCTGAAGTAGCACTATCTGTGCGTTCGATTCTGTAATAAAATCTGTTACCCCTTCTTTATACCGCCCGTTCACTGATTCAAATGCCTTCTCTGCAGCAAACAGCCCCTTACCTACTGTTTCCATTTGCTGCACTGCATTAATATAGTCATTGTACGCCTGCTTCACATTGGCCACAATACCTATTTTGGTATCCTGCAGGTCTATTCGGGCATTGTCGGCATTGATCCTGGCTACTGCTACATTTGACCGGGTATAGTAGCGGTCGAAGATATTCCAGATTGCATTGACGCCTATCAGCCCGTAAGTGTATTTATAGAGTTGAGTGGGTAGGGCATCCTGGCTCAGCGGCATTTCATTATTACCATTCAGACTAAGAGAATTAAAATAAGCTCCATTATTGTATATGCCCCCCGTTAGGTTGACCGCCGGCAAATATCCGCTCCTGTTTTTCTTAATCAGGTAGTCGGAATACTCGGTATTCAATTGCGCCGAACGGTAATCTGCCCGGTCCTGCAATGCCTGCCCCACCAGTGCATCCCTGTTGCCATACTTTCCTGCATCAGCATTATCATCAATTGAAATATCAGACAGCGAATAGGCATCAGCCGAATCAATCCGCAGTTTCTGAAACAGGATAATTTTATCGTTCAGCATCCTGTTGGTTGCATTAATAAGGGTAAGTTTATCATTACTCGTTTGCGCCTGTTGCTGGTACAGGTCTGTTTTCGATTTCCTGCCTACATCCGTGAGCACTGCCAGCTGATCTTCCCGTTTAAGCGATGTAACCAGGTTGGCGCTGTCAAGCTCCACCAGCTTCTGGTCAAGAATCACCTGCAGATAAGACTGGGTAACATCAAGCTCTATCTGCTGCTTTGCGCGCTCCAGGGTCAGTTTCGACATCTGCTCATTCAGCTTTGAAGATTTCCAGGTGGCATAGTTATAATAACCGGCAAACAGGTTCAGGCTGCTGGTAAGCTGGTAGTTATACTGACTCCGGCTCATATTGGCCAGTTCAGGTCCTGCCGAAGCGTAGAAGTTATTTCCTGCATTGTAATTAAGCCCGCCTCCTGCGGCAAGTTTAGGCAGAAATTGCCCATAAGCAGCGAGAACCTGTGCCCCTGACAGCGCTACACTATTATTACCCTTCAGCACCGTCGTCGATTTGTCCAGCGCCATTTTAATGCAATCCTCCAGGTTCAGGATTTTTGTCGTTTGCTGCGCAGATAATTGCCCGACAATAAAAAAAGCAGCTACTATAACTAAGTTTACGATTTTGTTTTTCATATTGCTCAATACGCTGAATAAAACGCTTAATTTAAATGTTCTTTCTTAGGTTCAAACTTTAGACTAAATACTTTAGACTTTAGACTAAATACTTCAGTCTGTTTTAAAGCTGCACCCTCACCTTTTGCCCCTCCGGCAACTCTGCGCTTACACTCATCCCTACCATATCGCCGGTATTGATACCACTCGCAATGGAAACCCTTACCCCGTTGTTTTTATCTACCACTACAGGCTGGTAGTGAATGGTGGTATCCTTATTAATGAGTGGTACAAAATATTTCCCGCCCCTTACCACCAGTGCTTCCGATGGTATAGTGAGGTTCGTTTGTACGGGCGCCTGAAAAGTCACCTGCAGATAGCTGCCTGGAATGATTGCATATGCCGTATTTACCAGATCAATCTCTGCCAGCATCATTCTTGTTTTAGGGTCCAGTTCACCTGCTATACGCGTCAGGGTAGTGTTTATTTTCACCTCAGGCCTTTCAGTCATAGAGATCGTTACCGGATAGCCTTCTTTTAAAAATGCGGCATCTGTTTGTGCTACATACACATAAATCCTGATCTTGTCGAGCTGCGACAGCGTAACAACTGGCTGGGCGCTGGTCTGTGAATTAGTGGCGTTCTGCACCAATGCTCCCGGATCAGCAAACCGCGCAGTAATGGTCCCTGCAAAAGGAGCTATGATATTCTTGTACTGCATTTGCTCCTTCAATGATTGCACCTGGGCTTCAGCTACCTTTACGGCAGTAGCAGATGCTTCTGCATCCTCTTTCGATATGTAGTCTTTCTGCACGAGTGCTTCATCCCTTTTGGCTATTTTCTTTTTATTCTCCAGATCGGCAACCGCTGCCTTATAGGCCTGGTCCGTTTCGGGCGAAACGATAGTTGCCAGCAACTGGCCCTCTTTCACTTTATCGCCCTTGTCTACGAATATTTTGTTCATATAGCCGCTGGTTTTGGCATATAACGTAACTGTCTGATAGGGCTTGGTTTCACCTATAAGCACCAGCCCCTTATCAGCAGCCGACATCCCTGCTTTTATCACCTTTACCACCGGCCCGGATTTAATTTCGTTTTTCCTGCTTTCGGTATCTTTTACCAGCGAGCTATTCTGCTTTAAAAACAGAAATCCTGATCCGCCAGCCGCAGCTGCGACTAACAAAACACCACCTATCCATACCTTTAACGCACTTCTTTTATTTTTTCTGCTCATAAAATATTTTTTTGATTTTTCACAATCTGTTAATGTTGTTCTGGTGTATTTACTGAAGCCGCCGGAGTCAATATACCGTGCTCATCACTCACTTCATCATAACGCATGGTTTCCAATGCAAACTGCTCATCCAGCTTGTTCCTGGATGGGGCATTCCTTCTTAGTATTGAATAGATAACCGGCACTACAAACAGGGTAACAATTGTAGCTACAATCAACCCTCCCATCACTGCGCGGCCCAGCGGCGCGTTCTGTTCGCCACCGGCCCCTGTGCCAAGCGCCATAGGTATCATTCCTAAAACCATTGCAAGTGCCGTCATCAGCACAGGCCGCAACCGGGTTTTGCCCGCCTCCAGTGCAGCCTCAATGGCATTCAGCCCTTTTTCTACCCTTACCTCATTTGCGAAACTTACCAGGAGTATTGAGTTGGATACGGCAATTCCCACAGCTACTATAGACCCCATCAGTGATACCGTATTTATGGTAGTGCCTGTTATAGCCAGCATCCACAATATACCCACAAATGCGCCGGGCACTGCAAACAAAATGATAAACGGATCAATCCAGGTCTGGAAAAGGATCACCATAAGCAGGTAAACCAATACTACCGATAATATCAGTCCCAGCCCCAGCGTCTTGAATGTGCTGTCCATTACCTCAGGCTGTCCGCGCATATAGATATGCATACCTACCGGCAACTGCCCGATAGAAGCAATCTTCTTTTCAATATCGCCTGCCACTGAGCCCATATCGCGGCCATCCACATTCGCCGTTATATCCATTACGCGCTGAACGGTATAATGGCTGATGACATCGTACTGGTTTTCGTATTCAACCGACGCAAGATTACCCAGCGTCTGTGTCTCGGCCATTGGCATATCGGCAAGATTTGTGCCACCTGGCAGTGGTGCGCTGGAGGTTATCGGCATGTTCAGTATACTCGAAAGTGAGTTCAGTTGCTGGTAAGGCACTTTTACTGCTACCTGGTAATTCACCTGGTTCACCGGGTTTATGTAAAATGAGGGTGCAACTGTAGCGTTGGATGATAAGGCCACCAGCAATGAATTGGCTACATCTTTCTGCGACAGGCCCATTTGCTGCGCCCGCTCCCGGTTTACATTAAACATCATGGTTGGGTAATCCAGTATCTGCTTGATGTTTACATCCGCTGTTCCGGGTATGGTGCGGATAGCGTTTTTAAGCTTAATGGCATATTTATACGAACTGTCATAATTGTTGTTCATAATCTGTATATCAATCGGGGCCGATACCCCGAAATTCAGTACCTGGCTCACTATATCAGCCGACTGAAAATAAACCGCACAACCCGGAAAGTTATCATTCAGGTCCTCGCGTATATGCCTTACATAGTCAGCGGTAGGTTTGTGCCCTTTATTAAGCGATATCAGGATGTCGGCATCCATACTGCTGGTATTATCCGTTTGCACAAATGCCAGGTTGTAAAACAGCGGCACGCCTATCATGTCATTTACAGCGCCGAGGTCTTTCTTCCCTATTATTTTCTGAATGTGGGCCTCAGCCGAATCAACCAGCCGCTCTGTTTCTTCAATCCGGGTACCAACAGGCGCCCTGAAATGCAGCTTCATCATACCCGTATCTGTATTCGGGAAGAAGTCAGTGCCTGTAACTTTAACCAGGAAAAGTGAAATAACCAATACACAAAGGGCTATAACCAGTACAGCTGCCCTGTTCTTCAGAAAACTATGCAAGGCCCTTCCATAACGCTCCTTGAATTTATCAAACTGGATATCTCGCCAGGTGTTGAACCGGAATGAAACCATTTTAAAGGCGCTTCCGTTTACGGGTGGGTCAATACCATGATGTTCACTTGCCATCAGCATTCGGGCAAGTACCGGCACTAGAGTACGGGACAAAATATAGGAGGCCATCATCGATATAACCACCGATAGCGCCATTGCCTGAAACAGGTACTTGGAAGGCCCTGTGAGCAGAACCACAGGAAAGAATACAATACATATCGCCAGTGTGGCCATAAGCGCCGGCACGGCTATCTGCTGTGCCCCGTCAAGTATAGCTATGGTAAGCGGCTTGCCCAGCCACCGGTTTCTGTGTATGTTTTCTACCTCTACTGTTGCATCATCCACCAGCATTCCTATTGCCAGCGAAAGCCCGCCAAGCGTCATTATGTTCAGTGAGTTACCCGTCAGCTTAAGGAAGATAATACCCACCAATATAGAAAGCGGTATGGAGGTACACACAATCACCATGCTGCGCCAGCTGCCCAGGAAAAACATAATCATCAGTGATACAAGTATGGCGCTGATAATTGCTTCATGCAATACACTCTCAATAGAATTCTCCACAAATACCGACTGGTCAAAGTCCACTTTCAGGTCAAGCCCGTTAGGTGCTGTTTCTTTTATCACCGGTATCATTGCTTTTGCAGCTTCTACAACTGCAAGTGTCGAGGCATTCGACTTTTTGAGTATGCACAGATAGGCAGCCCTTTGCCGGTCTATCCGCACCACATTGGTCTGGTCGGCATAGCCATCACTTATTTTGGCCACCTGGCCCAGGGTTACTACCTGGCCGTTAACCCATTTCACAGGTATTTTCTCAAATTCTTTCACCGCATCCGGGCTCGAATTGAGCTGCACATTATATTCCCTGCTGCCTATCCGTGCTGTGCCTGCCGGAATAATAAGGTTTGAATTCTGCAGGGCAGTCAGCAGGTCCACCGGCGACAGGCCATAGCCTTGCATCCCCTTCGGGTCGGCATCTACTACTATTTCGCGCATTTTCCCTCCAAATGGTGCTGGAGTAGCCAGCCCGGGTATTGTAAATAAACGAAGCCTGATAAAATTCAGCGCATAATCGAATATTTTATCTTCACTCATGGTTTTGCTCGTCATGGTGATCTGTGCTACCGGCACATTTGTGGCATTGAACTGCAGGATTACCGGCAGCTGAATACCCGGCGGCATACCATGAATTGATGTACCGGCAACTGCCGACATCTGCGCAATAGCAGCGCCTATATCTGTGCCTTTTTCAAAATATATCCTCAGTATTCCTATGCCTGGCTGCGATTGCGACTCTATGCGCTCTACACCATTTACTGATGATGAAATACCACGCTCACTGAGGTAGGTTACTTTCTTTTCCATTTCTGAAGCCGAAAGGCCAGGGTAGGTCCAGATTACAGAAACAACAGGTATATCAATAACAGGAAATATATCCACCATCATTGATTTTATAGCCATTATCCCCATAAGCAGTATCAGGAAGGCCATAACGCCAACGGTATAAGGCCGCCTTAATGCTAATCTTACTATCCACATAAATTTTTAAGTTGTACTTTATTATAAATCCTGATCACATTACCCGCAAATCATTGAAGAGATGCAGTGCATAAATGCATATTGAATAAGCGTGAAATTGAATCAATTTCAACCAATACATTAATTACAACTGATAAAACGGGAAATTTTCAGACCTGCAGATGCCTTACCATCAGGTACCTCGGCATGGGAGAAGACAGATGCCATCGCTGACGTGTCACAACACGTTTATGGCGGTATTTAATAAATAAGGGAAGGAAGGCCATTGCAGCCAGTCCGTTAAGGAAAAAAGCCTGGGGCATTTCGGGTATCCCGTCAGTCAGGCAGGCAATCGGAATTGCAATACTCGAAATATCTACCCTTTCGGCAATTACGCAATCTTTTATATCGTGAGTAGATAAATGTGCTCCTGCAGCAGAACGCTCTGCAACAGGATTGTTCCTGTAAAGCTGCATCCTGATGAATTTCTTAACCGGAGACGAACAGAACACAAGGAAGAACACAGCAAGCCCAAGCCATAATGGCTTTGTTACTCTCGATTCTTTATGTAGGAAGAAATGCATGGTACCGGATGGCGTTGCAAAAGTAATACTATTTCTATGCGCGAGTAATTTTCCATGCTTCAGAAGTCTTAATAACTTCATAAAAATTATTTATTAAGGGTAAGCAATACCAACGACCATTTCGCGGTTTTGCACTTAATTTCCTGCTCAGATTCGTTACAATGAATTGAATTCAGTATTTATTTTTCGCGGTATTTTCTATCTGCACAAATAAATACAGATTTCATATTCATATAAGTTATGGCTTCCCGCATATCAGTTAATGACCGGAAGCTCCAGTATAAACGAAGTGCCCGCATTTTCAGTACTTACAAAACTGATCTTACCATGCAGTAATTCTATATATTTTTTAACTATATTAAGCCCCAACCCTGTTCCCTGGATAGTTTCGGCGTTCCTTGCCCTGAAAAACCGGGAAAATATATAGGGCTGGTCATCAAACGGAATACCTATACCGTTATCTGCAACTGTAATTATGGTTTTATCTCTCTGTGCTGAAATATCCCAGCTGATATTAGCCCCTTCACCCGAATATTTAATAGCATTGGAGAGCAGGTTCAGCATGGTATTTTTGAGTATGTTATGATCCTGCTTAATAATCATATCGCCTGTTAAAGAGTATTCTATACTTTGCCCTTTTTTCAGGGTTGATTCCGCTTCCCGCATTACATTGCCGGCAAAATCTTCCAGGTTAAAACTGGTTATATTGGGCTTTACATTCCCTTGTTCTATTTTGTCCAGCGACAGAAAGTCTTCCAGTATTTCAGTAAGCAGTTCTACCGAAGCTTTTATCCGGTCTATATGCTTGAGGCATTTCTCGGTGTCCATTCTCCTGGCATAGGTTTCCACCAGCCCTGCACTGGCAAGTATGGTAGTGAGCGGTGTGCGGAACTCATGCGATGCGGTTGCTACAAACCTGGACTTCAGTTCATTCATTCTCTTCTCCCGCTCCAGCAGGTTAGCCAGGTCCTTGGTGCGTTCTGTTACTTTTTTCTCCAGTTCTTCATTGCTTCTTTTCAGCTCTCCTTCTGCTGCTTTCTGTTCGGTAATATCTGCCAATGACCATATTTCATGGGTCACATCGTGCAATTTTATCAACACATAGGATTGCAGCAGATTAATTACCTTTCCTGATTTGATTTGGGCATCATATTCACAGGCATTATCAATATGATGTTCATCTGGAGCCTCACTTATTTTTACTTTGCATTCTTTGCAATGGTCAAGCCCTATTGTCGCCGTGTCCTTGCCTATTACTTCATCAAGCTCATATCCAAACAGATTGAGAAATTTATTGTTGGCATCAATTATATGACTATCCGATTCCCTTATAATGAGTTGCGCTACCGGATTATATTTAAAGATTTTCCGGAAACGCTCATGCGATTGTCTCAGCTCATGTTTTTCCTTCCATCTGCCGGTTTCATCTGTTACAAATGCCGCTATATACCTGTTTTCCTGGAGCTTTATATGATTATTCAGGTGCAGGCCTAGTATCAGATTTTTCTCCCTGTTCCCTTCATTGTGTATTACAAGTGTATTTCCTGTTCCTTTTTTTTCCGTATGATCCAGAAGCCTGTTACATATATCCCATAATTCTTCATGGTATTTGATACCAATCAAATCTTTTACATTTTTCGGATTATCAGCATTTATGCCGATTCCAAACAATTCTTTTGCTGCTGGATTAATATCTGCAATCTTGCCTGTTTTATCGAATATGAGTATTCCTTCTACCGAATTCCGGAAGAATGATTCAAAAATATTTTCATTAGCTATAGCCATAAATAAACGCAATTCTATAAGATTCCAAAATAATTGATGATTTAAATCATAAATAATGATCAGTATCAATTAATCCAATGACATGCATCATAAATCGTTCTTATGCCTGTTTATTTCTTTGTGCCATATTTAGCTAAAACTGCATAGTAATGAAAACAATACTGGTTGTAGAAGATAATGACATTATCCGCGAGGATGTTGCAGAAATGCTGGAATTGGCAAATTATAAAGTGATTACTGCCATTAACGGAAAGGAAGGATTTGAACTGGCAAAACAGAATTTACCTGATCTTATAATCAGCGATATAATGATGCCTGTTGTAGATGGTTTCGGAATGCTGCACCTGCTGCGTCGCGACCCGGTTACCGAAGCGTTGCCGGTAATTTTCCTTACATCAAAAACAGAGCGCAATGATTTCCGGAATGCCATGGAATCAGGGGCTGATGATTTTATTACAAAACCTTTCAATAACGACGAATTACTCAAAGCCTTGGAAAACAGGTTCAGAAGACTTGATGTCATTAAGAAGAATGTTTCGGCTGAGCTCGCAAGTTTTAATGAACTTGTCGAATCTGCCGGCAACGGCTCTTTAGAAACTCTGATCCCTGACCGTGATGTACGCTCTGTTCAGAAAAAGCAGGTCATCTACAAGGAAGGGCAGACCCCCCATTTTCTATATTATATTGAGAAAGGAAAAGTAAGGACTTATAAAGTGCATGAAGACGGTAAACAATTGTCGGTAGGTTTGTTTAATGAAGGCGATTTTTTCGGGCATGTAGCACTGCTGGAAGAGGCTCCCTACAAAGAAATGGCTCAAGCTATGGAAGATACGGAACTGGTGGTGATACCGCGTAAGGCATTTGAAAATCTGGTTAGCAATAACCTGAATGTGGCGCATAAACTGATTAAAATGCTGGCCAAAAACGTTGTAGAGAATGAGGCGCATTTATTGGGGATTGCCTATAATACTTTACGTAAGAAGGTTGCCGCTGCACTTACCAGTCTTTATAACAAATATAAATCCAAAAAAGAGGAAGTATTTCTATTAGACATTTCACGCGATGAACTGGCATCAATTTCCGGCACAGCTACTGAGTCGCTAATTCGCACGCTTACAGAATTTAAGAATGAGGGCCTTCTGGACATTAAAAAGGACAACAGAATAGAAATACTGAATGCTAAAAAACTGGAAAAATTACTGAGGTAAGGAACGTTGATAAAATAAGGTACACCATATTGCGAGGTTATTTTTCTTTTAGATGCGCCTTAAAATCTGCGATGAGTGCGCTGTTTTAACGTGAGTTCAATGACTTAATTCGATCTTTGAAGCTTATTATAAATTGATGAAGTGAAAATCTTGATGGGATAATATTTTTATAGTTATTGATTAGGATGTTAAACCGATTCTGACTGTGTGCCGCAATAGCTTCAGCGTAGGCGCAAGGCATCGTATGTTTTAATTGCGATACTGGTAATCGGAACAATAAGTTGATAGTCTGATCAATAAGCTCCGAACTCACGTTCAATAGAAGAAATGTCTTAATCGCTCTCCATTTAATTCCATTAGTCACCTTTCTGTTAATCTTACATACGATATCTCTCAGGCATATCAACATACGCTGCTGCCCTCTTTTCTCCGGTACCTGATGAATATTTTCCAATCAGTTTCCATCCTGTTGAAAAAACTCATTTTAAAAAACAATGCCGCTTTACCTTTATAGGGCAATCTGGCAATTACCCTCTTCCGTTGGCTTACTGGGAATAGTTTATTTTTGCCACAGATCAACCTTCAGCTTTAATCAGTTGCAATATGATAAATACCGGAAATGAAAATATGGATAGTGCTGATTCAAAGGATGATTCCCTGCCCCGCCGGCCATTTATGCTATTTCTTTATGACTTTTTTCTGGCACTTTATGTATTGGCTATAAGGGTCTATGGCACAGTCAATAAGAAAGCCGGAAAATGGATCGCTGGGAGAATGGACTGGGAAGAAAATTATGCCCGTAGCCTCAATATGAATGAAAAAAGAATATGGTTTCATTGTTCTTCTGTTGGTGAATACGAGCAGGCAAAGCCGGTAATTGAATCGCTGAAACAACAATATCCGTCATTTAAAATAGTAGTAACCTTTTTCTCTCCTTCCGGATTCGAAGCTTGCAAAAAAACACATCTGGTTGACTATATTCTTTATCTGCCTCCCGACAGCAAGCGCAATGCCCTGGCATTCATAAACATAATCAAACCTTCATTAACTGTTTTTGTTAAGTATGAATTCTGGTATCACTATCTGGCCGAACTTAAAAACCAGAAGATTCCCGCTATACTTGTTTCAGGTGCTTTCAGGCCTGAGCAACCTTTCTTTAAGTGGTATGGCGGCTTGTTCCGCGATATGCTTTCCTGTTTCAGCTTCTTTTTCCTCCAGGATGAACAATCAGCAAAAGAATTAAATAAAACAGGCATTATTCAAAATATTACGGTTTCAGGAGATACCCGTTACGACCGGGTTGCTGTTATAGCTGAAAATTCAGGGCCGATTCCTGCTATAGAAAATTTCAAAGGTTCAAATAAAATCTTCATCGCCGGCAGCTCCTGGCCGGCCGATGAAGAGGTGCTGCATGCCTGCCTTCCGGCTCTTCCTGCAAATTGGAAAATAATAATTGCCCCTCACGAAACAGACCCGTCACGTATCCGTAAAATTCAAAAGCTTTTTGGAAGTCATTCCATACTCTACTCCGATCTGGATGCTGAAAATACAGGATTCGATAAGCGGATTTTAATTATAAACAATATTGGTCTGCTTTCCCGGCTTTATGCTTGCGGCGATATTGCTTTTGTGGGAGGGGGTTTTTACAAAGGGGGCATTCACAATATCCTCGAACCGGCGGTTTTTGGAGTTCCGGTAATTTTCGGGCCGGTGTTCGAAAAATTTGTTGAGGCAAAAGAAATGGCATCGTTGGGTATTGTATTTCCAATTCACGATAAGGAGGAGTGCTTAACCATTATTAAAAAGCTGATAAATGATGAAACTTACATGCAATCCATCCGTAACTCTTTATTATCTTTTATGAAACAACATACCGGAGCTACCAGTTCGATAATGAGTGTAATCTCATCCCGGAAATGGCTCGATTAAATTCCTGATATTCTATTTTTTTCAAAATTTTCTTGAAATTAAATTTTGTTATTACGTACAGAACAAATAATTTTGTCGTATAAATTTATCACACAATGGATGCCAAGGTTACTTTAAGTTTTGATGCAAATATAATCGATAAGGCCAAGCATTATGCCGAAAGCCAGGGTATAAGCCTGAGCCGGCTTACCGAAATCCTGTTGCGCAAGGCTACTCATGGGGGCTACCGCGAGATCGAAGATATCCCCATCGCCGGTTGGGTTACCACCTTATCTGAAGGTGAATCTGAATACATTACTCCAAGAAAACGCAAAGACACAAAAAAAGAATACTACAACAACAAAAAATGAGGTTCTTTCTGGATGCCAATATTCTGATATCTGTGCTTAATAAGGAGTTCCCTCAATATACCTATACCTCAAGGATATTGAGTATGACTGAAGAAGACAAATCTGTTACGCTGGTCACAACAAGTATTTGCCTAGCCATAGCATTTTATTTTGCCGGAAAAAAACATGGTGAAGTTCAGGCAAAAAAGAAAATCGGCATTTTGGTCGAACACCTTGATATTGCTGATTGCGGAAACAGGGAAGCCTTATCAGTCATGCATAACAAGAAAATCCATGATTTCGAAGATGGCCTGCAATACTATGCTGCATTGCATTCCAACTGTAGCTGCATAGTAAGTAATGATCAGGACGATTTTTATTTTTCCGACCTTCCCGTTTATAATGCCGAACGTTTTTTCAGAAAGTATGTCTGACAACCAGTTGTTTTATCTTTAATAATTCCGGCGATACTGTGATGCTGAACGTGTTTCTTGTGCCTTTATCAGTTTCCCGCTATCTCAGGCACTTTTCCCAATTATAGATGCATTAATAAAGCCGTTACATTGCTGCAACGGCTTCAGTATTTTTTATATTTCAATCCGGGGAGTTAGACCAAATAGCCATTAGAAATCGGCAATAGTGGCATTTGCGGTCTTAAACAGGATCTTTGCATATGGCGACTTCGCGCCTCTGCGTGAGCTGTTTCTATGACGTTTTATTTTGTCTCATTGTTATTAGTTCAGGCTGTCATACTTCTTTTTCACTTCACCATACAAATCCATTTTACTCAGCCTGGAATAAATATCCATCAGTGCTTTTAAAGTGTTTTTATAAGTGTTCTTTTCGTCTGCTTTCAGGTCTTTCTGACTGCCATAAGTATTCTTAGCTTTTTCAAAATAAGGGCTGGCCTTTGCAAATAGTGCATCCCTCTGCGCCTTTAAGTTGTCGTATTTTTTCTGGTCAGCATCCGATGATCCGGTAATTGCATTCATTTGGTTATTTACATCAGTTGCCTGGTTAAAATAGAGAGCGCCAAAATTGTAATTGAATGACGGATTATCGGGCGATAATTTAAGCGCTTTATTAAAAGCATCTTCCGATTTCGCATAATAATCTGCTGTACCGGCTGTCTTCTTGCCATCCTTCGGGCTGGCCATGCCAAGGTAAGTGGTAGCTATGTTAAACTGAATTTCAGCATTATTGGGATCCTTTGCTGCAGCCTCTTCCAGTTTCTTTACAATTTCATCATCCTTGCCTGCCGATATGTAGTAATTCAACTCTTTATTTCTGATAAATACATCATCCGGAAAATCTTTCCTTCCTTCCTGTATTACGGTCAGTTCTTCATCTTTTTTATTCAGTTTTTCCAGTGCGTCAATAAGGCATTCATAAATGTTCGATTTCTTGGTTATCGGATTATTCTTCACTTTGGTAAGCAGCGGCACCGCTTCATCATATTTCATCTGGTAATAGGCGCTGTTGGCAAGTGTCTGCATTGCATCAGCTGTAATCGTATCAATTGTCTGCATTTGTACCCCGGTGAGCTTATCAAATCTTTTCAGATCACGGATTTTAAGAACCATTTTCATACTCGCTGTAGCATCATCCAGTTTTTTATCATTATACGCCTTTGCTCCGTCATTATAATACAGGAAAGCAGCCGTACCAAACAACTGGTCTACTGTTGTTTTTTCATATTCAGGTTTAATTTCAATCAGTTTAAATAGTGCTGCTGTACCTTCCTTAAAAGGGTTGGAGTTTTTATACTTATCTACATTCATAAGATGAAAGTAAATCTCAGCTTTTACAAATAATGCTTTGGGTTTTTCTTTTGTCTCACTGTTGCCCATGGCCTTATCTATATCATCCTTTGCCTCATCTAAGTTATTATTATTAAGGGCTACACCTGCCGATGTAACGTATGTATCTTGCGCAAGGCTATTCAGCGAGAGCGCTATGGCGGCTATTATTATGACAGCTTTTTTCATTTCTTTAATCTTTAGGTTGCAAGTTGCTTTTTAATTCCGTATTCCTTGATATTGATCTGTGTTATTTATTCAACTGGTAGTTCTGTAGCAGGTTCTTCGCCAGCATTTGCCGTATCGCCGTTTTCATCAGTACTATCCTCAGTTTCTTCTTCTGTATCCTGGTCTGCAATACGGGCTATAGCGGCTATTTTATCCCCTTCATCTATATTTATCAGTTTCACTCCCTGGGTAGCCCTGCCTGCCTCACGAATAGCGGCTACTTTCATACGGATAGTTACTCCCGATTCGCAGGTTATCATCAGATCATCTTTCTCCTGCACGCCCATAAGGCCTACAAGTCCACCGGTCTTTTCAGTAATATTGATGGTTTTTACGCCCTTACCTCCCCGGTTGGTAACCCGGTAAGAAAGCAGGTATTTTTGTGTATTTCCCTCAGCATCCGGCAACTCTACCAGATTATAGGGGTCTGCTTCTGTAATGGCTTCCTGGTTTTCGGCACCTTCTGTTTTGTCTGCCTTGTCGGCTACTTTTTCCAGGAAAGGCGTACGCTTGCCCAGCCCTTTCTCCGACACCACAAGTATCTGCTTGTTCACATCGTCTTTCGCCACACAAAGCATTCCTATTACTTCATCATTATTTTCATCAAGCTCTATACCGAAAACGCCTATCGCGCCCCTGCCTGTTGCCCGCACTTTCTCCTGCGGGAAACATATTGCACGGCCCGATTTCACAGCCATCATAATATAGTTGCTTTCCTGGGCCAGCGCCACGTCCAGCAATTGGTCGCCTTCCTCAATGGTTATGGCTATAATGCCATTTGCACGCGGGCGGCTGAAATCGGCCAGGTTGGTTTTCTTGATGATTCCCTTCTTGGTGCACAATACTACCCAATGGTTGTTGATATAATCTTCATCATCAAGTTTGGGCACATCTATTACCGTACGTATTTTGTCGTCGGCAGGTATCTGCATCATATTCTGTATCGCCCTTCCTTTGCCGTTTTTATCGCCTTCTGGTATCTCATATACCTTCAGCCAGAAACACCTGCCTTTTTCGGTGAAGAACAGCAAGGTATGGTGCGTAGACGCCACAAACAGATGTTCAATATAATCCGCATCCCTGGTCTTTCCACCCATCGCCCCCCTGCCTCCGCGGCGCTGCGACCGGTATTCGGCATTTGAAGTACGCTTGATATAACCAAGATGAGAAACCGTGATCACCACATCTTCCTTCTCAATCAGGTCTTCAATACGCATTTCATTGGCCATGTATTGTATCTCACTCTTGCGCTCATCTCCGAATTTCTTCTTTACGTCCACCAGTTCATCCTTGATGATCTGGTAACGCATATCCTGGTTTGCCAGTATTTCATCAAGGTGTGCTATCAGTTTCATTAGTTCGGCATGTTCCTCACGTATCTTTTCCCGCTCCATACCTGTGAGGCGCTGCAGGCGCAGTTCCAGCACTGCCTTGGCCTGTATTTCGCTCATTCCGAATTCAGTAATAAGCCCTTCCTTGGCTATATCCGGATTGGCCGAATTGCGGATCAGTTTGATCACTTCATCCAGGTGGTCGAGCGCTATCAGGTAGCCTTCCAGTATATGTGCCCGCTTCTTGGCCTCTTTCAGTTCATAGGTCGTACGCCGAACTACAACCTCATGCCGGAAAATGATAAATTCAGAGATCAGGTCTTTCAGGTTCAGCGTGCGGGGCCGGCCATTTACCAGCGCCACATTATTGATTCCGTATGATGTCTGCAGTTCGCTGTATTTATAGAGCTGGTTGATCACCACCTGCGCCACTACATCCCTGCGCAACTCTACTACCACACGCGTACCTTCTTTATTCGATTCGTTGCCTACATGGGTTATACCATCTATAATTTTGTTGTTTACCAGTTGCCCTATCTTATCAGCCAGCGCATCCCTGCTCACCTGGTAAGGCACCTCTGTGATTACTATAAGTTCCTTGCCACTCTTCATGGTTTCTACCGTAACCCTGCCGCGCAGCACTACCCTTCCCCTGCCGGTCAGAAAGCCCTGCTTTATGCCTTCAATGCCGTATATGATTCCACCCGTCGGAAAGTCGGGTGCCTTCACATGCTTCATCAGTTCCTCAATAGTAATTTCGTTGTTGTCTATGTATGCCAGGCAACCATCTACTACCTCGGTAAGGTTATGGGGCATCATATTCGTTGCCATTCCCACAGCAATACCCGATGATCCGTTCAGTAATAACTGCGGCAACCTTGTTGGCAGCACGGTTGGCTCTTCAAGTGTATCATCAAAGTTGAGTGTAAAATCAACTGTTTCCTTTTCAATGTCCTCCATCATGGCCTCACCCAAGCGCAGCATACGCGCTTCGGTATACCTCATTGCCGCCGGATTATCTCCATCCTGGCTGCCAAAGTTTCCCTGCCCGTCTATCATCATATACCGCATGCTCCAGGGCTGCGCCATGCGCACCATGGCATCATACACACTCACATCTCCATGCGGGTGATACTTACCAAGCACCTCACCCACTATACGGGCGCATTTTTTATGGGGTTTATTAAACGTATTGCCCAGCTCATGCATCGCAAAAAGCACCCTCCGGTGCACCGGCTTCAACCCATCCCTCACATCGGGCAAAGCACGCCCCACAATCACCGACATAGAATAATCTATATAGGCGGTCTTCATCTGCTCTTCAATATTGATTTGTATTATTTTATTCGTCTCCGGGGCATCCTGTGGCAAAAGTCCTTCGTTATTTTGATCCATATTCAGATATTGGTAAAAATATGCGCAAATATAAGCTTTTACGACCGTATTTGGTAGCTAAATACAACTAATCCATCACTGGTTTCTGATTGTTAATAACTCTGTGGATTGCTCATTTATAAAGACGAAAATCCCCGCAAATATCTTGGGCTGATTAATCAAATATTTATTTATCTATAGTGACTGCAAGTCAACTCTACATATAATGTATATTATACCAAACAGACATTACTAATCGCCAATAGTGGGATTTTCGGTCTTAAATAGGATCTTTGAAAATTGCGACTTCGCGTCTTTGCATAAGACTTTTATATGTCGTTTTATTTTATCTGATTGGTACTAAATAATTATCCTGCAGACTTAATGAATTATCCCAAGCAGTAATTATAAAACACGTCCGGATATATAACCCTACCTTATCAGCGTCACGTTTCCAGACTTATGAAAGGTCTTGCCATCCACACTTACCGCTTCTACCTCATACACAAACACATCATACGGTTGGGGCTTGCCATTGTAGTTGCCATCCCAGCCATCATTTATGTTGGTAGATTCATACACCTTATTACCCCATCTGTTATATATCCTGAAGTAATTAAGTTTGGCAATACCTCTTTGAAGTATGTACAGCTTGTTATTGATTCCGGCATCAGGCGTAAATGCATTGGGTAAAGTGAGCAACCCGGAAACATCAATATATATATTAATGGAATCTACTGCTGCACATCCCCACGTAGTAGTTCCATATACCTTGTACTTGGTACTGATCTCCGGGCTGATGAGCGGATCTGACACATAGGCATTGCTTAGGCCGGATACCGGAAACCATTCAAACGACGAACAGTTGGTCAGTGGATTTATCTGGTAACTTCCACCGGGATACAAAGTAACCGAATCTCCCAGGTTTAATACTGCCGCAGGCTCAATCACAATATGCGTGCTCACGGTATCCAGGCAGTTGAACTGACTCTTTACTATCACCGTATATGCCTCCGAAGTAATGCAACGCGCCCACGGGCTTGCCGCTGTGGAATCGCTCAGGTAAATACCGGGATGCCACCGGTAAGATACACCCCCTGTTGGCTTCAGTTGCACCGAATCACCGGGGCATAAATTATAGATCGAATCAAGACTGGCAAAATCGCCGGGATGAACAATTATCATTGCCGAGTCTCCGCTGGTACAACCTGCAGGTGTAGAAACTATCAGATAAATTTTACCGCTGTCTCCGGGAGTAAATACCACGTTCTGTATCGTTGTGTCATTAAGGTAGGTTCCCGGGCTCCATTTGTAAATATAATGGGTATACCAGGCTGGTGTTACTGTGGCATGCAGGTGCAGGGTATCAAACTGGCATACCGATTGGTTGCCGCCCATATATACCTTCGGGTTGGGCTGAACATCTATCAGAAAGGAATCCTTCTTTTCCGGGCACCCTGCCAGGTAAATATGCACTACATATTCCGCCGATGTGTCGGGCGTTATCATCGGGCTCGATGTAGTATTTGCCGGAACGCCAGCCGTAGGCAACCACTGGAAGGTCGCGGCCGGATTCGCGGTAAGTTTTGCCTGAACAGATTTACCCAGGCAGATACCCGTATCTATATTGCCCAGTGTAAAGGTGTCGTAGATAATAGTTATATGAATGGTATCTGCCGATGCACAACCTGCCACTGTAACCTGTAGCCAGTAAGTACCAGTGGTATCAGCTATTATAGTATCTAATGTGCCTCCGGTACTCCACAGATAAGTGGGTCCTGTGTAGGTAACGGATGATTGCAAAGTATCTGGCTTGGCAAGGCAGTTAAACTGGTCAGGCCCCAGGTTCACAACCGGAAACGGAGATAACAATACATGAATACTATCAGTAACCACACATCCGTTATTTAATTGCAGCCAGTAGGTGCCCGTCGCCTTGGCATGAATGGTATCGCCGGTACTGCCGTTACTCCACAAATAGGTGGTTCCGGCTGGCTGCACTGAAGATAATGTTATGGAATCGCCTGTGCAGAACGAGGTGTCATTGCCAAGAAATACAACCGGTAAAGGAATATAGTTCACCTTAAAGGTATCTATTAGGGTGGCACAGTGATTATTGTTATAAACCCAGTACACACCACTTGCAGCCGCCGGAATACTGATTGTGGCAGCCCCGGTGTTCCACAGGTACGATGCATAACCCGCTGTTCCGGTCAGCGTTATAGGCGCCAGTGCAATGCACAAGGTAGTATCCATATGGGTAGTGGTGGTATCAGGCACTTTTATATCCACATATACACTGTCATTGGCCACACATATCTCCTGGAAAGAAATGTCATCCAGTGCAAAATCATTACCGCCAGCCGCCACGCACTCATCAAATATGCATATATTGGCTGTAGTGCTTACTCCGCTGTTCCAGGTAGCGCTGAATTCCTGCCACACACCCGGTGCTGCCGAACTTAAGAACGGCACCCCTATCAGCACCCCGTTGATCATAAACTGAAGATCGGGCTCTGCCGCCCCCACATCCGCCGTCGACCAGTTGGCCACCCATGCTGCAAAATCATAGGTGGTATTGGGCAATACCGGTATAGTTTCGCACCACACACTTATAGGCGTGGAGGCGCCGTTTATTGCCATCATATTCCCCGTACCCGTAGTGTGGTCGCCAAACGAAACTGCTGCCGGATGCTCAAGGCTGGGATCTGTGGTGATGGTATAAACCCCTTCCGGAACCAGCGATCCCGGGCCGGTCACATAACTGTAGGCACTGGTAAAACCAACATTCCCCAGACTGAAATTCCCATTGGCTACCAGATTGAATGGAATCAATGACTGTACCGAAATATAGTAATTACCGGAGGTGGTTGGTGCCGTAAGCAAAGGTGTAAGTATAGTAGTTGAAGATAACCCTGTTGCTGGCGACCACGTAATTCCCAGTACCGAATCAGTTCCGGTAAGTACTGCCGGCAAGGTAATCACATCTCCTGCGCAGGGATGCAAGCTATCCGGCAGACTTACGTTATTGCACGTAAACGCACAGGTATAGCTGGCGCAGCTCAGATAACTTTCTGAAACCAGCGAATTAAGCGAACCTGCCGACGACACCGTACCATGTATATTCAATCCCGTCGGATTATCCTCCAGTCCGCCCGCATCGTTATAATTATTGACCACAACATTCAGATTATGAGTGCCTGCGCTCAGGAACATGGTAAAGGTAAAATGGGTAAATGCCCCGAAATGCGATGCAGATGGCGACCCCGATTCAGTATAGGTAAGTACGGTGCCGTCTACATCCATCGTCGATATCCAGTTGTCATCTGCAATCCATAGGTCAAAGGTAATATTATCAGCCACACACATCCTGAAGGGCCGCCTCAGGTTCATATTGTAGGCAGTTCCAGTTGGGCCCGTACCATCTGTAGTATAGGTATTTGAGTTAAGGCAACTGATCCATCCCCCTGGCGTTGCCGGAGGGTCCGATACCCATAGCGCCTCGGTAGTAACAATATCTGCACTGGCTACCGGCACCACTTCTATCAACCCTGTACCCATCAGTGCAATTGCCGTAGCCACCGTCGGGCTTTCAGCCGATACCAGCCAATGCGGATCATGTACTGGTGTTCCTCCATTTGTACCCGGTGTTATAGCCAGCCCCGTAGTAGGGTCATAACCTGTATTGATAACAAGCGAGCTGGTCAGGCACTGCGCATTTATAACAAATGACCAGCAGATATAAACCAGCAGCAGTAAATATTTTTTCATCTTCCGGGCTTTAAACAAATGTTCCTTGGTAAGAGACAGGCAATTAATCTCCTTTAGTTGGTAATCTCCAAAATAAAGACCTTTCAAAAATAAACATTTAACCCGATTAATGCAAATGAAATTTATATACTTGAGCCGTAAATAGCCCCGAATGGCCGCTATAATACTTCCATCCCTGCAAAAGATGCCATTTTCGAAAAACGTACTTGGTGCCCTTTCCTTTATATACGTATATTTTTGCCTGCCCGTACTGAAAAGGTACATTCGGGCGGGTGCACGCATTGTGTTCAAACTTCATATTCTATGTGGTTAAAATTTAATGTACTGATTTATCCCGTATAATTTAATAGATCCGCACCCTACCTTTGCCCTTCCAACCAATGAAATACATCACCAATCTTTACCGCAATGCCTATTCCGGACTCTCCCCGTCCACATGGTGGCTCTCACTGGTGCTGGTTATCAACCGCAGCGGCACCATGGTAGTACCCTTTATGACCCTTTATCTCACCCAATCCAAGCACTACAACATTGCCAAAGCAGGCACGGTCATGGCCATGTTTGGCGCTGGCGCGGTGTGCGGTGGCCTGCTGGGCGGCAAACTGACCGACAAACTCGGCTTTTACAATGTGCAGATCGGCGGCCTCGTCTGCGGAGGCATTATGTTCCTTATCCTCGGCAATATGGATTCCTACCCTGCCATTCTTGCCTGCACCTTTCTGCTGGCCTTGCTCAACGATACCTTCAGGCCCGCCAATGCCACAGCCGTTGCCCATTACAGCAAAGAAGAAAACCGGATACGTTCCTTCTCACTCAATCGCCTCTCCAACAATCTCGGCTGGGCGGTTGGTGGCGCCCTGGGCGGTATCATAGCCGCCCGCAATTATCACCTGCTTTTCTGGATCGATGGCATTACCAATATTCTGGCTGCCATTTTATTACTCCTCGTTCTGGCCCCCTCCCGCAACGCCACCACCCCTGCCCACAAAGACCGTTCAAAAGTCGCACCCACCCGCTTACCCTACCACGATACCGGCTACCTGTTGTTTATTGTGTTCACCATACTGTTTGGCTGCATGTTCTACCAGATGTTTGCCACCCTCCCCGTTTTCTTCAACCAGCAACTGCATTTATCCCCCACCCGTATTGGCATCGTCATGGCCCTCAACGGTCTGCTGGTAGTATTGTTCGAAATGGCCCTCATTTACAAACTCGAACCCAGAAACATCCATATCCGCATCATCACAACCGGCGTTCTCATACTCGGACTTTCATTCGTTACCTACAACCTCCTTCCCGGCGCCTTTGTGCTCGCATTGCTGGCCACCACCCTGCTCACCACCGGCGAAATGCTTGCCATGCCCTTCATGAACCTGATATGGGTAAAGCGCACCGACCATACCAACCGGGGCCAGTATGCCGGCCTCTACACAGTAGCCTGGTCCATAGCCCAGGTAGCCGGCCCCTTTGCCGGCACCCAGATAGCCCAGCATTATAGTTTCAACCTGCTCTGGTGGCTGCTAGGCGGCCTCAGCATCTGCCTGGCCATCGGCATAAAACTAATCCGCCTCAAAGCCTGATAATTTTTTTTATCACCCGCCGTATCTTGAAAAGCGAAGGAGGGCACCCGCCATAGCTTTTCAAGCGAGGGAGGAGCTTCACCCGCCGTATCTTGAAAAGCGAAGGAGGGCCAAGGCATATTGCATCTATTCAGCCTAAGCTGAATAGCACCATTCAAGTTCGAATATCAATTGAGCCAGCCTGTTATTTATGATAACGTAGGGGTAGGGCTTGCCCCTACCCTCTGATCCGCCCCACAAACCCCGCCCATCCGGATATTTGCACACTCCCCTCTTTATTTTCAAAGAGGGGACCGGCCTAGGCGCTAAGCCAGGACAGGGGTGATAGAATACCGCCCATCAGGATATTTGCACACTCCCCTCTTTATTTTCAAAGAGGGGACCGGCCTGGGCGTTAAGCCAGGCCAGGGGTGATCGAATCCCGCCCATCAGGATATTTGCAAACTCCCCTCTTTTTTTCAAAGAGGGGACCGGCCTTGGCGCTAAGCCAGGCCAGGGGTGATCGAATCCCGCCCATCAGGATATTTGCACACTCCCCTCCTGTTTTTAGGAGGGGACCGGTTGCATGAGGCGAATGCCGAATGCAACCAGGGGTGGTTAAGTCGCGCCCATCCGGATTTTTACACACTCCCCTCCTGTTTTTAGGAGGGGACCGGTTGCAT
>CAILLK010000077.1 GCA_903835005.1 uncultured Bacteroidota bacterium | reverse complement strand
GGGTTTACCTGATGGAGTATACCAATAATAATGGTGTGAGGAGTGTGGTGCATATGGTGGTAGCTAGATAGATATACTAAGCTGAATGGTGCCACCGCCACTGAAGCTTCATAGCAAAATAAAACCCGGGACACCCAAAAAATCTATTACAACAATAATTTGAACAATTTAGGAAAAACAAAACCCCTGCTTTCCGGCAGGGGTTTTGAATATTGTGTGTTTCTGTAATTATTATTTCTTGGCTGCCGGCTTGGCTGCTGCTGCGGCTGGCGCTTTGCCTGCGGCTGCTGGTGCTGCTTTGGCGGCTGCTGGCGCTGCTTTACCACCTGCCGGTGCTGCTGCTTCGGTATCGGCCTGGCGGAGTGCGCGGGTGGTTACTACCGATGCAATAGGAATACGGGGTGAGTTGAGGATCTCCATATTATCAACTACCACATCCTGAACACGGATATTGCCATGCAACTGCAGGTTATCAATATTCACAACGATATGCTCAGCCAGATATTTGGGAAGTGTGCGCACGTGAAGCGATTTGATTTTCAGCTCCAGACGGCCACCGTCTTTTACACCTTGTGCCTGACCGGTAAATTTGATAGGCAGTGTTGCCACAACTTTGCGGTCTTCTACCAGCTCCAGGAAGTCGATATGGTTCAGCTCATCTGTAACCACATCAAACTGGATGTCCTTCATGATAGTACGGTAGTTTTTGCCATCTACGGTAATATCGGCAATCTGGAATTCGGGCGTGTACACGAGTGTACGGAACGACATAACAGGCGCCTGGAAATGGATAGTTTCGGTGCCACCGTATATTACGGCTGGTACCATGTCTTCGGAACGGAGATGGCGCGTAGCTTTTTTGCCAAGGTCGGTCCTTTTTTTACCTTCAATTTTTACACTTTTCATTTTTAGTGTTTTTTTGTTTCCAGAGACGGGCGCATATCCACCAAACATCCGGTCTGAAATCGTTTTTTAAAAATGGCCCTTTAATGTGCTGTTATGAAAATGTGTAATTTTCCGGTACAGCCATTGTTGTTAAAGGGGGCGGATTTTTTTGTATAAACAGTCGTTTTATTAATTTGACAATTAGTCAATTCGTAAATTAGCCAATTATCAGGGTCAAAATAATGTTTTCAGTATTTCGTCAATTGCCAAATTGGCTAATTATCGAATTGTCGAATTATTTTCTGTTACTATGAATAAACAAAGAACTTATTGATTTATTTTCAAAAGTATTTCGGATGGCTATTGCGAACAATTCGCCGGTTGGCAATACTTTTATTTTACTTACATCTGTCCTTTTCAGGGGTATTGTATCGCAAACAACCAGTTCTTCGAGCTGGGAATTGGCGATATTTTCATAAGCGTTACCGCTGAGAACCGGGTGTGTGCAAAAAGCACGAACTGATAAAGCACCCCTTTCTTTTAGTATTGCCGCCGATTTGCACAATGTACCTGCAGTATCACAAATATCATCTATCAGCACTACGTTTCTGCCTGTAACATCGCCTATTACCGTCATAGAAGCAATCTCGTTGGCACGCTTGCGTTGCTTATCGCAGATAACCATATCTGTTTCAAAATACTTGGCAACTTCGCGTACCCTGTTGGTACTACCTACGTCGGGGGCCGCAAAGATAAGGTTTTCTATCTTTAGTTTTTCAATGTATGGAATAAAAATTGCGGAAGAATCGAGGTGATCGACCGGAATATCGAAAAAGCCCTGGATCTGGGGAGCATGAAGATCCATGGTCATAACCCTGTTGGCGCCTGCTACGGTGAGCAGATTGGCCACGAGTTTGCTGGCAATAGCCACACGGGGTTTGTCTTTACGATCCTGACGGGCGAAGCCGAAGTAGGGTATTACAGCAGTGATGTAACCAGCTGAGGCCCTGCGGGCCGCATCTATCATCATCAGCAGTTCCATGAGGTTGTCGGACGGGGAGAATGTTGCCTGCACGAGGAAAACATAGTCGCCGCGGATGGACTCATTGAAAACCGGCTGGAATTCGCCGTCGCTGAATTTCTGAATGCTTAAAGCGCCAAGAGACTTGCCGTAAGATTTGGCTATTTTTTCCGCGAGGTATTTGGAGGCGGTACCCGAAAATATTTTTACTGAAGAATCCATAATTGTGTTATGGAGTGCAAAGTTAAATGATGCCGACAAGTGTTATGAAGGTATTTATCCACAAGTTTGGCACGGAAAGTGGGACGCATGTAAAGTTTCTACTTTTTAAAAGTAGAAATCTTATACTGTGTTATAAAAAGTAGAGATATTTCTTGTGCGTTATAAATAATTTTACAGGTTGATCAATTTTCGTTTTTTTGTTTCCATACTCATGTCCTGGCTCTTAGTGGCTATTCAAAATTGAGGAAAATTAAAAGGTAAATGTTATAAATTCTCATTTTTTCATCAGTGGTAGAATCCATCTTAAGCTATCGGGAAAGGGTACGTGGAACTGTTCGAAATCTTCCGGAAATATTAACATAGCTTCCAAATAAGGGAATTTGGGGTAATAAACGACCGGAAAAGATTTACCTTCAAAAACTTTGCTATCATTAACCGAAATTACAGAACTTGAATACTCTTTACTGAAATCATGGAATTTATTGCCGATATAATATCTGTAACCTACCCGCACCAGATTTGCCCTGCCTGTATGCCTTATTTCTAAAACATCTCCATAGGTAATCAGATGATTTTGTGCCAATAGATGCCTTGCAGTCAAACAAAATATTACAAATAATAAAACCAATGTTGCCATTGATACATAAAATATCTTTGTTTTAATTTTGTTAGTTAAAGCCACAATAATTATTGTAAAATTGGTTCCCTATTCAATATTTCAGTATAAATTTTATTCGCATCAATTTCCAGTTCATCAAACCAGGCGATGGCAGTACCATCAGTAATAACATTCCTGAAAGCAGTTTCATCTTTCAATTGCTGAAAAATACCTTTGCTGATCAGGCCATTCAAATCAACAATACCGGAAACTCCATCATTAAAAGTAACTTTTATTTTATAACCCGCAAGTGGGTGAACTTCCATTGCTTTCATTGGCTTTATTAAAGATTGTAACATTAGAAAGTCGGAAACATTCCACTACACAAAAGGGTTCAAAATAGTAAGATTGTTTACCACCAGTTTATGTTGCATATCCTCAGAATATAAAATAGAGCAATTGGCTTCCAATGCAGCTGCGACAATGATGGAATCAAAAATTTGAAAGTCATACTTTTGAATTAAGGCCGCAGCCTTTGTTAAGGTATCGCATGACACTGGTACAATTTCACAATCTCTTAAAAGATCGGCACATTAAGATAAAATCTCAGCCTTATGCAAATCCAACTGTCTGCGTGCAACATTGATGAATTCAGATATGACTTGTGCCGGAATTTTTGGGTTGTCAGAAAGGATATTTTTAGCAATATCCCGCTTTCTCTTGTCAGACTTATCGTGTAAATAAAGTAGTATATTGCTATCTGCGGCAATACGTTCAGTCGGCATAATTATTTGCTTCGTCCCTGTTAAACTTAAAGTTGCTCAAATCAACCAATTTGTCTTTGGTAAGCTCTTCTATCCGTTTCAGGCGCAACATTTTATCGGTATCATTACTTGCCTGAGTTTTGTCTGTTTGTTCCTGTAGCTCAAATGCAATTATCTCTATCTTCTTACCCAGCATATCACTTGGAAATTGCAAAGTAAATGACGACTCTAACGGCGTTATGATTTGACGTAGCATAGTAATGTAAAAATACAAAAAAGCGATCAATAAATAGATAGCGCAAACATCCTGCAAAAAATATTCCCTCATTATCATACTACGTAATAAAATATTTATTTACTTTGCATTTGGAATATGACTTACCCGCCTTCGCTTATTATTGAAAAACCTATGGGAATTAATGAAAGCTATGGCGGGTGCAACAGAACAAATAAAAGACTAACAGATGAGCACTTATTCAAAAGAAAAGTTACACCTTGCTTTAAAGCACTTCTTCGGGTATGATGAATTCAGGCTTACCCAACTTCCCATTATTGAAAATGTACTGAACGGCGAAGATACACTCGCTATAATGCCCACAGGGGCGGGTAAATCTATCTGCTACCAGTTGCCGGCAGTGCTGTTGCCGGGTATCACCATCGTAGTATCGCCGCTGATAGCACTGATGAAGGACCAGGTAGACGCGCTTGTGGCAAATGGTATTCATGCTGCTTTCCTTAATTCTTCTCAATCGACTGATGAACAACAAAGGGTAATAAAAGGGGCGCAGGATGGAAAAATAAAACTGCTTTATATAGCTCCGGAGCGTATACCTGCCAACCCGGAGACCTTTTTTACTTTTCTGAGGAAACTGAATCCTTCGCTGTTTGCCATTGATGAGGCGCACTGCATATCCTCATGGGGGCACGACTTCAGGCCGGAATACCTGAAGCTGGCAGTGCTTAAGAAAGAGTTCCCGACAATACCCGTTATTGCCCTTACTGCAAGCGCTGATAAAGTAACGCAGCAGGACATTGTAAAGCGGCTGGAATTGCGCACCCCTAAAGAATTCGTGTCCAGTTTCAACAGGCCTAATATTAATTATTATATACACCCAAAGAAAAATGTTTTTGAAAAGATATTAGCTTATTTAAAAAAACACAAGGACGACAGCGGTATCATTTATGCGCTTTCGCGGGCATCGACAGCAGATATAGCTGCTAAACTACAGGAAGCCGGGATAAAGGCGGCACACTACCATGCCGGTATGGATGCTGGTGAAAGGAGCAGGGTGCAGGAAGCTTTTCAGCGCGATGAGTACAAGGTGATAGTGGCTACCATAGCTTTTGGTATGGGTATTGATAAATCGAATGTGCGGTTTGTTATACACCACGATGTATCTAAAAATGTGGAGGGCTACTACCAGGAAACCGGCAGGGCAGGGCGAGACGGACTGAAGAGTGATGCCCTACTTTATTATTCGGTGGGGGATATTATAAAGCTGAAAAAGTTTGCTGAGATTGAAGGCAATCCGCAGCAATCTGCCATATCGCAAAAGAAGCTGCAACTGATGCAGGAGTATTGTGAGCATGAGGGCTGCAGGCGGCAGTATCTGATGCAGTATTTTGGTGAGCAGTTTCCGGCATACTGCGGCAGTTGCGATTATTGTATGAGTGCGCTTGAGGAAAAGGATTCTACTGTAGATGCGCAAAAATTATTATCGGCTATCAGCAGGACCGGTGAGCGGTATGGAGCAGGGTATATTATTGACTTCATAAGGGGCTCGGTCAGTGAGAAGATACAACCGCTGCATAAAGAACTGAAGACCTATGGCATAGGTAAAGACCTGAAAAAAGAACAATGGCAGTGGATGGTGCAGCAATTGCTATACCATCACTTTCTGGATAAAACGGATGACCAGTGGGCTACTTTGAAGCTGAATGACAAAAGCTGGAAACTGCTGAAAGGGGAAACCCAACTGAAACTGATACTGAAAAAAGAAAAAGCGGAGGAGCCGGAAGAAGTGGAAGACCTGGGATATGATAATGGATTGTTTGGTGAACTGAAGCGATTGAGAAATGAAATAGCCGAGCGGGAGAATGTGCCTGCATATAATATACTTTCGGATAACTCGCTTATAGAACTCGCCACCTACTTTCCGCAGAATGCCAATGAACTGAAGCAGATATCTGGATTCGGGGATTATAAGGTAAGCAGGTATGGGGCGCACTTTCTGAAAGTAGTAAAAGAGTATGCCGAGCTGCACAAGCTGAGCTCGAAGATGCACTTTAAGCAGCCGAAAAGGGAATCGAAACCGCGGACGGAACGAACCTCAAAACCTGCTACCAACAGCACTATGAAGGTGAGTTTTGATATGTTTAATGATGGCATGAGCGTGGGTGAGATAGCTGTGAAACGCAGCCTTGCCCCTACAACCATAGAAACCCACCTGGCGGCATATGTAGCCGCTGGCGAACTGGATATTCACCGTTTAGTGAGCAGGGAAAAACTGGAAAAGATACTGGCGACCATAAAATTGTCTGGCCAGTCAATAGCTTTGAAACCCATAAAAGACTTGCTGGATGAGGAGTATACCTTTGGGGAGATAAGGATGGCTTTGGAGCATTATAAGAAGGTGGTCGGGTGATAGCTTGAAGAAAAAAGGCTTAAAGAAAAAAGGCACAACGTAAACCGGAAAATATTTGAGATCATTACCAGCAATGCCATTTTGGGTAAGCCGGCGTGGTCACGATATGTGGGGAGAATGTCCAAATCGGCAAAAAAACGGGCATCGCAAAGCCCTGAAAGGGCGCAATACAATAGCCCAGGGCAACGCCCTGGGAACGAATACCATGCGAAACACAAAGCCCTGAAAGGGCGGGATACACCGGGTAGCAGTATTAATCCCACACATATCGTTCGTCATAAACAACCCGATATTTCTTTAAGAATGCCCGGTATTCTTCCTGGAATGTCTTTGTGGAGTGATGGGCATGCTGTTGGGAGATGTACTCAATAACCGTATCTATTTGAGATGGGTTTACTGAGAATGCTCCATAACCACTTTGCCAATAGAATTTCTCAAGTGATTTATCTTTTGCTTTTATCCATTTAGATGAACTGGACTTTAGTTCTTCCAATAACGTCATCAGTGCTATTTTCTTTGATAACATGCACAGTATATGTACATAATCGCAGTGCCCCCCGATTTTCACGGGTGTACATTCCACTTCTTTGCAGATGGTAGCAAGGTAATTGTGCAACTCTTCTTCGTAAGGTGGATGAATAAGTGATTCCCGGTTTTTTGTGCTGAAAATTATATGAATGTAGTTTTGTACAAGTGATTGTCCCATGCTTTATCTATTATGTCTTGATCAGTAATTTCGCAGTATTCCGCCCTTTCAGGGCTAACCAATATTCTGTAATGTACGAGGGGCGTTGCCCCTCGCTAACGTATTTCGCCCCATTCGGGGCTGTACATTAATCCTGATTTTATCACTGTGTTTTATATTCATTTCAATAACCTCAATAGAATGTAAAAAGATAAAAAGAGAGATTGAAATTGTTAGTAATTTTAATGATCTTCATAGTAAAGAGAATCTAGGAAAGCTGCTCGACTATTGCTTATTTCTATTTCTCTTTTGTTCTTAGGTTTTGAGTGCAGCCACCATTCGGAATCGTATATTCTCAGAATTATATCGTCCCAATACCTATTGTATGACATGCCCTTTTGAACAATGCCAAAATCTTTGCAAAGGTTAGAAATATTTTTGCCATCTAAACAGACAAAAGTATCTGGTCGTTTCATCGCTAATAATCTTGTGGCTGCTCCTATGAAATTATCATCAGTAATTTTCTTGAAATGCTTGATGAATGCGTTGTAATTCGTTTTTGTAATTTGACCGTTTAAAGGAATTTCATCTAATGCAAGCGAAATATTTTTAGGATCACTTTTTACTCTATTTTCAAAAATGCCATTTCCACCCATATTCCCAAACCACCCATGATCTATGTTTTCAAAATCATGTGGTTTTTTAATTTTAATTCCCGCAATAAAGCTCCTTTCATTTGGTTCCAAATCAGAGAAATGGAGTGCTTTTCTGAAAAAGACATGAACTGTTCTTAATACTAATAATCTATGTTCTAATGAGAACTCGCCATGCCTTTTTTCGCTATTTACTTGTCCTATAAACTTATTCCAGGACATTGATGTTATCGTGGATTCAAAAATCGGTTTGTTTTTTGAAGATTTACTACCATATTTCCCAGATATGCTTTGAATTTTTGGGCGATGGTTTTCCCAAGCAATTGTATAATCAACCAACTCTTTTTTATCGAAATATTTCCCCTTATTCCACGAAGCTTCAATTATCTTCTCAATAGAAGTAAGTGTGGTTTTTGCCTTTTCATCTTTTGAACTTATCAATATTGTTGCTTCAGTATTGTTCGTGAAAGCTTCGTTTGTAAAATTGGCGCTTCCGACAATTGCCTCCCATTTTCCTTGATTGTCAAAAAATAAATAGACTTTAGGATGAAACGTTCCGGAAGTCTGTTTGATGAATTTTACATTTTTATTCCCAATGAAATTTTTTATGAAATCTGGATGTGTTTGGTAAAAATGCAACCCAACCACTATCTTTTCGATTCTATCTTTTTGGGCGTTTAATTTTTCAAAGAGTTTAGAAGATACTCCAGCCCAAGCGGTTGCCCAATAGTATTTTTTGTATTCGTTTAATAACCTTGAAAATTCTTTTTGTAATTCAGAAGAAGAGATAATTAATTTCATATTGAATAATTTCTCTCAAAATAGAAATTATTTTCCGCATATCTGATTTCAAGGTGATCTAAATCATAATACCCCGTTCTGATTTTACTTTTACCTTTGCACCTTAATCAAAAAATCAATCTTAATTATTATGGATTTCCGGACAGAAAAAGACACGATGGGCGAGGTGAAAGTGCCTGTTGCTGCTTATTATGGCGCACAGACACAGCGCTCGATTGATAATTTCAAAATTGCTCAGGATATAAACAGGATGCCGAAGGAGATTATCAAGGCATTTGCCTACCTGAAAAAGGCAGCTGCCATTACCAATTGCCAGCTGGGCGTATTGCCCAAGGAAAAAAGTGATATTATAGGTACTGTTTGCGATGAAATACTGGAGGGAAAGCTGGACAACGAATTTCCGCTGGTGGTATGGCAAACCGGCTCGGGCACGCAGAGCAATATGAATGTAAATGAAGTGGTAGCTTACCGGGCCCATGTGCTGCATGGCGGGCAGCTTACGGATAAGGATAAATTTATTCATCCGAATGACGATGTGAATAAGTCGCAGTCATCTAATGATACCTTCCCGACGGCTATGCATATAGCTGCCTATAAAATGCTGGTGGATACTACAATACCGGGCATTAAGAAGCTGCGCGACACACTTGCCAAAAAGTCGAAGGAATTTATGCATGTAGTGAAGATTGGCCGTACCCATTTTATGGATGCCACACCACTTACGGTAGGGCAGGAGCTAAGTGGTTATGTATCTCAACTGGACCATGGATTGCGTGCAATAAATAATACGCTTGCCCATCTTAGCGAGCTGGCACTGGGTGGCACGGCTGTAGGAACAGGGATCAACACCCCAAAAGGCTATGCGGTAAAGGTGGCAGAAAATATTGCTACACTTACAGGTTTGCCGTTTATTACTGCTGAAAATAAATTTGAAAGCCTCGCTGCACATGATGCCATAGTAGAAACCCACGGCGCACTGAAAATGGTGGCTGTAAGCCTGATGAAAATTGCCAATGACATCCGTATGCTAAGCTCAGGCCCGCGCTCCGGAATTGGTGAACTGCACATTCCTGACAATGAGCCGGGATCTTCTATTATGCCCGGTAAGGTAAACCCGACACAGTGTGAGGCACTGACCATGATATCGGCCCAGGTTATGGGTAATGATGTGGCGATTGGGATTGGTGGGGCAACCGGACACTTTGAGTTGAACGTTTTTAAACCGGTAATGATCTACAACTTCCTGCACAGCGCAAGGCTGATAGGAGAAGGTTGCGTATCATTCAATGATAAATGTGCTGAAGGGCTGGAGCCAATAGAGAAAAACATTAAGGAGCATGTAAATAATTCGCTGATGCTGGTGACAGCTTTGAATACAAAGATAGGTTATTACAAAGCTGCCGAAATAGCACAGACAGCGCACAAGCAAGGTAAGACACTGAAGCAGACGGCTATTGATCTGGGATATGTAACCGCTGAGCAATTTGATGAATGGGTAGACCCGAAGGATATGGTAGGTGAACTGGAATAATAAATGGCCAGTTATACGAAAAATAATAAACCCCGGAAAACCGGGGTTTATTATTGTGTGTCAGGCATGGATATAAGCTATAGGGTGCAAGTCCCGAGTACGCTTTACAGTAGGGAGTATTAGCCAATAGCAAGGGTGTCGCGGGTGACTGCGAATCTGAAAGAAGCTGGCGGCAAAGGTTCGGGCCAACG
>CAILLK010000076.1 GCA_903835005.1 uncultured Bacteroidota bacterium | reverse complement strand
GGGTTTACCTGATGGAGTATACCAATAATAATGGTGTGAGGAGTGTGGTGCATATGGTGGTAGCTAGATAGATATACTAAGCTGAATGGTGCCACCGCCACTGAAGCTTCATAGCAAAATAAAACCCGGGACACCCAAAAACAATCACTTTAATGAAAAGTATTCAGTGTGAAAAGGTGCCTTATCCTTTTACCAGCCATTCTTATTTTTTTCCTGTTAGTGGAAATGGGCAGATTATTACGACTATAGGTGGTAATGGAGTGCGGCAACAGTGATGGGTAGTACCCTATCGCTGCCTGTGCAACTGGATTTGACTTCGGGGATTTATCTGCTCAGTATAACGGGCACCGGGTATAAGTATATTACCAAGGTAGTTATAGAGCGTTAGGTAAGTCTTGAACTATACCGATGGAGTAGCTTTATGCTATATGTCAGTATTTCCTGTGGCTCATTTACTTCCCGTAAGTGGGATTATGGTTTTACCAGCTCCCATAAAACTACGCCTAATGCCACCGAAATATTCAGCGAGTGCTTGGCGCCCCACTGGGGTATTTCTATACATCCATCTACGATGCTCAGTACTTCATCGTTTACGCCTTCTACTTCATTGCCAAATACAAGTGCGGTTTTTTCTTTTGGCCAATGGAAATCATTCAGGGAAATACTGTTGTGTGCCTGCTCGGCGGCATATACTTTATAGCCATTTGCTCTGGCATCCTGCACAGCATCGAGGGTGGTGGTGAAGTTTTTCCACGATACTGTTTCGGTAGCGCCCAGAGCGGTTTTATGAATGTCGCGGTGAGGCGGGGCCGGGGTATAGCCGCAAAGGTGGAGGGCCTCAACAGCAAAGGCATCGCAGGTGCGGAATGCCGAGCCTACATTGTGCATACTGCGCACATCGTCGAGGATTACAATGATAGGGTGTTTTTCTGCTTCTTTTAATTGGTCCGGGCTTTTACGGGCCAGTTCGTCCATTGTTTTTTTCGGGTGTTCCATGATTTATCAGGGGGCAAAAGTAGGAAGTATGGAAGGATAATTGGCAGAATAAATTAAATGGGGGTAAAAAACGATAATAAATTGCATGCAGAACCGCTGTGGCTCAGTTCAATTTATTCAGAATAAGTGCAATAAAATATTCAAGCTCCTGAAACTATCCTATAATAATGTCCAAATTGGCCATACAAAATGTAGCTGGCTAATTGTACTGGCTGATTTCCCTGCAGGAAGCCAGTACAAGTAATTAGTATTGGAATGGAAGTTATTTGGTATTAATTGCTTTCAGATCATTTGTGGGGTTTTGGCCGTTTTCCTGTGTATGTTTGCCGCCAAACCTGAACTGATAACCAACAGTGAGCAGAAGCAGGTTGACATTGTAGCCGGCATAAGGGGTATTGCCTTTAACCGTGAAATCGGGATTGAGAAAATTGCCGGGATAATATTGCAGCTTGAGGGTAAAACGCCTGTAAACGGAAGCGCCAACAAATATATAGGGCATAAATTCGGATGTGCGAGTGCTGAACCATTCGCTGAATTCTGCTTTCTGACTGGTAACGAGGTAGGATTTTTCCTTAAAGTTAACCGGAATATCCAAACCGCCACCCAGAAACAGGTAATGCCCCCGGTCGGTCATATTGCCGATTTTAATACCCAACGGGATGCCGATATTGTAGGTCCTTCTTACCGTGATGGAATCGGAAATTGTGTTTTTGGTCAGATAGCCGATATTTTTCAGGTCCAGACCTGAAAACAGGCCAAAATGCCTGCTGAGGTTATAGTTGAATGTAATGCCTGTATTGATAAATAAAGTAAACCGGGGAGAACTTATTGAGTCTGTTTTTTTAGGACCATATATATATTCAGGCATCTGATAATATCCAAATACCGCAGTTTGATTACTAGCAAGGCCGGTGAAATAAATTATACCATAAGTCCTGACATAAGTGGTTTCAGGGATCAAATAAGTGTGATGAACATCGGCTAAGGATAACATTGCTCCTTCAAATGAACTGCCGATATAGAATTTACGGTAATTATGTTTTGCGGTTTTTCTGGTTCGGCCATCATCAATTTGGGCTGGTGAAGAAAAGCAGCACAGGAGTGAAAAAGTGCAGAGAATAAATGATAAATAGCTTTTCATAACTGAATGATTTAAAGTTTATTGGTCTTCAACTGATATTCAAGTAGTTCTACACTGTCTTTTTGTTTTTTAAGTGGTATGGCATAACCTATACTTGCAAAGAAAATGTTGACATTATACCCTGCATAAGGATGTGTGCCAGCAGTGGTGAAACCCGTATTCAGAAAATTGCCCGGATAATACTGAAATTTCAAAGTGATACCATCGCTGACCGAAAACCCGGCAAATACGTAAGGCATAGCAGAGGGAGTACGCTGGCTGAACCATTCGCTGAATTTTGCTTTCTGGTCGCGGATAACAAAGGTTTTTTCCCGGTAATTGAAGGGTGCATCGGCACCGCCGCCCAGAAAAAGGTACGGGTTTTTATCTACCATATTGCCTATTTTGATGCCGAAGGGCACCCCCAGATTATAAGTGCGGCGTTTCACTGTTTCGCCACCGGCATTTTTTTCTATGAAGCCGATGTTCTTAACATCTAATCCGGTCCAGATCCCGAAATGACGGGCAAGATTCCAGTTGAATGTGAGGCCGGTATTAAGGAATGCGGTAAGCCGCGCAATACCTATGTCATTGGTCGTATTGGTAACCGGCGGAGACTGCATCGTTACCGTTTTTTTAATCAAAGCCGAGGAAACAATGACGCCATCCAGTGCATTACCTACAAAAAACTTCCGGTAGGGCTTCAGCGGCTTTTTATTCCGGGCAGTATCATCACTAAAAATCCTGGCATGTGTGGTTGACGTCGTCAGCCAGATTGCCAGGATCGTTAATATAAATATTTTTTTGTTCACGGGTATTTTATCATAAAGATAATTAATTATACACCGATATGCAATTATTTACCAGTTACTTTTATATTCTTTTGCAGGGGCATTGTTTCCGGTGCTGAACCCGATTCTGAAACCAATGCTTAACAATACCAGGTTTACATCTGTTCCTTTGTAAGGCATGTACCCTGAATTGTCGGTATAGTTTGTATTCAGGAAATTGTTGGGATAATATTGTGCTTTTACTGTGACACCCTGGCTGAAGCTGGCGCCAATAAATGCGTAAGGCATAAGGGAAGGTGTTCGGTCGCTGAACCACTCATTGATCCTTTTCTTGTTATCCCTGTCGTGGTAATATTTCTCATTGAAATTAATAGGCGCATCCAGGCCGCCACCAAGGAAGAAATAGCCTTTATCGCTGGCCATGTTGCCTATTTTCAGGCCGAGCGGAACACCTACATTGTAAACACGGCGCTTCAGCGTATAGCCGTTGTCCTGCTCCACATAGCCAACATTCTTGATGTCGATACCGGTATAAAGGCCAATATGATGGCTGAAATTAAAGTTGAAAGTAGCGCCGATATTGGTACCGGTGAAACGAATAATACCCAGTGTATTAACAGACTGCGGGCTGGTACTGTTAACTGCCAATATACCGGCATCATGGTGTATAGTTGCAGTAGAGAAAATAGCATCAATTTCTCCGCCAACATAGAACTTCTTTACTTTGGGTTCCTTCTTCAGGTAGCCGGAATGGTGGGTGGGGTATTGAGCGTAAGTGGATACTGAATTGAGGCTTAAAGCCAGTAATGTGATTGCGAATAGATTATTTCTCATGAGCCAATTTTTTGTAAAGATATAAAACTATACTTTTTTTCTACTTTTTCTGCAAATCTTCAATTATTTCTTTGTTCAAAAAGAAAAATCCTGCAAAAATTGCTGATTTATTGAATTGGCATAAGTATTGCCGCTTATCTTTACCCTTCCTTAAATACCAAAAATTGAAGGTAACTTTGCCATAATGTCGGAAATAAGATCAATGTTGGATATGTTTTTAGGTTCAGGTGAGCAGGAAATGGAGTTTATGCCTATTGTGCCGCTCGGAGAAGATGAAATGGATGAGCAGGAAAGAGGTTCTTTGCCCAATACATTGCCTGTAATAGCCTTGCGGAATACCGTTTTGTTCCCTAATGTAGTTTTGCCCATAACCGTTTCGAGAGAAAAATCGGTGAGGGCTATTGCCGATGCCCAGCGAAATGATAAATGGATTGGGGTAATTGCACAGAAAGACAGTAATAATGAAGACCCAAAGACGGATGATATATATAGTGTAGGCACGCTGGCCAAACTGGTGAAACAGATAAAAATGCCCGATGGCAACATTACCATTTTTATTATGGGCCGTATGCGGTTCAGAATAGATTCTTATACCCAGACTGATCCGTTTTTAGTAGCTAATGTTACCTACCTCGATGATGTTTATCCGCAGAAAGATGCATCATTCGATGCGTTGATCTCATCAATTAAGGACTACTCTGAGAAGATTGCCCAGCAGACACCGAATCTGCCAAATGAGGCCAGTGTAGTGTTGCGCAATATTGAGCAGCAGTCGTTTCTGATGCACTTTGTGGCATCAAATATTTCGGCAAAGCTGCAGGACAAGCAGGCTATGCTGGAAGAAAATGATATTACAGCAAGGGCTGAAAAACTTCTGAACCTGCTGCAATCTGAACTGCAGCTTGTAGAGCTTAAAAATGAGATCACCAACAAGACACGTGCCGATATAGACAAGCAGCAGCGGGAATACTTCCTGCAGCAGCAGATGAAGTCGATAAGGGACGAGCTGGGTGGTGACCCGAACGACAGGGAAATAAAAGACCTGCAGAAACGTGCTGAAGAAATAAAATGGACTGATGCAGCTAAAGAGTTGTTTAAGAAAAATATTGAAAAGCTGGAGCGGATGCACCCCAGCACTCCCGACTATTCGGTAATTTATAACCACCTGGACCTGATGCTGGATCTGCCATGGGGTGTTTTTACCGAAGACAGCTATGATCTGAAAAATGCCCAGAAGGTACTGGATAATGACCATTACGGCATGGGAAAGATCAAAGACCGCATAGTGGAATACCTGGCTGTACTGAAGCTGAAAGGTGATATGAAATCGCCTATTCTTTGTTTTGTAGGGCCTCCGGGCATTGGTAAAACCTCGCTTGGAAAAAGTATCGCCAGTGCTATCAGCCGCAAATATGTGCGTATGAGCCTGGGAGGTCTGCATGATGAAAGTGAACTGCGCGGGCACCGCAAAACCTATATTGGCGCAATGCCCGGGCGTATCATTCAGCAACTGAGAAAAATAAAGGCTTCGAACCCGGTTTTTATACTGGATGAGATAGATAAGCTGGGTAAAGACTTCCGTGGCGACCCGAGTTCGGCGCTGCTGGAGATACTCGATCCGGAACAGAACAGCAGCTTTTATGACAACTATCTGGAACTGGAATTTGACTTGTCCAAAGTACTGTTTATAGCTACCGCAAATAGCCTGAGCGATATTCAGCCAGCTCTGCGGGACAGGTTGGAGATTATACAGCTATCCGGATATTCGCCTGAAGAAAAAATAGAAATTGCCAAGAGGCACCTGATACCCAAGCAGAAAGAACTGCATGGCCTGGACAAAGTGAACCTCAAATTCCCGGATAAGGTGTTGATGAAAATTATTCAGGAATATACCAGGGAAAGCGGTGTGCGGGAGCTGGACAGACTGCTGGCATCTATGATGAGGTCTGTAGCGCTGCAGGTGGCAATGGAAGAAAAAATAGATGCGCAGGTAAGCCTGCCACAGGTGGAGAAAGTATTGGGCCGGCCAAAGTTTATCAATGATATTTATACAAAGGGGCATCCCGCCGGAGTAGTGGTAGGGCTGGCCTGGACCGCCGCTGGCGGAGACATACTCTTTATAGAATCTTCCTTATCAAAAGGTAAGGGTAATCTTACCCTTACCGGTAACCTGGGCGATGTGATGAAAGAGAGTACCAGTACGGCTTTATCTTACCTCAGGGCACATGCGGCTGAAATCAATATAGCCCCTGAGAAATTTGAGGAAGTGAATATACATGTGCATGTGCCTGAAGGCGCTGTGCCCAAGGACGGACCAAGCGCCGGTATTACCATGCTTACTTCTCTTGCATCGGCCTTTACCGGCAGGAAAGTAAAGCCTTACCTGGCCATGACGGGCGAAATTACACTCAGGGGTATGGTACTGCCGGTAGGGGGTATTAAAGAGAAAATACTTGCAGCCAAGAGGGCAGGGATAAAGGAAATAATAATGCCCAAACTGAATCAAAAAGATGTAGAGGAAATAAACAGCGAGTATATTAAGGGGCTCAGCTTTCATTATGTAGCCGATGCATCGGAAGTGCTTGGGCTGGCACTGGCGAAAAAGTAAAGAAGTATATTTGAATCAATTGGTTAAATCAGGCAGGCAGTTATGCTTTGCCTGATTTACATTTTTGGGATGAGGGTAATCCGAAATTGAACTGGTAAGCTATCCGCAATTTGGCACGGACCAAAATGCCCTACCGCTTGCAAAAAGCAATTTATAAGCACATTTGTATAAGAAATAAAAGACTACCTGCACTATTTAATGGTTGCATTGGTCAGGCTAAAATAGTGTCAAAGTTTCCATAACTCGGTTAATGTATTGCACGCTGGCAACTTCATTGGCTTTTTTGTAAGTAAACGAAATCTGGATATCATACTTATGGTGGTGAATAAAATAGATAATATACCGGCTGTATCCTGGATCAAGACTCAATATTTCGAATCGCAGCAGTGTCGTTTTTTTTGGGTAAAATCCGGAAACATTGCAACTGATCAAACGTAGAGAAGTGTCGCCATAATCAGACTGAAGTTGCTGTTCAAGTTCCAGGTGTGAGCAGTCAATATAGTCTTTCACATGTTTGAAAGTTCCTTTTTGAGCGGAGATCATCAGCAATATACTTGAAGCCGAGTCATAGTAAGCGGAACTGAATAAGGAATTGCTGCTGTCATTAATTTCAATGAGCTTGTCGGGCAGGGTGATACTGTATCTGTAATGCTTATTATGGATTCCCTTACCGCTGCAGAAGTTGAAAGCACCAGCCAGGAATACCAAAACCATCAGCAATAAAAGTCTGTTAATTGCCATTTTTAGTATGTTGAGTTAATCGGTATTAATTATTGGCTGAGCAATTCTGGAGTTTATCCGTCTTTCGCCCAGCCAGGAGAACGGCTGCATTTTTTTCCGGCGTTTTAATCCGAAACCTTGTACCGCAAATTTATTGATGTGGTCTATAGTTTCAGCTATTGAATCGGTGCATAGAAAAAGCCGGGCATCTTCAGGGTTTATGGTTTGCTGCGTTACCATATTCCGGATATACTCTATCAGTTGTTTATGGTACATGGTACCGAAGAGAATGACCGGAAACCTCTTGGTTTTACCTACCTGCATAAGCGTAATGGCTTCAAAAAATTCATCCATTGTACCATATCCTCCCGGCATTACTACAAATGCGTAGGAGTATTTGGTAAGCAATATTTTGCGAACGAAAAAATAGTTGATCTGAACCCACTTGTCCAGGTATTTGTTGGGTTTCTGTTCCTTGGGCAAAATGATATTGCAACCAATCGATCTGCCTCCCGCATCTTTTGCTCCTCTGTTGGCAGCCTCCATAATTCCCGGCCCGCCCCCGGTCATCACGGCAAAGCCCATTTCTGCAATTTTCCGGCCTATCTGCCTGGCCATCTCATAATAATAGTTCTCTTCCTTAAACCTTGCAGAGCCGAAAACCGTTACACAAGGACCAATGAAGTGTAAGGTACGAAAACCTTTAATGAATTCTTTCAGAACATCGAACAGGAATACTAATTCTTTCCGTCTGGATTGGGGCCCTTCCAGAAACCAGGATTCTTTTTTTGAACCCTGAGGAGTGAACAGGTCAGGTATTTGTTCCATCTGCAAATTCATCAACTTTTAATAATTCATCGGCATAAAACGGGCAATAATGTACTTCTCTCTTACCTTCTTTGTTTTTTTCAAACCAGATACAATCAAACATATTTTCATTGTATTCATTAGCCAGTACATCGAAATGTATTCCTCTGATTGTCATGTCCGGCCCTCCTGATACCAGTCTGACTTTATTTCCAGTAATAAATTTAGGTTCCATGCTCCGAATTTTCATCAAATTTAATGGACATAAAAACGAATGTTCCTAATATCAGTCAACCTAAAACATGAACTTTATCAGGTTTTATAAAATGCCCTTTAGAAGAATTCTTTTAAATGGCATTCATTCTGCTCAACTTAAAACCCTCATTATTTTCATTTTTATCCATATCCGAATAAATGAAGGTGTTTAAATAACAGATGCAATTTAATCCGTTCTATACCATTGTTAATGATGAAATATAATTTATCCATCGGACTGTTCCTGCTTTCCATTTTTGTGGATTTAAAACTGGCATCCAATGGCTGGTTATCTGCCACAATAAACCAGTCTTATCCGGTGCCATACCAGTTGATTGGCGAAGAATTACTTCGTATAATTGCAGGTATTATTTTGATCGCGTCAATTAAATATTTTTGAAATGAAAACAGAGCCGGTAATAGTTGAGATAATGCTTGATGCATCCGCAATAACAGTATGGGAAGCCCTAACGGACAAGGATAAAATGAAACAGTGGTATTTCGACTTGCCCCAATTCAGACCGGAAAAAGGTTGTGAATTTCAGTTTTTTGGCGGCACTCCCGATAAGCAATTCAAGCACCTTTGTGAAGTGACTGAAGTAATACCAGGTGTTAAGATCACCTACAGCTGGAGGTATGATGGCTATGCGGGCATTTCATTTGTAACTTTTGAGTTGTTCCCATCAGGTAACCAATCAAAAATCAAGCTTACCCATTCCGGATTGGAAAGTTTCCCGGCAGATGTACCGGAATTTGGCAGGCATAATTTTGAAGCTGGCTGGAACCATATTATAGGAATTTCATTGCCTGGTTTTGTGAACCACAGATGATCTGGTTTATACCATTATCTGAAGATGTTTTTTAAGTTCAGCTACTCCTTGGGTGGCAGGCAACTGGATGGGTACAATATTTTTATAACGGCTCACCGGCGGAATATTTTTGTCTATTACATACTTGGTTACTTTCTCTTTCACATAGTCTACCAGGCCGGCAGCCGGGTAAACAACCAATGATGTACCGATGAGCACAAAAATATCGGCATCATACATGATCGGAATTGCTTCTTCTATCATGGGAACAGGCTCTTCGAACCAAACCACATGTGGCCTGAACTGGCTGCCATCAGCATCTTTATCGCCCAGTTTTATATCCTGCCTTACCGTGTAATATTTATGTTCATTTTTTTCGCTGCGCATTTTCAGTATCTCGCCGTGTAAATGCAGTACTTTTTTTGAGCCGGCACGTTCGTGCAGATCGTCTATGTTCTGAGTAACTATATGCACGTCATAATAGTTCTGCAGTCCGGAAATGGCAATGTGTGCAGCATTGGGCACGGCATTCATTACATCTTTGCGGCGAAGGTTATAAAAGTCGAGTACCATTTGCGGGTTTTTGCGCCATCCGCGTGGCGTAGCTACATCTTCAATGTTGTAGCCTTCCCATAGTCCATCAGTATCCCGGAAGGTCTTTAAGCCACTCTCTGCGCTGATACCGGCGCCGGTAAGCACAACGAGTTTTTTCTTTGATTTTTTTTCAGGCAGATCCATAACCAAAGATAATGATATTCCCCGGTAAAAATGTTCCCACAGTGGGTAGGATTGTTCCTGGCCTTTTACGTGCGATTGGCTTAAAATGAAGTGGCTGATTAGTGAAATAGAAATGAAATTCAATAAGGCATTACTCACCGCTATGTGCGTGAAAAATTAATGCCCGGTAGCTGGTACCGGGCATTAATTAACAATAAATTTTTAATAATGTATTTTGCAGTCAGAACAGGCTGTTATTTTACTCCGATGCCAAAATCATAATACCCGTTAGCAAATGTTGATTCAACTTTACCTATGTATACAAAGCAATATTCGCCTTCTTCAAGATCAGCTTTTGGAGTTACTTTAAATATCCCTGCTGAAAGCCTTTCATAAGTAAATTCCACTATCTGCTTTTCAGAAATACCGGATCTCCCACCAAATGCATTTGAACTTCCTACCACTAATGTGCGTTCGTGCTTAGTTACATCAAACTCACAAAGGCTGAATAATTTAGGGTTAAGATTATCAGCTTTAAAATAAAAATAGAACGAAGGCCTTTTATTGCTTATTATTGTTTGGCTGTGTGCGCCGGCAATTGCTGCTTTTTCTTTCGTCTGGGTGAGCCCGCCTGAATAGCTGGTAGCTAAAGCATGTCCGAAACCACCTTTTTTTGCTTCTCCGGCAACAGAAGGGTCAATCATAATCATTGGATTGGAAGCCTGATCCTTATTATAATAATAAATACCTTCATCATGCCAGGTGGCCGGGTCATTTTTGTTGGCTGCGTCCTGTGCAAATGTGCCTAAACTGCTTAAAGCAAAAACCGGCAATAAAAATGCTAATGCTGTTTTTCTGATTTGTGTCATAATTGTACTTTTCATTGTATTGATATAAATTTAAATTGATAGAATTATTTCGTGTGTTGCTTAAATTGAATGTTACTTTTTACCTGGCCTGGATGGGGCTGGTTTTGCCGGAGCTGAAGGTTTTGGTGCCGGAGCTGAAGGTTTCGCACCTCCTCCTCCCGGAGCTATGCCACCGCCGGTATGAGGTGCACCACCTGGAGCAGTAGTATTTGTTGTATGATTCATACCTCCCGGAGCGGCACCACCAGGAGCAGCTGTATTTGTTGTATGATTCATACCTCCCGGAGCGGCACCACCAGAAGGTGCACCTGGAGCCGGGCGACCTGAACCACCTGAAGCGCCACTACCGGACGGACCAGCAGCCGGACGTCCGGAACCTCCTGCTGCAGCGCCACCAGAAGGTGCACCTGGAGCCGGGCGGCCAGAACCTCCTGATGCAGCGCCACCAGAAGGTGCACCTGCAGCAGGGCGGCCAGAACCACTTCCCGCAGCCTCACCGGCAGCCGGACGACCTGAACCACCTGCAGGAGAGCCAGCAGCCGGGCGACCAGAACCACCACCAGCGGCTTCTCCAGCAGCCGGGCGACCAGAGCCACCCCTTTCAGCTTCTCCACCAGCCGGCCGGCCGGATCCCCCTCTTTCAGCTTCTCCTCCTGCCGGACGGCCCGGAGCACCACCTCTGCCAGCTTCGTTGCCTCTCCTTTCTTCACCACCTCTTCTCTCTTCAGCCCTATGTTCTTCATGACGAGACTCTTCAGCACGGCGGTTCGACATTTCTCTGTTGCGGGCCATATCTTCGCGGCGAACCCGTTCCATATCTTCATGGCGAATCCTTTCGCCACCATGGTAATAATCGTTACCACGATAGTAAACGCCAGTACGTCCATGCCAATATCTGTCGTCGTTGCTGTACCTGATCATATCCTGATGATAAACTCCTTCATGATATCTGAAATAATAGCCTCTGTAATAATCGTGCCTCAGCCATGGATTCACTTCGCCAACAACTACTTTATAAGCAGAATAAAGATCGAAATCAGCATAGCGTTCCGGAAGTTCCGGAGAATGTATCCACTGGCCATAAGCCGGTTCGAAATAATAATATTCACCTGTTGGTACATTATAGTAAGCTTCAATAGCTGGTATGTAGTAGTTCTCCACATAATTGTAGCCAGTAAGGCCCCAAACCGGTTGAACAGTAATATTTATCTGCGCATTTGCCGGATTGACGAAAAAAGCACTGATAATAATAGTACATACTAATAAAAATTTGTTTTTCATAAAATTGAAATTTAAAATTTTAACTGTAATATTTTTATCTTTAAATCAAATTGACTCAAAAATTAGGGGTAAAAGTACTGCTAAGAATTTGAAAAGCAAATTATTTTTTTATTCAAAATTTTGTTATAAGTGTTAATATGTTTATTGTTGAATGTAATATTAAAAATATATATTATGATGTGTTTTTTATTGCAGAACAGGTCATTTCTATAGCAAAGCATCTATTCTTAATAATGAAAAAAGGTCTGTGAATGATTTATTTATTATTTGCTGATTCATTCAAGATCAGGGAGCAGATTATAAAAACGGGCATTAATAGGCATCCTGGCAGCTACTGCAGCATATATACAATTCCGCATGACAGGAGATCTGCTATCCATTTATTACCTGAATAATTGCCTTACTGTACTAACTGACATACCATCCCGAGCGTAAACGAAATTTAAAATAGAATCAATCATCTAAACAGTGCCGATTTTTTCTTTCTTTTGCACTGTCTCTTCAAACTGATACATAGTATGCTACCAAAGTATAGTCGGGTTCTGTTAAAACTTTCAGGTGAGTCGCTGATGGGTGTTCGCAATTTCGGTATTGACCCCAAGATGCTGGAACAATATGCCAAAGAAATCAAAAAGATAACTGAGATTGGCGTGCAGGTGGCTATAGTAATCGGCGGAGGAAATATTTACCGTGGTATGAATGAGGCCGAAACAGGCATAGAACGCGCACAGGGCGACTATATGGGTATGCTGGCAACCGTGATCAATGGCATGGCGCTGCAGGCAGCTCTTGAAAAAGAGGGTGTAAACACCAGGTTGCAGAGCGCCATAAAAATGGAGCAGGTCGCTGAGCCATACATCCGCCGCAGGGCTATGCGCCACCTCGAAAAGGGCAGGGTAGTTATCTTTGGCGCAGGTACAGGGAATCCTTATTTTACTACTGATACAGCCGGCTCACTGAGGGCAATAGAAATAAATGCCGATGTGATACTGAAAGGTACCCGTGTAGATGGCATATATACTGCCGACCCAGAAAAGGACCCAACTGCTACCCGATATGAGCATTTGTCGTTTACGGAAGTGATCAGCCAGAACCTGAAGGTTATGGATATGACTGCCTTTACGCTCTGCCAGGAGAATAATCTGCCTATAATAGTGTTTGATATGAACAGAAGCGGCAACCTGCTCAGTGTAGTTACCGGGCAGATGGTGGGTACGCTTGTGTCCTGATTATTCATGCTCTGGCCTATTTTCAGGTATGCGATAATTTATATGCTATTCTGAGTATATCATCGCTTCCGGTATTTATTTGATCATGTAAAATTCAGAATAGGTTATCTAAACATAAAAAAAAGAAAAAAGCGATGGGTTTTGAGGTCAGCCTCAAAACCCATCGCTTTTTATTTTTCCGATACTTTCAATTATTTGCCATCAGCAGCAGCCTTGCGTGGGTTGCGCTCCAGCACTTCATCTACCATGCCATACTCTTTAGCTTCGGCAGCGGTCATCCAGTAATCGCGGTCGCTGTCTCTTTCCACCTTGGCGAGCTCCTGACCTGAATGCAGGGAAATGATCTCATACAATTCCTTTTTCAGCTTACCTATTTCGCGGGCGGTGATTTCGATATCGCTTGCCTGTCCTTCAGCACCACCAAGCGGCTGATGAATCATGATACGGCTATGCCGCAGGGCTGTCCGTTTGCCCTTGCTACCTGCACACATCAGTACTGCCGCCATCGAGGCAGCTATACCGGTACAAATAGTGGAAACATCGGGGTTAATGATCTGCATGGTGTCATAAATGCCCAAACCAGCATAAACGCTGCCACCCGGGCTGTTCAGGTACATCTGGATATCGCGGGTACGGTCTGTGCTTTCCAGAAACAATAACTGTGCAGTTACAATATTGGCTACATAATCATTAATGGCCTCGCCCAGGAAGATGATGCGGTCCATCATCAAACGGGAGAATACGTCCATTGAAGCCACATTCATTGGGCGCTCTTCAATAATGTAAGGTGTAAGTGCATTAGGTGTCCTGAACAATGAAGAAGTATAACTATCTACTGCCAGACTGCTGATGCCATGATGCTTGATGGCATATTTGCGGAATTCGTTCTGATTCATAAATTGATCTTTGTATTTGAAATTGTGTAGCAAAATTTAATCCAGAATAAAATTAGTGCCATTTAGTCGCAAAATATACCAGCCGACAATTTTATTTGTCAATAAGGCAATAAAAAAACAGGATTATGGATTATTTATCAGGTTAAATGTACTTCTCAACTCAATCTGAAATAGTACTTTCGGTATAAACCGCATTTTCAGATGAATGCACTTATTAATAATTAGCCGTGCTATAAACAATTCATTAATTAAACAAGATATAATAATGAATTCTACAATTATTTTGCCGCCTTTGCAGGCTAAAATCGTATTTTTGCACCATGCAGGCAACAAAAAACATCACACCGCAAACCCAATATTTTCTTGAAAAAGAGGAAAGATACGGAGCACACAACTACCATCCGTTGCCGGTGGTATTGAAAAAAGGCAGAGGGGTGTTTGTGTGGGATGTTGATGATAAACGCTATTTTGATTTCCTTGCCGGTTATTCCGCTATCAATCAGGGGCATTGTCATCCCCGTATCATAGAAACCTTTATTGAGCAGGCACAAAAGCTAACGCTTACATCCAGGGCGTTTTACAACAATGTAATGGGGGAATATGAAGAATATATTACCCGTTTGTTTGGTTATGATAAAGTGTTGCCGATGAATACCGGGGTTGAGGCAGTGGAGACCGCCCTCAAACTGGCAAGAAGATGGGGATATGATGTAAAAGGGATTCAGGATGGAAAGGCTAAGATAATCGCCTGTGAAAATAATTTTCATGGCCGGACTATTAGCGTTATTTCTTTCAGCAGCGATGAGGGAAGCAGGCGGAGTTTCGGGCCCTTTACACCCGGATTTGAAGTAATACCTTATAATGATATTACAGCTTTACAGATAGCGCTGGCAGATCCGGATGTGGCCGGATTTCTTGTTGAACCGATTCAGGGCGAAGCCGGGGTTATTGTTCCGGCTGAGGGTTATATTGCAAAAGCAGCTCAGTTATGCAAAGAGGCAGGAGTATTATTTATTGCCGATGAAATTCAGACAGGGCTGGCACGTACCGGCAGGATGCTTGCCTGCGATTATGAAAGTGTAAAACCGGATATTCTTATACTGGGCAAAGCCCTTTCAGGAGGGACAATGCCCGTATCGGCAGTGCTGGCGGATGATGAAGTTATGAATACGCTGAGACCCGGTGATCATGGTTCTACTTATGGCGGCAACCCACTGGCATGCAAAGTGGCTATGACAGCGCTACAGGTGCTTACTGATGAAAAAATGACTGAAAATGCCATGCTACAGGGGGAGTATTTCAGAAAGCAACTGATAGCATTGAACCATGACCTCATATCCGTAGTTAGGGGCAAAGGCTTATTTAATGCTATTGTCATTGATCATCCCGAAAAAGAAACAGCATGGGAAATTTGCCTGGAAATGAAAGAAAACGGGCTGATTGCCAAACCTACCCATAATGACCGAATCAGGTTTGCACCACCTTTGGTAATAACCAGGGAGCAGGTTGATGAATGTATTAAGATTATCAGCAAAAGCCTGGAGAAGATCTGAAAACAATGATTTTAGCTGAGTAAATGATTTGTTATTTTTCATTTACAGCTGTATATACGACAAATGTGTTATGTTCTGGTAATTAAACTCAATATAGTTAGCTGGTAAATCTTTATTTATGTAGTTGATATAAATTTTAGAGAATAAATTTTTTATGAAAACCAACTGCTATACCTTTGCGTCCCCAATTATAACACAGGGAATTAATGGAGTCTAACCATTTTAAAAAAGTTACCACTGCGGGACTTTTAATTACATTAGGGATCATATTCGGTGATATCGGAACTTCCCCACTTTACACTTTTCAAACCATATTAAAAGAAGGCGGAGCCGCAACCGAAGAGCTGGTACTCGGGGCTATATCGTGCGTATTCTGGACGCTTACACTTCAAACGACTTTTAAATATATCCTTATCACGCTCCAGGCCGATAACAAGGGGGAGGGTGGTATATTTTCATTGTATGCACTGGTGCGCCGCTATGGCAAAAAACTGATGCTGCCTGCCATGATTGGCGCAGGCACACTGCTGGCCGATGGTATCATTACACCCCCCATTTCTGTAACATCGGCCATAGAAGGCCTTGGAGGTGTAAAGGGCCTGGAAGGAATTATAATACCCGGCAATCACCTTGTTATGGGGCTTGTAATGACCATTCTTATTCTGCTGTTTATATTCCAGCGGTTTGGTACTAAGGTGGTTGGCTGGTCATTTGGTCCTATAATGTTTATCTGGTTTTTGATGCTCGGAGGTCTTGGGCTTAACCAGATATTGCATTATCCCCAGATTTTTAAGGCATTAAATCCATTATACGGATTCCGGTTACTCACCTTGCATCCCAAAGGTTTCTGGCTGCTGGGCGCTGTGTTTCTGTGTACTACAGGTGCTGAGGCACTCTACTCAGATCTGGGCCATTGTGGCAGGAAAAACATACAGGTTAGCTGGATATATGTAAAAACCACCCTTGTATTGAATTACCTCGGGCAGGGTGCATGGGTTTTACTTCAGCATAAACAGAACCTGGGCGATATAAATCCTTTTTTCGAAATTGTGCCTCATGGCTTCTTATTGCCTTCCATTCTGGTGGCTACCGCGGCTACCATTATTGCCAGCCAGGCTTTGATAAGCGGATCATTTACATTGATAAGTGAAGCAATAAGTCTTAATTTCTGGCCTAAGGTGAGTGTGAAGTACCCTACCACAGTGCGGGGGCAGATTTATATTCCCAGTATCAACTGGATCTTATGCACGGGCTGCATACTGGTAGTTATGTATTTCCGGACTTCTGAAGCCATGACGGCGGCATATGGGTTTTCTATCACTATAGCCATGCTGATGACCACAATCCTCGTTTATTACTTCCTGAGGTATGTGAAACACTGGCCTTTGTGGGTGGTTGTTATAATTCTTTTGGTTTTCGTATCAGTTGAGTCGTCTTTCTTTATAGCTAATGCGGTAAAGATTGTAAAAAGGTTATTCTTCCTGGTATTCGAGTTCGGACTTATATTTACCATGTATGTATGGTATCGTGCCCGAAAAATCACCAATAAGTTTCTGAAATTTGTAAACATGCGGGAGTATGTACAATTGCTCGATGATCTGAGCCAGGATACAAAAGTTCCCAAATTTGCTACCCATGCCATTTTTCTTACCAAGGCCAATAATACCTTCCAGATTGAGGAACGCATAATTTATTCCATTTTCAGCCGCAAGCCAAAGAGAGCCGATATCTATTGGTTTGTGCATGTGGAGCGCACAGATGAGCCCTATACTATGGAGTATACGGTGGAAGAACTGAAAAAAGATAAGATTATCCGTGTGGAATTCAGGCTGGGTTTCCGTGTGCAGCCCCGTATTAATCTTATGATGCGTAAAGTGGTGGAAGAAATGGTGGCGCATAAGGAACTGGATGTAACCAGCCCTTACCCATCACTGAGTAAGCACAACCTGGCCGCCGATTTCATTTTTGTTATTCTGGAAACATTCCTTTCGACAGATAATGAATTTAAAGCCAGTGATGGTTTCATACTGCACAGTTATTTCTTTCTCAAGCATCTTTCATTATCCGATGATAAATCGTTTGGCCTGGATACCAGTGAAACCCGTACAGAGAAGATACCTATGGTAGTAACGCCATTTACCAAAATGGACCTTAAACGCACACAATTTAAGATATATGAATAAGGTTCAGAAAGGGCTGTTGAATACTTTGAATTTTTTAAATGGGTTATTGGTAAAATAATACCGGTTTATTCCTTTAAAGACATTCTTAATGGCTATTTTTGTTCTTCAAAATCAACTACTCCCGTGCTGCAATTAACAGTAAATGAAAAGCAAACATTTTCCATAACTCAGGATGATGGCCATTTTGAAATAAATAGAATTCCTGCCGAATGGGATGCAAGCTGGCAGGCCAACGGCCTGATCAGTGTATTGTATAATGGAAAGAGCTATACTGCCATTATTGAAAATGTGGACCGGAATAATAAAGAAATATCCTTGCGCATTAATGGTCAGCTTTATACTTCATCTGTCAAAGAACCTATTGACCTGCTGCTGAGCAATATGGGCATCAATCTTAAGGCGGGGCATAAAACAGAGCCGGTAAAAGCGCCAATGCCGGGTATGGTGTTGAAAATACTGGTTACGCAAGGTCAGCAAGTAAATAAAGGAGATGGCCTGGTGATACTGGAAGCAATGAAAATGGAAAACATTCTTAAGGCAACAGGCCCGGCTACTGTTAAAGCTATTAAAGCTACCGAAAGGACAGCAGTAGAGAAAGGGGCTGTTCTGATTGAACTGGAGTAGATATTAAGTCTGAAATATTTAGTATTTTGTCTAAAATTGCAGATAAGAATTCGTAATTCTAAACCTCCAAGCAGGAAGGGTTGAAAATCAGATTCCTAATTAGTAACAGGCGCATTTTACAACGTGAACAGAACGAAAGCAGCATATTTATTTTTTCTGGCTGTTGTTTTCAGCCAGGTTGTCGCTGCAAGGCACTTTTCCTATGTTTATATTCAGGGCGACAAAGTAACCCCATTTTATGTGAAGATGGAAGGTATAATGATGCCCCGGTATGGTAAAAATTATTGTATTTTATCCGAATTGAAAGCAGGGCCAGTACATATTGAAATACTTTTCCAGCAGAATATATACCACTCGCAGAAATTTACCATTATGGTTCCTGAAGGTGGTTACAGAGGTTTTTTACTGGACAGAAAAGACAGCAGTTTTGTGTTATACGATCTGCAACAAAAACGTTACCTTGCCTCCGGCGAACAATGAAATAGCTGAATTATGAAAAAAACGGGTCTTTTCCTGATATTATTAATGGCGCTTTTTTCCTGCAAACAGGACCGGAAAAAGTTGCTTACAGGCAAATGGCATGTAGTTGCATTCGAAAACAACCTCCAGAAGCTGATAGGCAAATGGAATGCAGTGCAACTGGTTAATCCGGGAATGGATAGTACAGCCAGGCTGAACCAGCTGTATATTGATACTATCGGGAAAAATAATGATGCAGCCACCAATATAAAATTGTACGGTGCGGCCAATATGGACAGTGTGCGAAGACTGCTGCAGATACAATTTGACAGCGCAAAAAAGATGAGGGATTATGGTGTTAAAACAACCTCTTTTTATTTTGGCGAAAATGGATTGGCGCTGTTGTCATTTCAGGGAAATATAGATTCCAGTGCATGGTATGTAGACAGCCTGGGCTTCCTGATTCTCGACGATATGAACGATGCTACAAAAGGGGAGAAGGTGAGGATGGAAATAGTTTCGGTTTCAGATACGGCGCTTCAGTTGAAATTCAGGGATAATGGCGATTATAGTATCGTTACATTTCATCCGGAGGGCGACAGAACAACAAAAAAGGAGCCGGAAGACGATACCTGGTTCAATTTCCGGCCAGACGGAATAGTGGAGTTGATTGTAGATAAAGAAACAGATACAGCCAACTGGAACCTGGAGAATGATTCGATCATCAATATCAGAAGTGTGGTGAAAACACCAGACGGCGAACCTATGAAGTGGAACATCCTGGCAATAGGAAATGACAATCTTACCTTAAAAATTATCGAAAACAGCGCTATCAGCAAGCTTACTTTTAAGCGGGAAGGGAAATGAGGCAGGTAATTATTATCTTTGCCACATACCACTTATAAGTGAAGAATATTTATGAAATTTCATTGAAACATTGAACTTTATAGATATATGGTTGTCAATCATTTAACTAAAATAACTACAGGCGAAAAAGTAAATACTATGCGATCTATACCATTAAGACAAGCCCTGCGCGAAGCGATGGAAGAAGAAATGCGCCGCGATCCTTCGGTTTTTCTGATGGGCGAAGAGGTAGCGCAATATAACGGAGCCTACAAGGTGAGCCAGGGAATGCTGGAAGAGTTTGGCGCCCGGAGGGTGATTGATACGCCAATTACAGAACTGGGTTTTGCTGCTATAGGCGTAGGCGCTGCCATGAATGGTACAAGGCCGATCATTGAATTTATGACCTGGAATTTTGCTGAGCTCGCTATCGACCAGATCGTAAACCATGCCGCTAAAGTGGTATCCATGAGCGGCGGCCAGTTTACTTGCCCTATTGTATTCCGTGGTCCGAATGGCTCGGCCGGACAGCTTGCCGCACAACATTCACAGGCTTTTGAAAACTGGTATGCCAACGTTCCCGGGCTGAAGGTTATTTCTACTATCAATCCGTATGATGCAAAGGGCCTGCTTAAGGCTGCAATCCGCGATGAAGATCCGGTTGTGTTTATGGAGAGTGAGACTTTTTATGGCGACCTGGGCGAGGTTCCGGAGGAAGAATATATTATACCAATAGGCAAAGCTGCTATCAGAAGAGAAGGCAGTGATGTAACCATAGTGTCTTACAATAAAATGATGAAGGTGGCAATGGCTGCCGCAGAGGAACTGGCGAAGGAAAATATCAGCACTGAAGTAATTGATCTTCGTACCATCCGGCCACTTGATTGGCATACCATTGTTGACTCTGTTAAAAAAACAAACCGCCTGGTAATTGTAGAAGAGCAGTGGCCTTTTGGCAGCGTATCTTCCGAGATCAGCTACAGGGTGCAGAAGGAGGCATTTGACTACCTGGATGCGCCTATACGCCGTATTTGTTCCGCCGATAGCAATATGCATTATGCCCCAAACCTGGTAGCCCTTTATCTGCCCGATGTACCCCGCACTGTAAAGCTGGTTAAGGAAGTAATGTACCTGGTGAAATAAGGTATAGAAATTTTAGTTATAGAAAAATACATAGCCCACAGTTTCAACTGTGGGTTTTTATGATAAAAGTGTTGATACCAACCGTTTTTACGGTTTATCAGGTAAATGAAACGGTTAAAACCGTATATGTTTACCACATGCATTATACCAAAGCTGGAACTGTGGGGTATATAAATATATAAGCAATTTTGAAACCAGGAAATAAAAATAGCGAAAGTGTGTTACCCTTAATGAAACAAAAAAAATGTCATGCCTGTAATGCTGATTTTTCCTGCACCAATACCGAAAAAGACGGTAGCTGCTGGTGCGAAAGTTTCCCATCTATTTTTCCATTAAACCCTGAGGCAGATTGCCTTTGCCCCGCCTGTCTGAAGGCAGAAACCATTAAGAAAATCAACGAATATACGGAGACGCTTAGTCCCGAAGAAGCAATGAATAATAAAGCGCAGTTATTACCAAAAACAGCAAAGGCAATAGAGGGTTTAGATTACTATACCGAAAACGGATATCTGGTGTTTACCAAATGGTTTCTTTTAAAACGGGGTTATTGTTGTGGCAATGGATGCCGGCATTGCCCGTATGGAAACAGCCCAACAACTCAGTAGCTTTGGCAGAAACTGATCATTTTCAGCGCAGTGATTGCCGCTTCTTCCCCTTTATGGCCATGTATGCCCCCCAGCCGTTCCCATGCCTGATCTTCATTGTCCAATGTAAGTACTCCGAATATTACCGGTACAGGTAAAGTCATATTCAACTGCAAAATACCTTCAGTTACGGCTTTGCATACATAATCGAAATGAGGAGTACCACCACGTATCACTGCTCCGAATGCTATTATGGCTTCGGGTTTTACTTCTTTGTTTTTATAATGCTCCCATAAATGCCTGCAGGCAAAGGGCAGCTCAAAACAACCCGGCACAGCAACATTTTCCAGTATCTCGCCCGAATACTTATGAATGACGCTTTCGCAGCCATTCTTCAGTTCCCGCACTATTTTATCATTCCATTCGGTATGAACTATTGCTACCCTGGGCAGTTTTAAAATGTCCAGTTTATGCGTATCCATCAAACTGCTGCTGTTGTGCGATTGTGCCATAAAATCTCTTTTACGGACTAAAGGTAAAGATCGGAAGTGTAATTTTAATTTTAATTACCGGATGATCTTTCCCGGACAATTGAAAAAAGAATCGGCTAGTATAACGGACCCCAAAATAAATATTAGATTTGACTGACTAGAAAACAGTCACTTTTATGCTGTTAGGATTTGATATAGGAGGCACAAAATGTGCGGTAATTATTGGTGAAACAGGCAATCAGGGAATAGTAACTATCATTGCCAAAGTGGTGCTGCCGACAAACTTACCTGCGCTTGAAATGATTGAATTATTGTTTGAAACCGCAGAAGTGATTTTGGAAAAACACACTATTCCCAAAAGCCAGTTGTCAGGCATAGGCATAGCCTGCGGCGGACCATTGAACAGTAAAACCGGCGTTATTTTATCGCCACCCAACCTGCCGGGATGGGATAATATTCCTATAGTTGAAATGGCCGAAAAAAGATTTGGGATAAAAGCCATTCTGCAAAATGATGCCAATGCATGTGTGGTGGCTGAATGGAAATATGGCGCTGGCAAAGGGTTGCAGAATATTATTTTCCTCACCTTCGGCACCGGTATGGGTGCGGGGCTGATATTGAATGGCCGCTTGTATTCCGGTACTACTGATGCTGCCGGTGAGGTGGGGCATATACGTATGGCCGAAACGGGGCCGGTGGGGTTTGGCAAAGATGGTTCGTTCGAGGGCTTCTGTAGTGGAGGAGGGATAGCCCAACTGGCAAAGATCAGGGCCAGTGTAATATTGCAAAGAGGTGAAGAAATATCTTATTGTAAAAACCTGCATGAATTAAACCAGATTACCGCAAAAACAGTTGCAGAAGCGGCTTTTAATGGAGATGAATCAGCCTTGGAGATATACAAAACATGCGGACAATACCTGGGCAGAGGGTTGTCTGTAATTATAGATATCCTGAACCCCGAAATGATCATAATAGGTGGCATTTATGGCAGGGCACAAGCAATAATTGAACCATGGATGAAGGAAATGCTGATAAGGGAAACGCTACCGATTTCTGCAAGGGCCTGCAAAATTGTTCCGGCGGCATTAGGGGAGGCGATAGGCGATTATGCGGCGCTGGCATTGGCAGGGATGGTTAATTAAATTTAAAAATGGAGAAGCCCAGGAAAAAATTAGAATTCCTTTCTAATTTAATTTTACTCCAACTTATTCATCATTTAATTAGCTTTATGATTTTACAATAAAATGCGATGGCCGCTACTCAGGACGATAAAATAAAACCGCAACTCCGAACCTTCGACCTCACCATGATAGTGGTGGGACTGGTAATAGGCATGGGTATATTCAGGGTGCCTTCAGAGGTTGCCCACAAAGCGGTTATGCCAGCAATTTTTTTTGCGGCCTGGATCATTGGGGCGATTGTCAGCTTTATTGGTGCACTCACATTTGCTGAGATTGGTTCGCGGTACCCGGTGGCAGGTGGTTTCTATAAAATTTTTTCCCATTGCTACCATCCCTGTTTTGCATTTATGGTCAACTGGATTGTTGTTATCAGCAATGCCGCTGCCACAGCGGGGGTGGCTATCATGGGTGCTGAATATATTGCACCATTATTATTGCCCAATATGGAGCATGACCTGGCAATAAAATCAATCACCATTTCCTCATTGGTTTTGCTTTATGTCATTAATATGATAGGTATTAAAGTAAGCGCCAAACTGCTCAACGGTTTGATGCTGATAAAACTGAGTATGCTGGTATTGCTGATCTCGGCGGTGTTTTTTGTTGCCGGAGATCATACCATGCCCGTTGCTGCAACACCCGTTCAGTCATCCGGCGATATGTTTAAGGCTTTTTTTCTTTGTTTTATCCCGGTTTTTTTCACCTATGGCGGTTACCAGCAAACTATGAATTTCGGAAAGGATATACCCAATGCAAGCCGTACCATGCCCCGGGCCATTTTCTTCGGGATCACTTTAATACTCATCATTTACCTGAGTGTCAATTATTCTTATTTCAGAATTCTCGGACTGAATGGCCTTGCTCATTCCACAACAATAGCATCAGATATTATGGGGCTCCTGTTTGGTAAAGTTGCCTTTAAATTAGTATCTGTAATTATGTTCTTTTCAGTAATGGCCTATGTCAATGTTTCGGTAATGAGCAATCCCAGGATCTATTTTGCTATGGCTGAGGATAAAGTACTGCCACCGGTATTTAAAAGATTCAATCACAAAACCCAGGTGCAGGAATTTGCACTCACGGTTTTTTGTGTATTCATTTTTATCACCCTCTTTTTCATTTCTTCTTTCCAGAAAATACTGGAGCATGTCATGTTTTTCGACAGCATCAGCCTCATTACAGCTGCAGCAGCCATATTCATTCTCCGGTACCGGGCAAAGAAATCAGGTGAGGCAAAAGATATCTTCAAAATAAAAGGTTACCCCTACCTGCCCGCTTTTTTTATATTGATATACCTGGCCGTGAATATCAGTGTGTTTTATGCCAATCCCTGGGCCGCAACTACCGGGTTTATATTGTTTCTTTTGGGTTTCCCGTTGTACTACCTTGTTAAATATGCAATAAGCGAAACAGACAAAACAAAATCCTAATACCTGTTTTTATGCAACCACGTTTCGAAATACTCCCGGAAAAATTGCTCATTGGCCAAAAGCTTACCATGAGTCTTACCAACAACCGCACTTTTGAATTATGGAGCAGTTTTATGCCCCGCAGGAAGGAAATTAAAAACATTGTTTCTAATGATTTGATAAGTATGCAGGTATACAAAGGCATACAGGATTTTAAAAACTACAATTATGAGGAAGAGTTTGAAAAATGGGCATCCATGGAAGTTGCCGATTTTAATTCTGTTCCCGCCGGGATGCAGAGCTATGTGCTGAAAGGAGGGCTGTATACGGTTTTCCTACATAAAGGTCCGGCAAGCAATGGCCCTGAAACGTTTAAATATATATTCACACAATGGTTGCCTGGTTCAGGTTATGATCTGGATAGCAGGGAGCATTTTGAAATTCTGGGAGACAAATACAAAAACAATGATCCGGATTCGGAAGAAGAAATCTGGATACCAATCAAAAGAAAACAGTAACCCTATCCGTTTCTCTGCTTATTTTGCAGCCAACTTTTACTGTTTATGATCAACCATTCAAAACTGAAATCTCAGTTTCTCCTCAATCCGGATATTACCTACCTTAATTTCGGATCATTCGGCGCATGCCCGAAACCGGTTTTTGATGATTATATGAAATGGCAGCGCCTGCTGGAGTGGGAGCCTTGCCGCTATATTGCTGTTGATGGGGTTAATTATCTGAAAACATCCAGGGAGGCACTTGCTTCTTTTATTAATTGCGATGCCGATGATGTGGTTTATGTTACCAATCCCACATATGCTATCAACATTATTGCCAAAAGCCTGAAGCTGAATGAAGGTGATGAAATCCTGACCACCAACATTGAGTATGGCGCTATGGATCGTACATGGAATTATTATTGCCGGAAGAATGGCGCCAAGTATATCCGCCAGACCATTGAATTGCCGGTAACTTCAAAAGAAGCGCTGCTTGAACAGTTCTGGAAAGGATATACCAATAAGACTAAAGCCATTTTCATTTCCCAGATTACCAGCAGCACTGCCCTGCGCCTGCCCGTGAAAGAAATTTGCGACAGGGCCAAAGAATTAGGCTTATTGACTATTGTGGATGGCGCTCATGTGCCCGGGCATATACCTCTCAACCTTGCTGAACTTAAAGCAGATATTTATACCGGGGCCTGCCACAAATGGCTGATGACACCCAAAGGCTGCTCATTTCTGTATGTGCAAAAAGAATACCAGGATTTGTTTGACCCGGTTATTATAAGCTGGGGATATGAGAGCGCAGCGCCAAGCCATTCCCGGTTTCTGGATTACCACCAGATGCAGGGTACCCGCGATTTTTCGGCTTTTCTTACCGTTCCTAAAGCTATTGAATTCCGGACTGAAAATAACTGGGACAAGGTTGCTGCCGGCTGCCGGCAATTGGTAAGGGAAAACTATGAAAGATTCTGCGATTTACTGGGTTCAACTCCTGTCTGCCCTGTCAATGATGATTTCCTCGGCCAGATGTGCAGCATACCGGTTAGTACCGATCAGCCAGAAATGTTGCACAGCCATCTTTTTGATCAGTATAAAATTGAAGTTCCGGTAATGCGGCAGGAAAATCATGTTTTTCTCAGGTATTCTATCCAGGTTTTTAATGACCAGAACGACCTTGATATTCTTTTTAAAGCATTGCAGGAAATTCAACAGAAAACCGATTTATTGAAAAAGTGAGTTAACTGGCATAGAATGCCCTCGCTATAAGCAGGTGTATCAATGGCTTTAATGTGCGTTTTCTTTTTTATAAGCCAGTTTTATTTACTAAAAGCAATATTTAGCCGGAATTATAAATATTCCCTAAAAATTAGTTGGGGCATACTTAATTAATAAGGGATTTTATTGCTATATTGCGTGATGATGATTATTTCCGGGTTATTACTTAATCATTATAATGAATAATGAGTTGATTTTTCCTTAAGAAGACGCATTGCCAAAAGTTTACCAGTATCATTTTATATATAATACACAAATAGTATTTTTATGAAACAAATTAAACCTATAATTTTTTCCCTTATTCTGCTTTGCCTTGGCTTTTCGGTTCAGGCACAGCTCACGGCGGGTTTTACAGCCTCCCACCTGGCAGGTTGCGCCCCGCTTGTAGATACATTTATTAACACTACCTCACCCAGCGCTGGTACTACTTATGTGTGGAACCTGGACAATGGTACCAGTCTGCTCACGCTGACGAATGTTTCCGGTACTTACCTTACACCAGGTACCTATACCGTCACACTTACTGCTACAAATGGCAGTTCAACCAGTACCCATTCGCAGGTAATCACAGTTTATCCCAACCCGACAGTAAGCTTTACTGCCGCTCCATTAGTAGTATGCCCTGGAAATCCTGTGATTTTTACCAGTACCACTACAGGCGGTGTTCCTGGTCCGGTTACTACCTTATGGGCATTTGGTGATGGCCTGTCCGGAAGTGGTTCTCCTGTTTCACATACCTATGCTGCTTCAGGAATATACACCGTTACCTTGTATGCCACCAATGCTGACGGATGTTCAGCAACCCTTACCAAACCCGGGTATGTAGATGTAGTAGTACCTCCGGTTGCCAGTTTCGTGGCCTCTCCCAGCCATTTCTGCAATCCTCCGGGCATAGTTACTTTTACCAGTACTTCTACCGGAACAGCCCCTCTGACTTATTCCTGGACATTTGGAGATGGCAGTCCCGGCGGCAGCGGCGCGACTCCCACCCATACCTATACGGCTACAGGATCCTATACAGTTACCCTGAAAGTTACCGATGCTGCTGGCTGTACCGATAGTACTGCAGTGCCGGCTGCTATTGTTATCAGCAATATTCACGCAGCTTTTACCGATCCGGATACTGCTTGTGTCAATTCACTGGTTAATTTTCCCAATACCAGCAGTTACCATATAGGCAGCACCTGGCATTATGGCGATGGTATATCCGGTGGCACTGATGCCGGCTCTCATGTTTACACCGCTGCGGGCACTTATAATGTAACCCTGGTTGTATTTGATGGTTATTGTTACGATTCAGTAACTCATCCTATCGTGATACTGCCTCCACCGTCGGCTACCTTTACCATCACGCCTGCCGAACCTTGCCCGGCGCCGGTTACAGCTACTTTTAACGGAACAATTACAGGCTCTGGCGGCGGGGGCACTCCAACTATTACCTGGATCTATGGCGATGGTTCTACCGGATCAGGTAACCCGGCTACGCATACTTACCTCAGCAATGGTACAGATACCGTAAAAATGATTATCACCAGCGCTTTTGGTTGTGTGGATACTACTACCCAATACTATACTATTTATGACCTGGTTTTCAAGATTCACCATCCGATAGATACGACAGGTTGTGTTCCGCTTACCGTCAATTTCTCAACAGATATCCTGACCAGTGTACCGGGCCCCGGCTATACGCCATATCCTTACCCGATTTCCACTTTTTCTTGGACTTTTGGTGATGGGTCTCCCGGATCAACTTCACCTACACCCAGCCATACCTATACTGCTGTGGGTACCTATAATGTAACGGTAACTATTCTAACAGCAAATGGTTGCCCGGCTACGGCTACTACTACAATAATAGTCGGTGCACCGCCGGCGGTCACTTTTACGGCCACACCCACTGTCGCTTGTTACAATAATAACGAGATACATTTTCTGGCAACCACAATTACCGGACCTGTGGGCGCTTATAAATGGCAGTTTGGCGATACCACAGGAGTAGAATATACTACGGTAGATTCGGTAACCCATCATTATCCTTACCCGGGTATATTTTCAGTTACACTTACTCCTATTTACAATGGCTGTGCAGGCGCTCCTGTAGTATTTAATTTTATCACTATCGATTCATCAATGGCTATTATTGGAGATAGTGTATTGTGTACGCCTGCTAAACGGGTTATGTTTACCGACTATTCCTACGGCGATAATACCCATATCTGGATGTTTGGCGATGGTACTACTTCTACGGTAAGTAACCCTACGCACGATTATCCGTTACCGGTTGTATACACCTGCACGCTTACCACATATAATTCATTGACCGGCTGCCGGGATACTGCAACAAGAACTATTGATCTTACCCGGCCGGTCGTCACATTTTCAACGCCGGATTCCAATGTATGTTCAGGCGCTGTAGTATTGTTTACTTCCTCGGTCACGGGTGGGGTAGCCTCCAACTATTTCTGGCACAGCAGCGGCCATTCGGCCGACAGCACTTCTGCAACCTACCTCGATACTTTCAGTTTCAGGGGTATATATACAATTAAGCTGATAATAGAGGACCAGAACGGTTGCTACGATACTTCAACCAGGCTTAATTACCTGCATGTGGGCAGACCTGTCGTCAGCTTCACTGCAGTGCCTGCTAGTGGCTGTGTGCCTCTGGCGGTCACGTTTACCGATGCCAGTACCGATATTGCAGGCACTACCTTCCCGGGGCATGTATGGGTGTTTGGTGATGGTGGCTCATTGCCTTCCGGCAATCCTGTTGTACACACCTACACTACAGCAGGTTCATTCACCATTAACGAAACGGTTACCGATAATATAGGCTGTACCGGTACTGCTTCATTGGCGCTTGTGTCGGCCTATAAACCAACAGCTTCTTTTACAGCGAGCAATCTTAATCCCTGCCTGGGCTCAGCAGTAGTATTTACCAATACTTCAAGTTCTACAACCACCTGTAGCTGGACGTTCGGAGATGGCACCACCTCGACTGCAGTAAGCCCTACTCATACTTATGCCGATACCGGATTGTACACCGTTTCACTTACTGTTACCGATATACACGGCTGCTCCAATACAGCAACTTACCCGGCTTATATTCATGTCAATCATCCGCATGCATCTTTTTATATGGACGATTCCATTTCCATTTGCCCGCCGCTTACGGTTCATTTTTTCAATACCAGCACCGGCGCCACATTCTATAACTGGAAACTGGGCGATGGCAGCATATCTACATTACTGAACCCTACCGACCTGTATATTGCTGAAAGCTATGATACTATAAGGTTGATCGTATCTAACCTATATGGTTGCAAGGACACTGCTTATGGCCATGTGAACATTCTGGGATATGCCGGAGCATTCAGTTATACCCCCGATTCAGGTTGTGTGCCGCTCAATGTATTTTTCACCGCCGACCTTGCTAATGTGCCCAGCATTACCTGGGACTTTGCCGATGGTACCACACTGACAACATCTATGAGCGATACCATAACGCATCTCTACCTGGTGCCGGGCAAGTATGTACCTAAGCTGGTATTGAGCAATCTTACCGGCTGCGAGAACTCAAGTGTGGGGCTGGATACCATTAAGGTGGATGCGGTTTACCCGGGTTTCAAAACTGTTCCCAATCCGGTTTGTCTTTTAGACACGGTTACTTTCATTGATACATCCCGCAGTTACTGGTCGCATATCACCAACTGGAACTGGACTTTCAGTGGCACAACCAGTGTGCTCCAGGCGCCGGTTACTACCTATACCGCTATTGGCATTTACCCGGTAACCATGCAGATAACCGACGGATGGGGCTGTACGGGTGTGGCCAATGAGAATGTTACGGTTTATCCGCCGCCGGTTATAACTGTTAGTCCGGATACTGTTATTTGCCTGGGCGATGCCGCTACATTATATGGTTATGGCGGCGTGTCTTACACCTGGGCAGGCGCTGGCACTATGAGTTGCACTGCCTGCAATCCCACCCTGGCATCACCAGCTGTGGTAACACAGTATACCGTTACCGGTAAGGATATTCATGGTTGTACCAGCACCGATACTACAACCGTATTCCTTAAAACACTCACTGTGGCTCAGGCATGGGGCGATACGCAGGTTTGTTATGGTATTCCTGTGCCCTTGTTTGACACAGGTGGAACCAGGTATACCTGGATACCGGGAACCGGGTTGAGCAACTCCATGAGCTGGGACCCTATAGCTGCTCCTCCGTCTACCACTACTTATATGGCCATAGCCCAGCTGGCAGGTTGCCTGCCGGATACCAATTATGTAACAGTAGTAGTATTCCCGCTGCCAACAGTTACCACCGGGCCGGAGCAGGACATACTTGCCGGTACTTCGGCTCAACTGACTGCTACCGGCACGCTTATACATAAATATATATGGAAGCCAGCCAACTCATTGAACTGCGACAGCTGCTACAACCCTGTATCCACACCTTCGGTAAATACAACCTATTCAGTTACTGTTACCACGATACATGGCTGTACGGCTTCGGATTCGGTGCGGATACTGCTTTATTGCGACAACAGCCAGTTGTTTATACCCAACAGCTTTACACCCAATGGTGACGGAAAGAACGATGTATTCTATCCCCGGGGAACAGGTGTAAGTACGATAAAATCATTCCGGATATATAACCGCTGGGGCAATCTATTATTCGAGCGTACCAACATTACCCTCAACGATGAATCGAACGCCTGGGATGGCACGTTCAATGGAGGAGCTCCAAAACCGGATGTATATGTGTGGGTCATAGACGCCATTTGTGAAACCGGACAGCCGCTTTTCCTGAAAGGAGATGTGACGATAATACGATAATTTAAATGATAGTTGATTTTCTGTAGCTGTGCCACACTTCAAAAGTGTGGCACAACTGTTTAATCTAATTATGGATTGAAGTAGTGGTGGGGCATTAACTGAATCTCTATTGGGATTTGGTCTCTCGTGCAGAAATGCGCCAACTTCTTTTGCAGGATATTGTGGACAAACTGCACAGTGGTTATCCACTACACCAACCTTACCAATGAGTGATATTAATAACAATTTTTGGTAGTCTTTATATTGTAATAGCAATAAATAAGAAATTTTTCTGTTGATACCAATTCATATTACTACATTAGTAATATAGGTAGTTAATAAATATATGAGTTGTAATTTTGTAGTCGGTATCTTGTATAGATGCTGACCACAAAATTTTATTATTTTGGAGTGTTGTAATTGCTAATTAGAATAATATTCGTAAAAAATTATATAAATTTATTACTATGACAAAAGCGATTTGTTTGTTGTTTTTTTGCTTTTATTCGGTTCTAAAACGGTTATTAATGCCCAGGTCATCGTTACCGTTGCCGGTATGGTACACCAGGTGTTATTGTCGATGGTAGCCCATCAACTGCTGCAGGGTTTAATTATACTGGCCCTATTGCATTAGACAATTTGGGTAATTTGTATCTTACCTATGTTACCTCATGTCGTATATATAAAGTTAGCACATTGGGTATCATAAGTTCGTTCGCCGGAACAGGTGTTTATGGTTCAGGTTGCGATGGTGGGCCTGCATCTGTTGCTACATTTTCATCTATTACTGGATTGGTTTTCGATAAATTTGGTAATTTATATATTGCTGATGGGGGTGTTAACAGACTTCGTAAAATTAATACATCTGGCATCATTACCACTATAGCGGGTACAGGTACTTATGGATATACCGGAGATAACGGGCCTGCTACTGATGCCGAAATAGGAGGAGCGCCAGAAATAGCAGTAGATACATCGGGGAATATTTATTTTCCAGATGATGTTTTAATGACTATCCGTAAAATAGATACTGCCGGAATTATTACCAGGTATGCTGGCAACGGCAGCGCCGGATTCAGTGGCGATGGGGGGGCGGCAACGGCTGCACAACTAAATGATCCAATTACAGTAACTACTGATAGAATGGGTAATTTATATTTATTTGATGAGACCAATTACCGTATTCGTAAAGTTGATGCATCAGGTATCATTACCACTATTTCTGGCACAGGCCTTGTAGGTTATAGTGGTGATGGAGGTCCGGCAACTGCTGCTGAACTTGATGTAATATCCGGATTATGGGTGGACACCTTCGAAAATATATATTTGGCAGATGAAGAATTTTCCAGTAATTGTATCTGTAAAATAGACCCCTCAGGCATTATCACCCGGTTTGCGGGTGTTGGAATGTCCGGGTTCAGTGGCGATTGTGGCCCTGCTACGGCTGCTCAATTAGATGATCCAGAGCGTATTGCCAGGCACGGCAATGGCAATATTTATATCAGTGATTCCAAAAATAACCGTATCCGAATGATTATCACCAAACCCTACTTCATCAATGGCTTTCTGCAGCATATCACTTTCTGCCACGGTACCCTCAACCTCGATACTCTGCTGGCCGCCAATGACTCCAACACCGGCAATACCGAGGTTTGGAGCCTCGTCTCCGGTCCTGCTAATGGCACTGCAGTGGTGGGCTATACTGCTATGTCCATCGGCAGCGTTATCTATCCCACCGGCCTGTCTTATACCTCCACGCCCGGCTACTACGGCCCCGATACGCTCAGGGTGCGCATATCCGACAGCCACATCTCAGATAACACCACCCTCTATCTCAGCATCCAGGGCCCTCCCTATGCAGACATCATCACCGGGCCCGATACCGTGTGCCTGCCCAACAGCATCACCCTCACCGATACCACTGCAGGCGGAGCATGGAGCTCCACCAATACCCGCGCTATGGTGGGTACAACTGGTATAGTTACCGGCATCTCACCAGGCCCCGATACCATCAGTTACCAGCTTACCAACTCCTGTGGCACAGCTACAGCCATCCATCCGGTGCGGGTAAAAGGCTGCAACGTAGAAGTAAATACCTTGCCAGCCCCGCAAGGCATAACCATAGCCCCCAACCCCAGCGATGGAACCTTTACCCTTACCATCCCTGGTAACGTGCAGCCCGCCCGAATCATCATCACCAATTTGCTCGGCCAGAAACTAAAAGAACTCATAACTGCCACCACCACCCAAAGCATACAACTCGGCAGTCCGCCAGGTATTTATTTCATATCAGTAACAACTTCCGGAGGGGAATGGTGCAGTAAAATAGTGGTGCAATAATGTGTATCTTTAATGTGAATTAGGGTAATTCTTGTTAATTGATACTTATATTTATTGTTTAGGTGGTAATCTGAAGGGATGATATTTTTATTGCACCCGGTCAGAATAAGTTTCCCGATGCCGCAAGGTATCACATGTATTGTCGGACAGATATTCAATCAATAAAATCAACTGATAATCCTGCTGGTGGGGGTTTTATTATCCCAACTTATATGGCTGCGGATTTGCAATGCGTTTTACTTCTGCAATTTGTTTTCAACTAAATAGTTCAATGGTCTATTGCACCGACATCCGTATCTCAAAAACCATATTAGACACAAATTCATTTCAGCAATTTACACCCACACCAGTTACCAGTGTACAAAAGTCACGCTCGTGTTTGCAACACGAATGCTCCGGTAGTGCGTTTTTCTAACGCATTTATTTTTCAATAAGCTTGTATTAAATTACAGATAGTGACTCAAAATAAATATGCTAAATAATTAGGAAATTCCAATTATTCATTTGACCTTTGAGCTAAATTTAACGCATAAAATTATAGTATTTAACTATAAACAATTTCCTTATTCCTGATGTATCGAAGGGCAATTTTCCCTGAATTCCACCTGCCATTATACCCAAAATATACCTTTTTATACCTTTTTATACCTTTTTATACCTAAATATACCCTTTTATACCCTTATTATACCCTGTTTTTCATACTAAAATTTATTTATAAAATAAGATAATCAGCACATTAAGTATAATAATTGCAATAACATATTTTCCAGTATACCCTAAACCTTACTACATAATTCAATTCCTTGTTATAAAATGTAATAATTAAATCATTTATATAATGTAAAAAAACAATAAAAAATCACCCAGCCAAAAAATAGTTCCAGAAAAAATTAACCGGCTATAAATCAATAGATTACCTCACTCCAATTTGCAACGAAATGAGAAATTTCGGGTCAAAATGGGAAGTAAAATGGGTAATTTTTGAGAAGCAAAAGGGCAATTTTGTGCAGAAAATGGGATGTGAAGTGCAGAAATTGGGAAGTTTTATTTGGTTATTTCTATTCCGCATCACTGCCTTCTGAAATCGGTCTGTCTGCATGCCGCCGCCGCAATAGCGCCGCCGCAAGGTTCATCCTCATTCTTTAGCATCGCAAATTTGTTTATATAAGGAATTGGTGGCTTTGCGTTCCTGGCTTTTGATTTGCTTTTTATTGGTTGTTTAGTCTGCGTCTCTGCGGCTTTCCGTGAGACGGATTATAGCAATCAGTTTTATTAAAAAAATAGTAAGTGTTTTGAAATAGTATATAAAAATATATTTATTATCTTATTTGGATATAATCAGTTTCATAATATTCCTGCCCAGGTCATTATTCACAAACTCCAGAATATATACCCCATTCAGACCGGCAGGCAATGACAGAGCTGTTTCACCCTTATTCACAGCATAATCTGCAATATACCTGCCATCCACAGTAAGCAGACGGAGCCTTTCCCCACGGTCGCAGTAAACAGAAATATCGCCGCCAGATGGGTTTGGCCAAACCCGTATCTCCTCATTTGAGGATATAGGGCCATGCGCGGTGCCTAGTGACAGGCAGAAACTTATAGGAACAACGGTAATAATGTAGTTGGTAGATGCCGAACACCAGGCATTGCTTACCGAATAGGTCACTGTATCTCTGCCGGCGTTAATACCGGTTATTGTTCCGGTTGAAGCTATAGATGCATTTGTGTTGGAAACACTCCATATGCCACCTGCTGCAGTATCATAAAGGTTTATAGTAAAACTGGCGCACACAGTATCAGTTCCGGTTATTATCCCTGCCGCTGGCACAGGGTTAATGGTTACCGGCATAGTGGTTGTAGAAGTGCCGCACATATTGGTTAAGGCATAGGTAATGGTATCGGTCCCGGCCATTAGTCCGTGCACCACTCCTCCGGTTACGGTGGTGAGTATACCGCCGCTGCTCCACAACCCTCCGGCTACAGTATCAGCAAGGGTCACAGTCGTTCCTGCACACATATTACCCGTTCCGGTTATTATACCTGCCACCGGCAGGGCGGATACAATAAGATTGGTGTCCGATTTGCAACCGGTGGCAATAAAAGTATAGGTAACTGTTCCCGTACCGGATGCTAAACCATATACCATCCCCGTGCCGCTGCCAACACTCAATACCCCCGAGCCACTGCTGCTCCAGGTGCCCCCCGGACTGGCGTCTGTTAGTAACACAGAATCTCCGGCGCATAAAGGCATCGTGCCTGCTATATGACCCGGTAACGGGTTTACAGTGAATTGTTTGGTTACGCTGCATCCTCCGGCTATTATGTAAGATACGGTTGCCGTGCCCGGCGAGCCTCCGGTTACAAGGCCAATGCCGCCACCAAGGTTGCTGACAGTAGCTAATGAGCTGGTAAATAAACCAGTTGCATTAGAGTCTGTAATAGTCATAGTATCGCCATAGGCGCAAAGGTTATGCACCAGCATTATCCCGGGCACAGTAACCGATGCCACTGTTTTTGTAGCCGCGCATCCGGTGGATATAGTAAAACTGATGATAGCGCTGCCTCCTGCAATACCATTAATAGTACCCGTACTGCCTACTGTAACAAATGATGGGGCTGAAGACGACCACACTCCGCCGCTCGCAGTATCAATGAGGGTTGCGGTAGCACCTGTACATAGTGAGGATGGCCCTGATATAGCTGTGGGCAACGGAAGTACATTAACTGTAGTGGTAACGGTGCACCCAGGCCCCAGCGAATAGATAATGGTAGCTAAACCAGCGCCGCCGCCGGTAACAATTCCGGTTCCGGTTCCTACTGATGCTGTAGCTGGTGTTCCGGAGCTCCATGTTCCGATTCCGGCATCAGTAAGGGTTATCGTTGATCCGGAGCATACCACATGCGGTCCGCTGATGGCTGGCGGCAGCGGCCCTACCGTAACCGTAGTAACAGCGGCACAGCCGCTTACCACATAGCTTATAGTAGCTGTTCCAAGGCTGAGCCCGGTCAATATACCCGAAGTGCCCAGGCTAACCGCACTACCAGAACCTAAAATCCACGTGCCGCCAGGTGTGGAGTCGTGGAGGGTAATCACCGAACCGATGCAAAGCTGTGTGCCCCCGCTTATAGCAGGCGGAATCGGATTTACGGTTATACCCTTTGTAGTATTGCACCCTGCACCGGTGGTATACATAATCAGGGCACTACCTGCCGAAGCACCTGTTATAATACCTGATGATGAACCAACAGATGCAAATGAAGGCGCTGAAGAACTCCAGCTGCCACCTGCAGTGCCATCAGTAAACGTGGTTGTAGCTCCTGTACATAAAGCTGCAGCGCCGGTTATTGCAGCTGGCAGTGCATAAACGGTTACCAGCTTTGTAGCAGAGCATCCTGCCGATGTATAGCTGAGCACAACATTGCCCGCGTTTACACCTGTTACCACCCCTGTTGCAGATATAGTAGCAAGTGTGGTATTACTGCTGCTCCAGGTGCCGCCGGTGGTTGTGTCTGTTAAACTCATAGTTGATGCTGCGCAAACAGATGAAGGTCCGCTTATACCGGCAGGTCCGGCATTTACAGTTACAACTGCTGTCGTTGTGCATCCGCTGCCCAGCGAATAGGTTACTACAGCCGTGCCTGCCGCAACTCCCGAAACCAGGCCGGATGAGGACCCTATAGTAGCAATGGAAGTTGGTGCAATACTCCATCCGCCACCACCGGCCGAATCTGTTAAAAGTGTGGTTTGCCCGGTACACGCATGGAGGTTGCCTGCAATACCGGATGGGGGCGAATTAACGGTTACCAGCCTGGTTGCAGAACATCCGTTAGCTGAGGTATAACTTATTGAAGATGTCCCTGTTGAAACACCGTAAACCAGTCCGGTACTGCTACCCACAGTGGCAACACCCGTTATCAGGCTGCTCCACGTGCCTCCTGAAGTAGTATCCGACAGGGTAGTGGTATGGCCGGTACATATTCCTGCAGTGCCGGTAATTGCGCCGGGAAGTGGATTAACAGTGATTGATTTTGTTTTTACACATCCCGATCCGAATGAATAGCTGATGGTTACAATTCCGCTGGCAACACCGGTAACATTACCGCTCAATGAGCCAACCGTTGCAATTGCTGGATTGCTGCTGGCCCACGCTCCGCCAGGTATACTGTCCGTTAAGGTTATTGTAGATCCTGAGCATACTGTTGAAGGACCAGTTATATTGGACGGGGTAGAACTAACTGTAATAGTAGTGCTGATAGCGCAGCCGGTGGGTAAAGTATAGGTGATCAACGTTGATCCGATAGCTAGACCGGTAATAATACCGGTTGAGCTGCCGATGGTAGCTATGGCTGGTAAGCTGCTGGTCCAGTTTCCACCACCACCGTCTGTTTCAATAATTGTAGAACCAACACATACTGCCGTTGGCCCTGAAATAGGAGCCGGCAATGGATTTACTATTATTGTTGCACTGCCGGTCATATTGCTGCTGCAACCCGTGCCAGTATTTGTTGCAGTAACAGTATAAATACCGGCAGCCGTTTGCAGCCCGAAATCAAGAGCTCCGCCAGTACCCAGTCCGGCAAGAGTAGGGCCTGGTGCGCCACTGTTGAACAGCTGGTAGTGGCAGGAATGAGAGGATCCGCTAAGCCCGATATCAAGACCAGTGCCTCCTGCACACAAACTTCCTCCGCCCGATACCAGAAAGGCTGCAGGCAAAGGGTTTACTGCAAAAGATTCATACACTGTACATCCCAGGCCGGTGGTATAGGTGATATTAGTGGTTCCGAAAGAAAGTGCTGTAACAGTGCCGGATGCTGGATTAATTGTTGCTACCGACGGGGTGAAACTGCTCCAGGTACCGCCGGAAATACTGTCTGCCAGAATCGTCGTAGCGCCCACACATAACGACGTAGTGCCAACGATAGCTGGAGGTACAGGTGCAACAGTTACAGGCATAGTTGTGGTGCAGCCGGTGCTCAATGTGTAAGTAACTGTGGCAGTGCCGGTAGACGCACCATATAATACGCCTGACCCTGAAAAGGAAGCAACTGTTGTATTACTGCTGGCCCAGGTTCCTCCGCCGGCATCTGTAAGGGTTACTGCACTCGACGAACAGATTACATCCGGACCCGATATGGCTGACGGTAACGGATTAACCGTTAAAACAATAGAGGTATTGCAACCTGTAGGCAACGAATAAGTAATAACTGTAGTAACAGGGGCTAAAGCGGAAACAATACCTGAAGATGAACCTATGGTGGCTACAGCAGGTGCACTGCTGATCCAGTTTCCGCCCCCGCCATCAGTAAGGGTCTCAAGGCTACCCGCGCATAAATGAGCATTGCCGGAAATGGGGCCCGGGTTTGGATTAACCGTTACTGTCTTGGTTATGGTGCAGGTGACAAGCGTGGTTACCGAATAACTAATGGATACTGTTCCGGCTGCAACCCCGGTTACAATCCCTGTTCCCAGGCCAACGGATGCCAGGCCCAGATTGCTGCTATACCAGTATCCGGAGGGTGTACCATCGCTTAATGTGAGGGTAGAAGCAGGGCAAACCTGCGACGGGCCGGTAATAACTGAAGGCAATGGTTCTACACTTGTCAGGATACCTACCGAACATCCCGGAGACGTGGAATAGATAATGGAATCAGGGCCGGGATTAATTCCTGTAACCAATCCTGTGGTCGAATTGACCATCGCAATACTGGTATTGGTGCTGGTCCATGTGCCGCCCGATACCCCATCGGTGAAGGTTGCTGAACTGCCTGCACATACACCTGCCGGGGCAGTTATTGCAGTGGGTACTGGGTTTATAGTTATCGTCTTTGTATTGAAACATCCTGTGCCGGGCGTGTAAGTTAGGGTAACTACACCTGAACCTGTACCAAACACCAACCCGCTGAAATAACCTACCGCTGCTATACTTGAATTACTGCTGGTCCAGGTACCTGTACTGAACGTATCTGCAACTGCAAATGACATTCCTGAACAGGAGGAGGATGGTCCGGTAATCGTCCCGGGTGCCAGGTTTACAGTAATATGTATTGTTGTGGTATCCGATTGCAACCCATCCGTTATTTGTATCTTAAATGAATCCGGACCGGTATATCCGGTTGTCGGACTATAATATAATCCCGTTGGCGATATGATCGCTCCCGTCGACAAGCCAAGGCAACTTGCTGCCAGGGTTCCGTGAGTTGGCAGCGTTACCGCACTCCAGGTCTCTGCCTGCGCTATATCAGAATCATAAATTGGCAGTAATGAATTGATGGAATCATGAATGGAATATTCGCATACGGTCATGCTTTGGCTATGACCGTTAACAAAACGGGGAGGATGATTGCCAAAACTGATTTTACGAATCCTGTTATTGGTTCCGTCTGCAATAAAAATATCACCAAAATTATCAACGGTTACGCCCCAGGGCTTGTAGAGTTTTGCCAGGGTAGCCGGCCCGCCATCGCCGCTGTACCCTTCAGTTCCGGTGCCGGCAAGCGTGGTTACGTTGCCAAAAAGGTCCACTTTACGCACGCATGCGTTGGTTGTGTCTGATATATAGAGGTTGCCTGTTTTATCTACAGATATGCAAACCGGATTCATGCTGGCATTGGTGGCAAGGCCTCCGTCACCTGTGTATCCGGGTGAACCATTTCCTGCCACTGTAGTGATTATACCCGACGGGCTTACTTTTCTTACCCGGTAATTATAATAGTCATCAATATAGAAATTTCCGGCAGTATCAAGGGCTATATAGCCGTTGCCATTCAGATTGGCTGCTGTGGCGGGTCCGCCATCACCGCTGAAACCCAATATACCGGAACCTGTAAAATAAGTAACATAACCTGTAGGGTCTACTTTTGAAAAATAATAACCATCGCCGAAGTAGACATTGCCTGCTTTATCAACAGCTACATTGGCAAAATTAATGCTCACAGATGTTGCCGGCACCCCGAACCCGAAAGCGCCGGTGCCAGATCCATTTCCGGCTATGGTTTTAATAATTCCTGATGTATTTATTTTGCGGATGCGGAAATTGCCATAATCAGGAATATACATATTTCCGCTTGTATCCAATACTATGCCGTTCGGGTAATAAAGTTCAGCAGATGTTGCTTGCCCGCCGTCGCCGCCAAACCCAACACAACCGAACCCGCATCCTGATCCTGCTATTGTATTAATGATATCTGTTGCTGTATTAATTCTGCGAATTCTCCTGTTGGCAGCATCGGCAATAAGCAGGTTGCCGGAGTGATCCATTGCTACCCCTACCGGATAAAATAATTCGGCAAGGTAGGCTGGGCCGGTGTCGCCGCTCAGTCCGCCTCCACTGATGCCGGCAATTGTGTTGATGATCTGCCCGTTTGCCCAAAGGCCATTCAGACTGGCCAATATGAATATCAAATAAGTAAAATATCTCTTAGCCATAAGAGGAATAGAGTAGGTTTTGTAACAATTGTACTTTTATCCTGACTATTCAAAGCTAATCATTTTTAATAACATGGCGAAATAATTCTACAAAATATAAAAATATTTATGCTGTTTTTTATCCGGGATTTAATCCTTATAATCAAAACAAATCCCTCTATAAATAAAATAAATGTACAAACATGCATTTTGAATTATAAACCGTCTTACCTTTGCTAACGCTGTTAGGAAAAATAATAGCAACTAAAAATGGGTATTGTTGAGCGGAAAGAAAGACAGAGAAAGGAAGTGAGGGATAGTATCCTTCAGGCTTCCTGGCATCTGGTAAATGAGGAAGGCTGGCAAAACCTGAGTATCCGTAAAATTGCCGATGCCATAGAATATAGTGTACCGGTTGTATACGATCATTTCGAAAACAAAGAGGCCATTCTTTCAGAATTCAACAGGCAGGGTTTTAAATTACTTGGCGATAAACTGAGCGAGGCTAAAAATACACACGCTAACCCCGTTTTACAATTAGAAGCGATCACATTTGCCTATTGGGATTTTGCATTTAACAATAAAGAATATTATCAGCTCATGTATGGCCTTGGAATGCCTACATGCGAAAGCCTTAATTCCGTTCCGGAGCTGATGGCATTTATAGGCGTCATTCATACTACAATTGAAGAGATAATTAAAAATGGCAATAATGCCGGCTCTGATACCTGGCTCAAGGTACATTCCTTCTGGTCCATGATTCATGGCCTGGTATCTATTAATCTGATGTCGCCCGAGGTTTCTCACCTCGGTATGTCTCAGGTCGATTTTAATAAAGCCATACTTAAGGATTTTATCAAGGGGTTTGTAAAAGGACTTATTGAATAACAGTTTATAACATCAAAGATTTTCATAACCAAAAAAACAAGTTAAAAACCAAAAAAATGAAAAAAGTAACAGTTATCGCAGCCGCAATGTTTTTATCGGCAAACACTTTCGCTCAGTCATGGTCTATCGACAAAGCGCATTCCCGTATCGGATTTGGTATCACCCATCTCGGTATCAATGAAATTGATGGCGCTTTCACCTCATTCGAAGGCAAGATCAGTAGTGCTAAACCTGATTTTTCGGGCGCTGAAATTGAATTTTCGGCTGAAACTAACAGTATTAACACCGGCGTAGAAGCCCGCGACAAGCACCTGAAAAGCGCTGATTTTTTTGACGCAGAAAAGAATACCAAGGTGAGCTTCAAGAGCACATCTTTCAAAAAAGAAAGTGGTAAAAACTACAAGGTTACCGGAGAGCTGACTATGCATGGTGTTACAAAACCGGTAACCCTTACTGCTACACTGGTGGGCACAACTACCAACCCGATGAGCAAAAAAGAAATGGCTGGTTTCCACCTTACAGGAAGTGTAAAGCGTTCGGATTTTGGTATCGGCGCTTCTATGCCTGATGCAATGCTCAGCGAAGTAGTTACCATTACTGCAAATACTGAATTCAGCAAAGACTAATCAATGTATATGAACCGCAACATTTTAACATTAGCGACACTGCTGTTACTGGCAGCAGTGTCCGCTTTTGCCGCTCCCGTAAATTATCAGATCTCCGACAAATACAACATCACTTTTACAGGTGGTGGTGAGGTAGGAGGAATTTTCAAAACACTTAAAGGTACCATAGTGTTTGATGAGCAAAGCCCGGCAGCTTCCCATATTGATCTTACAATTGATGTGGCATCAGTAAATACCGGCAACGGTCTGATGAACAACCATCTCAAAAGCGCAGAATGGCTCGATGCGGCAAAGTATCCTGCTATTCATTTCACTTCAAAGAAAATAGTGAAAAACGGCGCCACATACCAGGTTACCGGCGACATGGATATTCATGGTGTGAAGAAAGAAGTAACCCTGCCATTCAGTTTTCAGGCCAGCGGTTCCGGTGGTATATTCACAAGTAAGTTCTCTGTAAGCCGGGCCGATTTTCATTTGGGTAAACCAGGCGGAGAGGTTGACGAACAAATCAAGTTGGATATTAAAGTACCTGTTGTAAAAAAATAATTAACCATAAAAACCACATTTATGTTGAAACGGTTATTGTTACTGGGTGTTGTTTCGGGCATACTGGCAGGCATTGCCAGCCTTATTTACCAGAAAGTATATTCAACCTCATTGGGTGTCGATTTCTCTAAAATTGCCAAACCGGTTGGTATAGTAATTTCCTGTGTGGTTGGGTGCCTTATCGCAGCTCTGGGTTATTGGTTGCTCAATAAATGGCTGAAAAACAAAACGGAAATTGTTTTCAATTTCCTGTTTGTCATCCTTTCATTTGCCACTATTGTGGGCGCTTTTGCTGCTAAATTGCCATTAGATACTACTTCTCCTGAATTATTTCCCGGACTGGTAATACCTATGCATTTCTTCCCGGCTCTGGCATGGCTCACTTTGAGGCCTTTATTTTTTAACACCAATAATCCGGCAGTATGAAAATAGACATCTGGTCGGATATAATGTGCCCGTTTTGCTACATAGGCAAGCGCAGGCTGGAGCATGCTTTGAGTGGTTTTGAGCATAAAGCTGATGTGGAGATAACATGGCACAGTTTTCAGCTGGACCCTGATATGACCGCTCAGCCCGGCAAGAACATACATCAATACCTTGCCGAACGCAAAGGAATGAGCATTGACCGGTCGGTGCAGTTGCATGAGCAGATGACCAGAAACGCACAGGCCGATGGCCTTGTTTATAATTTCGACAAAGCAATTATAGCCAATTCTTTTGATGCACACAGGCTCATACATCTTGCAGCAACCCATGGCCTTGGAGACGCAGCCAAGGAAGCTTTGCTGAAAGCCTATTTCACAGATGGAAAAAATATCAGCGACCATAATACATTAATGCAGATCGGAATTGAGATTGGATTACGAGTTATTGAAACAGGCGAAATGCTGAATTCTGATTTGTATTCTGCTGAAGTAAAGGACGACATTGAAACGGCTCGGCAGCTTGGTATCAACGGAGTCCCCTTCTTTGTCTTTGATAATAAGTATGCCATATCAGGCGCTCAACATGCAGCGGTTTTCAGCGACGGGTTGAAACAGGCCTGGGCAGAATGTGAGAAAAGTAATACTCTGGTAACCTCTGATGGCGATATTTGTTCGCCCGGCGGGACCTGTGAAATTAAAAACTAATTAATCATCTATAAAAAAACAAACAATGTCAACAATCAAATGGGCGCTGGACGCCGCACACTCCGAATTGCATTTTAAAGTAAGGCACCTGGTAGTTTCTAATGTTTCCGGCCAGTTTAAATCATTCAGTGCTACTGCTGAAACTGATGGAGATAACGTCACTACTGCCAAGGTACATTTCACTGCTGAAGTTGATTCCATCAGCACTAACAACGAGCAGCGTGATGGTCACCTCAAAACCGGTGATTTCTTTGATGCCGAAAATCATCCTCAGATCATTTTTGATGCCGCAGGCCTTACAAAGGTGGAAGGGGAGCACTACCAGATGACCGGTACACTCACTATGCGCGGCGTGAGCAAATCAATCACTGTAAATGTGGAATACGGTGGCATGATTGTTGATCCATGGGGCCACAACCGCGTGGGTTTTGCCGTTTCAGGTAAAGTAAACCGTAAGGATTTCGGCGTTAGCTTTGGTATGGTTTCTGAAACAGGTGCAATTCTGCTGGGTGAAGAAGTAACCTTCAGCGCTAATGTGGAATTTACACAGGTGATTGAAACTGCAGCATAATTGCTGACCTGAATAAGAATTAATAATTCAATTTGAATGCAATAACTTTACTTCAGGAAAGTTATTGCATTTTTATTTGGAGCTTATGCCACACATTGCCATTATCTCTGCCAGCGTTCGCCGGGGACGGAACAGCCACAGGGTAGCTTTATTTTTCAAACGATTCATTGAAGAATCTGACTCCGGAACTGCTGAAATTCTGGATCTGAATGAATACCAGTTTCCGGTTTTTAATGAGCGGCTTCATTTTGAGCCTAACCCATCTCCGCAGGTAACCGATTTTGCAGAAAGGATCAAGGCTGCCGATGGCGTGCTGATTGTGACTCCGGAATACAATGGCGGCTACCCTGCAAGTCTTAAAAATGTGGTCGACCTGCTATATGCCGAATGGCACCGTAAGCCAGTGGCTATTTCCACAGTTTCAGATGGTATCTTCGGCGGCACGCAGGTTATTACATCACTGCAGTTTACCTTATGGAAAATAAGGGCATGGACCGTTCCGGCTATGTTTCCTGTTCCCAGCGCCCCTGAAGCTTTTGATGAGCTGGGCAACCCTAAAGACAAAACTGGCATAGTAAAGAGAGCACATGCTTTTATTGCTGAGTTGCTGTGGTGCATTGAAGCTGCTAAACGCATGAAGAATTAACAAAACACTTGCCTTCGTTATTTCAATAGCCGGTTAAAATGAGTCAACTTTACTACATATGCACAAGCTGGTAATCGTATTTTCGTTTTTATTCCTGCCGTTTTTTGTTACTGCCCAGAAAAACTGGAATGCGGTAACTCAGGATATCTCATTTAAAATAAAAAATGCAGGAATTACCGTGAACGGGACTTTTGAGGGCGGCCATGCCGAATTGTTTTTCAGCCCCGATCATCTCTCTGCCTCCAGCCTCAAGGCCAGGGTTGAGGTTAAGACGCTTAAAACCGGTATCGGGTTAAGAGATGAACACCTGAAAGGAGAGACTTATTTTAATGCCGATTCATTTAAAACAATTAATGTTGAATCGAAGTCGCTGTACATAAAGGGCAATAATTATGCCGGTATGTTCAATGTAACGATCAAAGGCGTAACCAAACAAATAGAGATACCCTTTGAGTTTAACCAGATTGCCGATGAAGCCGAAATTAAAGGTTCTTTTACACTCAACAGGCGCGATTTTGGAGTAGGTGGCAAATCTCTGACCATGAGCGATGAAGTTACAGTTAAAATTGAGATTAAGGCTAAAAGCTGATTGTAAGCACAAGAATTTCTATCTGCTGATAACTACTTTCTCTACCTCTGATAATCCGTCACAGTTTATCGTTACATAATAGATTCCCGTTGGTTCATTACTGAGGTCGATAGTGCCTTTCTGCTATCCGTTAGTGTACTATAAACCTCCTGGCCCGGCACATTAGTTACCACTAAATAAGCGTGTGCCGCATTTGTTTTCAAGGTGAAGATACCATTTGACGGGTTAGGGGATACCAGGAAATGATCAGGTGTATTTGATATGCTTTTTATCCCGGTTGCAGTGGGCACATAATCGGGTTGTGTGGCGCTTCTGATGCGGTTATTGCCCATATCGGCTATAAACAGGTTGCCGTTCCATGGGTTAACAAATAGTCCGCCCGGGAATCTCAGAGCTTCCGTTGTAGCTGACCCTCCATCCCCGTTATATCCTTCAGTACCATATTCGCCCGCAACAAGATTGATGATACCCGTGGCCATATCTATTTTGCGGCTGGCACAACTTTCTTCATTACAATACAAATCGCCATGGCCATCAATAAAAATACCGAATATAAAACCGAGACCGGCATTAATTGCCGGTCCGCCATCACCCGTTGTACCCGATCCATTGCCTGCAATGGTAGTAATTACCCCAGTAGCGGCATTGATCTTTCTTATATAACTCTCTGCCGATGGTGTATAGATCTGGTCAGAGAAAAAAAGATCGCCGGCGGCATTAATACCCACTGCCATAGGCCCATTCAATTGTGCTGCCGTAGCCTGAAAACCATCACCTGTATACCCGGCATAGCCAGTACCTGCATAAGTAGATAATGTGCCGGTTGCTGATATCTTTAAGATTTTATTGGCTTCCTGATCAGCCACATATACATTTCCCGATTGATCGGAGCAAATGCCCTTCGGACATATAAGATGAGCAACAGTGCTTATGATTCCAGAAGGGGTCACTTTCCTTATCGTTGCATTACCCGGATTACCTATCATTGGCCCACCCTCAGATATGTATAAGTTCCCAAATGGGTCAAGGCAAATATATCCGGGTGATTTCAGTTGTGCGCCGGTGGCTTGTCCGCCATCACCCGAATATCCGGCAATGTTATTGCCTGCTATTGTGGTAATAATGCCAGATACTGATACCCGCCTGATTACATTGTTAACAGCATCAGCAATATAAATATTACCTGCGGGGTCCATGCAGATATCGTTGCCGCCGTATAACTCAGCGGCGCTTGCCGGGCCATTATCGCCGCTATATCCTGCTATGCCGGTGCCAATGCAGGTAGTCATTATTCCCTGGCAAAATGCGCTGCAGTTGAAAAGTATTAAGGCAGAGAAGAGGATTATGTTTTTTTTATAATTATAGTTTTAATTCATGGCCACTGAGGAAATTTATGTGAAATTTATATAAAAAAAATTTTAGCGTCTGGATGCTCAATAATCTGAAATTTCAGCCTGGTCAGGAAATTGGATTGATACATAACATGCGTTTAAAATTTCACTCTTTGATTACAATGGCAAATCTTAAATACGGACTGAATTATTATTTTAGCGGTTGCACCACAGTTTATGGCATTCCACAGGATTAACCAGGGTACTCTATAAAAAAATAAAAACCAGTTCCAGATTGATCTGGAACTGGTTTTACCATGCAAATATAAAATTAATTCTGAGTATAGATAGTTTCGTAAACTGTAATAACATCGCCATCTATCGAAACAGTACCATTGCTGTTTGGATTGATGTTAGCGCCGGTTCCTAAGTTTAAACTGGAAAATAAACTGCTTGGAAGTACATAAGTACCATCAAAAACATAGGAGCCGGAAGTGAATTTACTTACCTGGTCAGGTTGGCTGTTCTGCAAATCGGCCTTACTGAACTGCATGATCAGTGAACTGCCATCGGCACTAACTGAAAAAGTTACATTAATGCCGATAGAACCAGAAACATCGCAATCGCAAACACCTCTGCCAACACATTCAGTGCCACCTGGCTGAAGATTTCCAAATTCAACACCTAAAGTTACAGATTGGGCATATGATACTCTCGCTGTAAAGGAGGTTAAAAACAGCGCAAATATTGTCAAAAGTATCCTGTTCTTTGTATTCATAAATTTAGTTTTTAAGTTTCCAATATCAAATTAATAGTTTCCAATGACGATAGTCATAAAATGTCATTAGAACAAAGATATACATAATTTAGTTTTCAAAAAATTTTTTTTGATCTTTTTTTGTGTGAAAGAATGAAAATAGTAAGAATTTTTCACTTTACTTTGTATAGAAAACGGGCGTATGTTCTATTCCATTGCTTTACTGCAATAAAATTCATAAAAATTTTGGTTTAAATGCCTAGAATAAAGAAGATATTATTTGTTTTTATTACTGGATTGTTGATTTTTGTATGGAATTCTTCAATGCTCTATGCACAACAGCCTGGTTTTAATATTGATTCATTTAATAATAGTGTTCAAAAATTATCAAATGATACAAGTAAAATAACTTTTATTGTTGAACGGGCGCTTTCTTTAGCCTGTGAAGATTCTTCGGTTAAATTAGTTTTAGCAAAAGAGGCTCAAAAATTTGCTCTAAAACAAAATTGGGCGCCAGGCATATACCAAACAAACAGATTGCTGGGTGATATTTATATAGATTGTCAAAACGACTATAAAAAAGGTTTTAATCAATTTAATGAAAGTGTTATTGAGGCTGATAAAAATGAAGATATCCATAATGAAGCACTTGCTCTTGAATATATAGCGAAAAAATTTGGTAAATTAGGACAGCATGATAATGAAATAGTATATTTTTTTAAAGCATTGTTGCTTAGGCCTGGAAATGAACTGGAAGAAGCTATTCTGGCTGATCTGGGTCATGCATATGGATCAATAGCAGATTATCCCAATGCGATAACTTATTACGACAGTTCATTAAAGCTGATTGAATTAGAGGCTAACAAAAAGAAAAGTTCGGACCTACAGGATACCACATTACGCATTGGACTTAAACTTAATATGGGAGATATTTACCTCGCTATGCCCGATGATGCTAAGGCATTGAAAACTTTTGAGGATGTGCTGGAGATGAGCCAGACCATCAATAAAATACGGTTTATCGAATTAAGTCTCACCGGAATTGGGAGGTCTTACAAGCAACAGAAAAAGTATGCAAAAGCTTTAGAATATTTTCAGAGGGCTTTATTAGTATGCCGGGAGCGGGTAAGGTTTGATGATGAGGTAGTGATTCAGGACGAAATGGCAAATTCCTATCTGGATTCAGGTGATTTTTACAAGGCCAGAGAATATGCCGATAGCGCCTTGAGTCTCGCAGAAGGGCAGCACTTTATGAAATTATTGTCGAAAGCAAACGCTACGTTTGGCAACGCTTACCTGAAATTAAACCGCCCCGACCTGGCAGTTTTTTATCTGCAGAAAGCGCTTGATTTTTCTTTGCAGAATCAAAACCTTGCAGATCAGAAGGAAGCTTGGCTTGGCCTTTCCAATGCCTACCAGGTAAGTGGCAAGAACGATAAGGCACTTGATGCTTTTAAGCATTTTATCAGTACGCGCGACAGTACAAGTAATATTGATAAAACAAAAGAAGCAATCAGGAAGGACCTGGAGATAAAAAACATAAGGGAACTTACTAAGGCAGAGGATAATTACCATAAAAAGCTGGAACAGGGAAAGTTATTTTTATACGGTGAGTTTGGTGGCCTGGTTATGCTATTGGCGCTGGCATTTTTTATGTACCGCAACTACAATACCCAGAAAAAGTATAATGCGCTTCTTTCAAAAGAGAAAAAAGCTAATCTGGCTCACATAGCCGCCCAGAGCCATGTTTTGAGTGATATTGTACATATTCAGGCACACGAAATAAGGGGCCCTGTATCTGCTATTCTTGGGTTTGTTCAGATTTTTAATTTTGAAGATGCCACTGACCCGAATAATAAGGAAATCATGTATTGGATAGGCGAATCGGCCAACAAACTTGATTTTGTAGTAAGGAATGTGGTTTCAAAAGAAAATGAACTTAGGGCGGAACATCCTGATGAACCTGTTAATTAGGGCGTTTCTTAAAATCATGTGAAAATTGGCACGATAATTGCAGTATATATTCATATCAGCCTTTATAAGCCACATTACTAAAAAACTTTCACTAAAACTTCTAAGCGGGCACTCTTCAGAGTCCCGCATTGGTTTTTACAGTTGATTCCTTCTGTTTTTTCCTGTTTATCTGCTACGAATCCGGGCACATTCTGTTATCTTTATCGCATGAACCGCACGGAGTTAAGAAAAAATATTTTCAGGAAAAAATCAGTTTTGTGTGTAGGGCTGGATACAGATCCTGCTAAAATCCCGGAGCATTTGTGGCTGGAAGAAGATCCTGTATTTGCTTTTAATAAAGCTATTATTGATGCTACCAAAGATTATACAGTAGCTTATAAAATCAACACGGCTTTTTATGAAGCGCAAGGAATAAAAGGCTGGATAAGCATGGAGCGCACCCTTCAATATATACCCGAAGATATCTTCACCATAGCCGATGCAAAGCGGGGAGATATTGGCAATACATCTGAGCAGTATGCCCGTACCTTCTTCCATACTTATCCTTTCGACAGTGTAACCGTTGCACCCTATATGGGGGCCGACAGTGTGCAGCCATTTCTTCAGTTTCCCGACAAGTGGGCAATTGTGCTCGGACTCACCTCCAATGCCGGCAGCGCCGATTTTCAGTTGCAGAACTGCGGCAGTGAATTGCTTTACGAGAGGGTATTACGAACCGTTGCTTCGTGGGGCACGCCCGATAATATCATGTTCGTAATAGGCGCTACCCGAAAAGAACAACTCAGGGAAGTAAGACATTTGCTGCCCGATCATTTTTTTCTCGTTCCGGGGGTAGGGGCGCAGGGTGGCGATGTAGCCACAGTATGCAGCAATGCATTTAATAAGGATGCAGGCTTACTGATCAACGTGTCGCGTAGCATTATATTTGCTGATAGCTCTGGTTCATTTGCAGAGCGTGCTCATATAGAAGCAAGAAAATACCAAAAGGAAATGGCGGTCTTTTTCTGAGAATAGTTCTTTATGATTTTACATGCATCAGAAAATCTTTGGTGAATTTCACATTATACCCGCCGGTCCATTTTACATGTTGCCATTCAGAAGTCGGATTGATTTTTACGGAATTTTCTCCTGAAAATACAGTCACCGGAACAGAAAAACCTTCAACGACTTCTGTAAACCGGTAACTCAGCTGATCATCTTTAATGGCATATTCCAGCAATGGTATTTCTGCATTGCGCAGGTATTGATTGAAGAAAGCCTTCAGTTCAAGGCCTGTATGTGTGCTGATATATTCTTCAATCTGCTGAGTGGTTACAGTTTGGTGGTAAAAATCCTTGCTTAAGCCGCGAAGCATAGCTCTGAATTTTTCATCGTCATTGGTTAACTCCCGGATCATGTACATTACCGCCGCCCCCTTTTCATAGATATCTCCGGGGCCCTCTTCATTTACACCATAATGGGCTATTACCGGTAAATCATTCTGGATATTGTGCCATGCGCCCTTGCTGTATTTTTGACCCTTTTCTTTACCCAGCAGGCATTCTGCAAACAGTGATTCACTGTAGGTGGTAATACCTTCATGTATCCAGTTGTCGGCCATATCACGGGCGGTAATACTGTTGCCAAACCATTCATGGCCGCTTTCATGCACAATAATGTAATCAAAATACTTACCATAACCTGTAAGGCTCCTGTCGCTTCCCAGGTAGCCCATCATGTATTTATTGCCATAAGCTATAGCGCTCTGATGTTCCATACCTAAGTAGGGCGATTCCACCAGTTTGTACCCGTCTTCGTAGAAAGGGTACGGGCCAAGCCAGTATTCATAGCAATGGATCATTTCTTTCACTACTGCAAATTGTTTTCTTGCTTTTTCCTCATTGGTTCTCAATACCCAGAAATCCAGGTCCAGCTTGCCTTTTTCGCCCATCAGGGTATCGTGCCAGTGCACATAATCACCTGCATAAAAAGTAACATCATAGGTGTTGATGGGGTTCTTCACTTCCCATGTCGACAAGCCCGGCTTATTGATCCAGGCGGAGTCGGGGTCCAGCGATTTGCCGTTACTTATGGCATATAAACCGGGAATAAAGAAACGCATAACCATACCATTGTCGGGCTCATCCCACTGGGCATCCTTGCAGGGCCACCATACGCTTGCTCCCAATCCCTGGCAGGAAACTGCCAGCCAGAGCTTGCCATTGGTGTCGTGGCTCCAGGTAAATCCGCCATCCCATGGTGGCCGCACCGCTTCTTTAGGTATGCCGTGATACCAGGCCATAACAGAATAATTTTCGCCGGCCTTTAACTGATGGAATGGATATTTTACCCACCATACATTTCCTTCCTTCACCATCTGCAACCGGATTGCTTCTGCGCCTGCCGTGCCTGTAAGTTTGACGCTGTCAAGCACCATCGGTTCCTGCAGGTCTATCTGCATACTGTCGGCAGGTTTTTGCATTACCTTAAAATTAATAAGGTTAGTGCCATAAATACTTCTCGACAAAGTATCAATCCCTGCCTGCAGATCGTAATGCAGTACTTTCCACCATGCCCGTCCGCGGCCATTGCTGCCCCTTAGGGTATCGGCATGTGTATAAGCAAGTGTGGTATTTGCAGGGAGCAAATACCACACCAAAAAAAGATAACAGAAAATGTTTTTAAACATATCAGATTAAATAATGACTACTTCATAGATATCAATTCCACATCAAATGCAAGAATCGAATTTGCTGGTATAGCAGCTCCCATTGCTCGCGGACCATAAGCCAAACCCGATGGCAGGTAAAGTGTGGCACGGCAACCTTTATTTAATAACTGAACACCTTCATCCCAGCCAGAGATTACCTGGTGAGCACCGAGATTAAAAGTAAAAGGGTTTCCTGCAGGGTTATAATTTTTGTCCATATTTCCGTCAAATCTGTTGCCATCCAGTGTATAGCCATAATAGAGCATAGTTACAGACTGGCCTGGTTTTGCATTGGCTCCTTCTCCTTTCCGGTTAATGGTGTAGTACAAGCCCGACGGGGTCCGTGTTGCTTTTATTTTGTTCTTGGCAAAATAATCGGTCAGGATCTTCTCATCAATAGCTTTCTGATCTTGTGCAAAACCCGTGTTTGCAATCAGAAAAGAGCAGATGAATAATAAACTGGTTAAGGCTGTTTTGATCATAATTTTTCGTTTTTTTGGTTGAATAATTTTTGTTTTTGTGAAAATTAATTATCTATCCCCGATACTTCCACATCAAATATAAGGATGGCATTCGGGGGTATCGCTTTACCTGCTCCTGTGGCTCCATAGCCCAGATAAGATGGGATATAAAACGTGCCTTTACTGCCCAGTTTCAGCAGTTGCACTCCTTCGTCCCATCCTTTAATTACCTGGCCCTGTCCTAAGGTGAACGAAAACGGAGAAACGTGACTGAATTTAGGATCAGTATTTGAATCAAATACATTACCATCCAGTGTTTTACCGGTATAGTTCATAGTTATTTTCTTACCTGGTTTTGCATTAGGGCCTAAACCTTTCTGTGAAATAACATAATACAATCCTGAGGCGGTTTTATTGGCTTTGATATTGTTTTTTGCAAAATAATCCTGCAGCAGCTTATCATCTATCTCAACCTGCTTGCCGGCACTGGCCAATGCTTCTTTTTGTTTCAGTTCGGCCTCTACCGCTTTATCCTTTATTACCTGCTCCGCAGTTTTTACACTCGTAATGGCTACATCAAATATCAGGATCGAGTTGGCAGGGATACCTTGCCTTTCCGAACTGCCGTATGCCAGAGTAGAAGGGATATAGAAGGTTGCGGAGCTGTTTAATTTCAGCAGTTGCAGGCCTTCGTCCCATCCTTTAATAACATGGCCTTTACCTACTTCCAGCGTAAAAGGCGTCACGTGATGGAAAGAAGAATCAGTATTGGAGTCAAATTTTTTGCCATCCATAAACATACCGGTATAATTCACATCGGCTGTTTCTCCTGGTTTTATATTTTCACCTTTACCCTCAGTTTTTATGGCATAATACAAACCAGATCCAGTCTTCTTAGCCTTGATGTTGTTTTTTTTGAAATATACCTTCAGTATTTCATCATCAATAGCTGTTTGCCTGGCCGCCTTTTCTTCATTTTCCTTTTTATCCTCTGCTTCTGTTTTTACAGATACCAGTTTGATCTTGTAGATTATTTTATCACCATCCTTAGCCCATGGTGGCGCCTGACCGGTTTTTTTAATTGAATCAACAGGATACCTTACTACAGCACTGTCGCCCTCAACCATCAGCATAAACACCTCCACCGGATCGCCGGGGCCTCTTGGTTTGGTAATAGGAATAGGAACAGGTTTATTATTATTCATCTTCCTGGAATCAAACATAAGGCTGTCGCCTACCTGGTAGCTGATATTTAATTCTACATGGTCAGTTAATGCCGGTTTTCTCTTACCATTCCCGTGAGAAACGATTTTATATTCCAGACCGTCTTTCAGAAGGGTAAACCCATCCGGAGTTGATTTAGAAAGCTCCTCCTGAGAATATACACTCGTACTGACAGAAGCTAATACAAATGTTAGCAATGCGGGTATTAGGGCAAGTTTAGGTGTCCTGTTCATAAATAATATGTTTATTGATTAATTAAAAACTACTGTGGCTGAGCCTGAGGTTGGCCCTGCATCTGCTTATTTTCGCTGGCTGGCTTTACATCAGTAATGCTTACATCAAAAACAAGAATCTGGTTTGGCCCTATATTTGGTGGTGCCTGTTCGCCATATCCTAGCGCCGATGGGAGGTATAAAGTAGCCTCTGAACCTTTCTTCAATAATGCTACTCCTTCATCAACTCCTGCAATCATCTGGTGAGCGCCAACGGAGAAAGTAAGCGGGTCAGTGCCATGATGGCCTACAGATGTATCTACATTCGAGTCGAATGCTTTACCATCAAGCAGCCTGCCGGTATATTTCATGCTTACTGATTCACCTGCTGTGATCTGATCGCCGGTTCCGGGTTTTTTAAGGGTATAGTACAGACCCGATGCTGTTTTTTCTGGCTTAATACCATTTTTTGCAAAATATTCCTGCAGTTTTGGTTCATCTATTGCCATCTGTTTAGCATCTTTTTCTTTCTTTTCAGCCTGTTTTGAAGCTTTGTAATCTTCTTCACTCTTAACAGAGACTACAGAAAGGTTGATCGTTATTTTATTTCCCTTTTTAAGCCATGGCTGCATTTTCTGAGCCCTTTCCAGCTGGTCGGCAGGTATACCCTTTATAATTGTATCGCATGAAATAAGTACAATGGCGCTGTCTCCTGCTGCCAGATGTGGAAATACAGCCTGAAGATCCCCCGAATTTTTAACTTCTTCTACTCTCATCGCGCCAGGATGGCCCTGTTTGTAGGTATTGCCCAACTCGGTAGTGTCGGCTTTCGCAATAAGATTGAATTCTACTATGTCTCCCTTAGCAGCCTTCTTACCCTTAACTTCTTTTACAATCTTATACTCAATACCATGGGTTTTTTTGAAACCACCATCGCTGTTGCAACCTGTGTTGCTGATAATTGCCGCGCCTAGCAAGGCAATCGGGATAATCCTTTTTATCATGTCTGTTTGTTTACGTTTACTTATTATTTAATTTGGGCGTGAATATCGGACAAAATTTTCTTAAAATATACAATTGTTTCAGGAAATGTAGTTTTTGTTCTTCCTCCCGATGCATTGAAGTGGCCGCCACCATCGAAATACTGACGGGCAAAGGCACTTACATCAAAATTGCCCTTACTGCGGAACGATAATTTTACTTCATCACTTCTTTCTGTAATCAGGGTTGCAAATTTAATACCTGATATACTTAGCGGATAATTGACTAGCCCCTCTGTATCTCCCGATTGTGCATTAAATAAATTCAGGTCTTTTCTCGATAATGTTACAAGTCCTGCATGATATTTATGGAAAATTTCCATTTTCTCAATCAGCACATAACCCAGGAACCGCATTCTTCCCTCTGTCCACGAATCGTATACTTCTTCATGTATCCTTGTGTGGTCAAGTCCCTTGCTTTTAAGGTCGGCTGCCATAGCATGGGAGGATGCACTGGTTACCGGAAATTTGAATGAACCGGTGTCGGTCATGAGTCCTGTATACAGACATGCAGCAATATCAACGTTTATCAGTTCATTATCACCCATCAGATTAATCAGGTCATAACCCATTTCACAGGTGCTGCTTTTTTCAGGTACGCTTATCCCATAATCCCATACCGGCTTAGGAAACAGGTGGTGATCAATCAATATTTTTGGCTGCGTAGCTGCGGCAAGGTGCAATTCCAGGTGTTTGGTACGACTGAAATCATTAAAATCAACGCATATTATGAGGTCACATTCTTTTAGGGCTGCTAATGACTGATGCTGATGTTCTTCAAAGTTCAGCATGCCTGCTACCCCGGGCATCCAGTTCAGAAAGTCAGGAATTTCACCCGGGGATACGGGTGTTACTTTATGTCCTTTCAGCGAAAGATACAATGAAAGGCCCAGCATACTGCCAATAGCATCCCCATCAGGCTTATGATGCGTTGTGATAAAAATTTTCCGTGGTTGCTGCAGTAAGGGTAAAGCGTCTTGTATTGGCCGCATCTGTTTATTATTCCCCAATTACCCGGTAAAGGGCCTTTTTTTAATTTGGGTGGGCAAAGGTAAGATTTATTGATTAAAGAAACCGGAGCAGACATCGGCTTTTTTGATGAAATCAAATATTAACAGAACTATTGTAAGTGGTCTCATTTTATAAATTATTTTCCTGTTTTCCATTATATTTAGCATAAAAGTCCGTAGTTTCGTATTTGCTAAGCAATTTGTAGCTAATAACCTACTTTGTGGTTGAATTTTAGCATTTATTGCTATGTAATTTGACAATTTAAGGTGCGTACTGCAATAAACATATCAAACCAAAGTGAAATGATCAATCAGTCGGCAAACGATCGTTATGTAAAGGGCAGAGGAGCTCAGTATAATCCTAAGAACAGGTTTCTGAAGGGGGAGTATGTGCAGGAGCACCTGGAGGGAATAGATGACTGGGAACAGGAAAAACGACATACACAATATATTACCGATAATGCCAAAACCCTGGTCAACGAGGTAACCAGCCCGGATGTGGGTATGCTTTGGTCGGCTAATCCCTACCAGGGTTGTGAGCATGGATGTGTGTATTGCTATGCCCGCAACAGTCACGAGTACTGGGGCTATAGTGCAGGGGTGGATTTTGAAAGCCGGATAGTAGTAAAGAAAAATGCCCCTGCATTGCTGAGGAAGTTTTTTAATAACAAGAACTGGATACCTGCTACCATTTCATTGAGTGGCAATACAGATTGCTACCAGCCAATAGAGCGGAAAATGAAAATAACAAGAGCGCTGCTGAAGATATGCCTGGAGTTCAGAAATCCGGTTGGGGTGCTGACCAAGAATGCACTGATATTGCGCGACCTCGATGTAATCCAGGAACTGGCAAAGCATAACCTCGTTAGGGTACTTACCTCAATCAATTCACTGGATGAAGACTTAAGGCGGGCTCTGGAGCCCAGAACAGCATCTTATAAAGGCAGGCTTAAAGTTCTGGAAACATTCAGCAATGTTGGTGTGCCAACTGGTATTATGAATGCTCCTCTGATACCTGGCCTCAATGATATGCATATGCACGATGTACTGAAGGCTGCCAGCGAGGCCGGGGCTAAATGGGCCGGATATACAGTTGTGCGCCTTAATGGTGCGGTAGGGGGCATATTTAAAGACTGGCTGTATAAAACCTTCCCCGACAGGGCCGATAAAGTTTGGCGCCAGATTAGCGATTGCCATGAAGGCCAGGTAAACGACAGCCGGTTTGGCAACAGGATGGTGGGTGATGGTAAATTTGCAGAAGTAATAAGAACCCAGTTTCAGATTTACTGCCGTAAGTTCCACCTCAATGAATCCAGAACGGAACTGAATACAAAGGATTTCAGAAGGGTAGTTAACGGACAGGGTATTTTGTTTTAATCCTGAGTTCGAAAACCAATAATTCATTAAGAACTAAGAATTATCGGTTCTTAATAATATACAATTTTCCTTTTGCTGATTTCAATGAGGAAAGGCTTCCCGAATTTCAGTATGCTGGTTTTCTTATTTGTCCAGTTTCCGAAAATATCATATTCATATTGGTAAATTTTTGTACGGCTTTCTATTTCTGTTTCTTCATTGGTAATAGACTGCCTTGTTAAATTGGATTTATTATCATAATTTGAATAAAATTTTGAACTTAAACTGCCATCTGAGTTAAAACTATCTGCCTCAACCATATTCCCGGTACTGTCGTAAGAATAGGTTATTCTGTAATTCAAACTGCCACCTCCATCATTATTAATTTTTGCTGTAAGATCGCCATCTGAATTGTATTTATAAAAAATTTCTTGGGTCAAGCCATTGTTTTGATCATAATAGCCGGTATAAACCATTTGATCATTTAAGTCATATAAATTGGTTACCTTCTCTTTTAATTTACTGTCCTGATCAAACACCAGCGCTGCAATTTTGTTTCCATTTATGTCATAGTTGTATTTTCGCTTTGTTATAATGTTGCCAGTTGAATTGTATTCGCTATACTCTGCAATAGCGCCATCAATGTCATATTTTATAGCATTTACATGCATTAATTCTTCGTTATTGTTGTAAAAACTATCAATATCTTCATTTGTACTGTCATTATAAGTAAGCGAATAAGAGTGAAATAAAATATTATTTCGGAAATTTGAGTCGACAATTTCTTTTGTTTTAAAACCATCTCTATTGAACAAATAGGAATTTATTGAAATGATTTTTTCCGGACTGTCAATTAATACGTTACTGACATCATAAACGGAATCAAATATTGATTTTACTTTACCAAATAATTTCATTTTGTAAAGATCGTTTATTGCTGATCCGGTATAAAATGAAATATCGGCTTTTTTCCCCGGTAGGTTCCTTTCCTCATTTTCACTATTGTCTGAAACCCTACACGACGTTGTGAAAATAATTATTGTTACAATTGCTATCTGGAAATTCTTTTTCAATCTGGTGAGTTTTTGATCTGGAAAGATACTCATTTTAATGTTTTAAGGTGAATTGATTCACCATTAATTTTATACTAAGTACCAATTTGCTTATTGAGTATTATGAAATATTATACTGTCATTTACTGAATTTACATCCCTTGATTACTGGTTTATTCAGAAGTAGATACGGTGGTGTAAATCGGTGTTTTCTGGCTACAGGTTTATTCTGAGCCTGCTGGTTTTGGGGTAAAAACCGTATCTCCTGATGGTTCGGGTTTTACATTTTTTAATTCCTCAAGTTTTTGCTGCCTGGTATAATTGTAGCCGCGAAAGAAATCGCCCAGCCGGTCGAACGATTTGCGCCAGGTTAATCCCACCCCGCTGCGTATGATTGTCCGGTCAATAGTTACATCATAATCGCTGGTGCGGAATACATTGGCGCGCACATTACTCTGTTCAGTAACCTGGTACTGTATGCGGAAGTCACCGGTTATATCAAAGTTGGTAGCAGCGCTCTGGCTCGTTGGGTGACCCCAGTCCGAAGTACCCCCAACTTCTACCTGAAGCCGGTTATTAAGAAAACTATGGTTATAACCCAGTTTAAACTCATTGCGGTTAATTGCAGCCACTGAGGGGTCACTTACATTGTAATTGGTATATTTTACGTCTATGTTCGATCTTTTATCACCGGTTATTTTATTCAGAGCTTTTGTAAGTGCAATTGATGTGGAACTGGATAAAATCTGGCTGACATTATTAATGGCTCCGGTAATTGCGGTTGATCCGCCTATACCTTCAGGCGAAGTGAAATCACCTATGATAAGCAATGATGCAACCTGGTTAAATTTCTGGCGGTCATCGTTATTTACCAGCCTCAGCATCTGGTAAACTACCGTACCCTGGGTGTGTTTGTCTTCCAGGTCCAGGTCGAATGTCAGTTTCTGGCTGTTCAGCAAGCCATTCATATGCATAATCACATCTACAATTTGCGGCGTCAGTGCATCGGCTTTATCACTGCTGTTTCCGTTCAATAAGGTTTTGTCGGCATCACTGAGCATATCATAGAGCCGGGCTTTAAGCGAGTAAACCGCATCTACGCTTACTGCTGTCTGGCTGAATGGTCCGTTAAAGGTGATAAAACCACCCGGACTGAGGCTGAAAACGCGTTGCAGTCGCAGTGATTTAAAGGTATAAAGGTATTGACCATGCTCAATGGTATAGGTGCCATTCATACTTATATCATTATTGGGAGGTATAAAAAGACTGATTTGCCCATAACCTTTGGCCATTATTTCATCGCCCGATGACGGGTCAAGTATAATATGGGTTTCCAGTAAAGGATTGATATTGGCATCGATCGAAATAGTGATTTTACTCCTGCTCCTCTTTAATTGCTGATCTTGCAGATGTCCATAAACCTTAAATGTAGCAAACGTATAAGAAGCAGCAGTTCCTGCCGAAGTGGACTCGGGTATATATAGCCGTGATTTAGCGGCCGGTACTGCATTATAAGCATTAAGCATTATATTGTCGAATGGGCCTGTTATGGTAAAGGAATCCATTCCGCCTATAATATTGCCGTAAAAGAGATTATTGTCATTTACACCCAGGTTCAGAACTTCAAACTTATCTGTTGTTACCTTAAGCGCCATTTTCATTTTCCGGAAGAGGTTATGTGTAAACTTTCCGGTCAGGTATGCAGTATTCTTATAGGCATCATAGGCAGTCACTTTCCCGAAGCTGATAACTCTGTTATCAATATGAACATTAGCTGAAGGTACAGTATAACTGCAACCCATATAATCAACTTTGAATCCTCCGTTTTGTAATGTCACGTTCCCATCCATTACTGGCTCAATTGAAGTGCCTTTGAAACTGACTGTGCCATCAACTGTTCCGGTCAAATGGCTCATAATGCCTGTCAGAAAAGGATCCGCCCATGCAACCAAAGCCTTTTTGAACTCAATCTTACCATCTAGTTTCTGTTGCGAAGAACTATCAAATGATATGGTGCCCGATGCTATTATGGAAGAATTGTCCCTGTATATGCCTGATTGAGGATCGAAAGTGATAATTTTCTTCTTTATATCATAGTCGCCTGTTACGTTAATTGTGCCAACTGTGTCAATACCCAGCAACACTCCTGTTGCAAGCAGATGAGTGTTAATGTGCGGGTTGTTAAATACTTTGTCAACCGATATGGTCCCGCTTAAAAGGCCATCCGGTTGGTAAACCGAGAGCCCTGCCCATGCCCCCAATTGCCCCAGGTCAAGGTTTTCGGTATTTATAATGATATCCCTGTCATTATTTTCAAACTGTGTTGTGGCAGTAATTTTCTGTAGGCCTGACGTGAGCGTAAGTCCGTCTATCTTAAGGTATTTATCACTATAAGCTATTTTTCCACCTGGAATATCCCACTTAGCCTTATTCAGCCAGAATTGTGAAGGCATCATGGTGAGGAATAAAGAATCTTTAAAAGCGAAAATTCTTCCGTTCAATGTAAGCGATGAAGATGAATCGGGTGAACTGGTCCCGATAATGAAATTTATGGAGTCATTACCTACTGATGTGGTCAGGCTGAGTGAACCATAAATCATGCTGTCGGCAACAGATATATTTTGGATATTTGTACTCAAGCCCAGTGAAACCAGATCGCCTGCTCCTTCAATAGAGATGTTGTTCATATGCACACCCCCTATTATGCCATAGGGAATGGCTGCAGTGAGTAATAGTTTTTTATCGGTAGTGTTCAGAGACCCGGTCACTACCGATGAATCGAAACCCCTCATAAGCGGAAATGCAACTGCAAGAATACTGTCTATCAGGTAGGTTTTTACTTTAAACTTGAAATTCTGCTCCGGAGCATATTTTTCAGGTTCTTTAATATAATTGGGCAGGTAACGGGAAAGATAGTACTGAACGGAATTCGCCAGCTTGCTTAACCGGTAATTGCCTTGTATCGATGCCAGTACAGCATTACTCTGTATGGTAAGCAGTTTATTCAGACTGTCTCCTGTCGCATTCACTAATACCGAATCCAGCGCCAGCCTTTGCGAATTTCGTTTTATTGAAATATTATTGAGTAATGCTGTACCAGAGAAATTATCAATATTGCTTCCTGTGCAGTTAAGGTCGAAATCAGCGGTGGCGGTTATCAGGTCCTGAGTGAGGTTGAGCGCCTTGAAATTACTGCCGAGCAGGTGCGCTGATGCCTTAAGTATAATGTTTTTATTGGTAAAATTGATATCGCCGTCAAATTCAAGTGCAAGGTTGGAATCATCTACCTGTATGTTTCCGTTAAACTGTTTTTTTGCCAGTACTCCGTTTGTGGTTATTTTATGGTAAGTATATTTGTTCAGTGTCAGTTCGCTGATCATTCCGTTAAGCTTCAGCAGCCCTTCGCCCGGGTCAAAGGAAGTACCGGATATATCTTCGTTCAGTGTTACGCCTCCCAGTAATGGTTGTTTTAAAAGTGTTCCGATCTGGAGGTCGGTTGAAGTAACATTACCTGAAAACTGTGCAGTATGAATATTGAACCCCGGCATATTCAGTTTTACATTGGCAGTAAGTATACCCAGATTTGTATTTACGACTCCTTTTACAGCGAAATTCTCAATATAACCTGTATAATTGCCTGAGAAAACAGCGTAGGTAAGGTCTTCTAAAGCTACATCAGGACTGTTTCTTAACATAGGCGTATATCTGAGTATCCCCTGTCCGTTGGTCACCAGTTTTCCATCAGTCCAGGTAATGTAAGTTTTGTAAATATCAGGCAGCCCTTTCATACTGATATTGCCGTTGAATACGGAATTGCCATCGCTCACAATCAGGTTATGTGCGCTCAGGTTGGCAACAGTGCCGCTACCTTCTCCCTTAATTCGGAAAGTAATGGGAGGGAATTTCTTTAGCTGCGAAGCAAAGTAGGCTATGTCTTTTATGTCCGCTGTAGCATCAGTCATGCGGCCCACCATTACTACTTTGTCAATATACTCCAGAAAATCGGGGAAGTGCTTGTAATGCATGGCATAATAATCCCTTACTTTACTGTTGCTGGTTTCAAGATAGAGATCTGAACATACCGAGGCAACCGGTGATACCGAAACCTTACTTTTCATTTGCCTGATCTCAAGCCCGCATCTTTCGTGGGCAAACAGGCCGGTAACATTACCTGATATGGTGTCTCCGATAATTTTAACTGTATTGATACTTGCTTTGACCCTTGTAATTGCCAGGTGGTTTTCATCAAAAAGGTCGGGAACCGGTATTTTATCGTTGGCTGTTAAATGAAAGGAGCAGCCGTCCAGGTTGAGCGTCTTTAGTTTTACTATCCACTTACCCGTGTTGAACGGGGTGGTATCAATGGCAGGTTGTAAAGTATCATTATGCGGCCGGGGAGGATGCCCGGCTTTGTACTCATTCAGTGAAACGTCGGAATTCTTTATGTTTATATTTTCAAGGTTAATGAGCTTATTTTTGAAGTCTATATCGTCGGCATTCAGTACCAGGTTGCCGGCATCAATATGTATATCTTCGCCGCCCCATTTATCATCCATATAAAACCGGATATTTTCCAGATCTACTTTTTTCAGATCGAACTCAATTTGCTTGCCTCCCTGGCTTTTATTGTCCGAACCGAACGCATCTGCAATAAAATCATAATTCCATACATTGCTATGCGCCTGGTGCGAAAGGTGAACATAGGTGTTGCTCAGCCCCAGATAATGAATCACTGGTTTATGCACAAAAATAAACCAGTCAGTTATTCTTATCTGAGCTTCGCCGGCATATAGAAGCGTGTCGTGGTTCTGACTTTCTATATAAACACCCTGAATTAAAAAATGGTTCAGAAAATCAATTCTTACATGCGCAACTGCAACCTTTGTTTTTAGTTTTTCTGAGAGTAGGGTTGCGGCTTTCCGGGCAAGGTAATTCTGAACCGGTGTAGTATTAACCAGGACAATTACCGTAACGAGCAGTAATACCAATACGATTACTGTGTTACGAATTATTTTTAATAAGCGTTTCAGATAGTTTTCTATCAGTTACCGGCTGTAAATTTAATCGGATTAGGCAGAAGTAAGGGGCAATTTAGTGTTAAACATTTTAAATAACTTATTTATAGGTAAAAAGATAACAAAGCGTAGGGTGTACTTGTTTCTTAGTTTTGCCTTAAAAATTCAGTGCGCACTTATAAAAAGGCTGATAAATCCTGAAATAGTAATGTCATTTTCTTAAAATATAAACACGATTATATAGCCCATGATTTCCACAGTGAGTATACAAACAGAGAATTTCCATAACGGTTTTGACCGTTTACCAGCGAATAATATACCGTTGAAACGTTTATATGGAATCAATTCACACCTTAACCAAGGTTGAAACCAGTGGCTAAATATAGCGAACTCTTAAGTTTATGACATTGCCTGAAATAGCTTATTTTGTGGCCTATTAGCATTAACAACATTAAATTTTACCATAATGAAGTTATCCATATTTTCGTCTCTTTTTATTATGACAGTTTTATCAGCACAGGCGCAGCAGACCAATTTTACAGGCAAGTACCCCGACACCAAAAAGGGAACTCAGACAGATGAATATTTTGGAACCAAAGTTAGTGACCCTTACCGATGGCTGGAAGATGACCGCTCCGAAGAAACCAAAAATTGGGTAGACGAAGAGAATAGGGTTACGAGCGACTATATCGCCCGGATACCCTTCAGGGACGCTATAAAAAACAGGCTTACAGAACTGTGGAACTACGCCAAATATACAGCGCCTTTTAAAGAAGGTGCATATACCTATTTTTATAAAAATGACGGACTGCAGAACCAGAGTGTGCTTTACCGCCAGGTAGGGAGCGCAGAACCTGAAGTGTTTCTGGACCCCAACAAATTCTCGAAAGACGGAACTACTTCTCTGCAGGGTATTGAGTTTACCAAAGACGGTTCCCTCGCAGCTTACCAGATAAGCGAGGGCGGCAGCGACTGGCGAAAGGTAATTGTGATAGATACCAGAACGGGAAAGAAGATGGATGATACCCTGCGGGATGTAAAATTCAGCGGGCTATCGTGGCTGCACAACGAAGGATTTTATTACAGCAGTTATGATAAGCCAAAGGGCAGCGAACTGAGCGAAAAAACACAGGTACACAAACTCTATTACCATAAACTGGGCACACCGCAAAGCGATGATAAACTGATATTTGGAGGTGAGGAAACACCACGCAGGTATATAGGCGGCGGGGTAACCGAAGATGAAAATTACCTCGTAATTAGCGCTGCCAATGCCACCTACGGCAATGAACTCTATATACAGGACCTGACCAAAAAGAATGCGCCAATAGTACCCATAGTTACTGGCTTCGATCATGAGCAGGATATTGCATTTACCGATAAGGGCAAGCTATACATAACCACCAATCAGGATGCTCCTAACCGCAAACTGGTAGTAACAGATGCAGCCACACCCACCAAAGAACACTGGAAGGTGCTGATACCCGAATCTAAATTCCCGCTTTCTATCTCTACATGTGGCAAGAAATTCTTTGCTCATTATATCGAGGATGCGGTATCAAGAGTATATCAGTATGGCCTGGATGGCAAAAAGGAAAAAGCCATTGAATTGCCGGGCTTGGGCACTGCAGGCGGATTTGGTGGCAAGATGGAGGAAATGGAAACTTACTACACCTATACCTCTTACGTTTATCCTTCCACCATTTTTAAGTACGATATTAAAACTGGTCAATCGACAGTTTATAAAACATCTGGTGTGAAGTTTGAGCCTAAGGATTACGAAAGCAAGCAACTTTTTTACAAATCGAAAGACGGAGAAAAAATACCGATGATTATCACATACAAAAAAGGGGTGAAGCTGAATGGTAAAAACCCGGTAATGCTGTATGGTTATGGCGGGTTCAACATAAGCCTTACACCGGCCTTCAGCACCAGCAATATCGTATTTATGGAGCAGGGCGGCATCTATGCTGTAGCTAACCTGCGGGGTGGTGGTGAGTATGGCGATAAATGGCACAATGCAGGTATTAAAATGAAGAAACAGAATGTGTTCAACGATTTTATTGCGGCTGCTGAATACCTGATAAAAGAAAAATACACCTCTAAGGAATATCTGGCTATATCAGGCGGCTCTAACGGCGGATTGCTTATAGGAGCCTGCATGACTCAAAGGCCTGACTTGTACAAAGTCTGCTTCCCGGCAGTGGGGGTGATGGATATGCTGCGGTACAATAAATTTACCGCAGGTGCAGGCTGGAGCTATGATTATGGTACCGCCGAAGACAGCAAGGAAATGTTTGAATACCTCTACCATTATTCACCGGTGCACAATGCAAAGAAAAACTGCTACCCGGCTACCCTGGTTACCACCGGCGACCATGACGACCGTGTAGTGCCTGCTCATTCGTTCAAGTTTGCCGCTGGCCTGCAAGCCGGGCAGACCTGCAAGAACCCTGTGCTGATACGTATAGAAACCAAGGCTGGCCATGGCGCCGGTAAACCTACCGATATGATCATTGCCGAGCAGGCCGATAAATGGGCTTTTCTGTTCTGGAATATGGGGGTGGGGTATAAGGGGTAGGTGGATAGGTTGCGGCCCTTTGCAGCTGTAGCTGGCGGGATGTTCCTGTCAAGAAGGGGTGAACCGCGGTAATTGACTTATAGTGCCAGCCATTACGCTTCTATCCAGAATGATTCCGGATTCTGAAACATTGATAAGACCGCCAGAATTATCACCTGATTATCTTCTATGTTATAATGAATTGCATAGGGGAAATTATCAAACACGGCGAAGCGGATATCGGCATATCGTATAGCCCTTGCAAAAGGATTGTGCTTTAAGGATGTTATCTGTGTTTTATAATCCTGATGAAAACGCCTGCCTGAGCCTGTTTGCAGACCATTATAATATTCCATGGTTTTCTGCATTTCCTTGATGGCCCTGGGAGTAACAACCACTGTGAAATGCTTCATTAGCCGGGATTAAGCACTTTTTCTGATTCTTCCCAACTGATCAGTTCTTCAGGATGTTCTTTGTAGTATTTCTTTCGTTTAAGCACTTCGTCTTTTTGCCATTGCGGAACATCGAAAGCCTCATCAGCAGGTAAAAATTCCACTCCATCCTTTTTTTTCAGGTCTTCAATTATTGCCGCTGCATATTCTTCTTTTATCCGGATATGATATATAGATTGCATAACCCTGTTTTATGTAAAGTTAGGGAATTACTGAATTATAGCAGAAATGTAAATAGAATTCAGCCCAAAAATCTGTTGACACTGCACATAAATTGCTTGAATAAAATTTCAGGAACAGTTGGAATAATCTGTTGATCAGGAAGATTTTTTACTTTACAGATATACTATCCGTCAATCCTAAACAATTGCAATCACAACCTTTGGGTTTCAGTTTTTCCAGTTCGCTCATTTTGGCATCTATCTTCCTTATCTGAGCTGCATTTTTTGAATCCTTTGCCATAATGCTGATTTCGGAAATGTCCAGCTTTTTCACCTCCTCGTTCATCTGTTCCCTGGTCATAGCGGCCAGTTGTACTTGTGGCGATTGTTTCAGACTGGTAGTAAATTCGGTATGGCCATACCACACCTGGCCTTTATAGTCGCCCATGGCTATGATGTATGCTTTTACATTCAGGGGCAGTGGCGTAAGCCCGTCATCAGTAAAGAAGGCATATTCATCGGTTTTACCAGCCACCGGTCCGCCGGGTACAAAGACTTTGTAAGACGGAATAACGAGGTAGATGTTCAGGTTATCCTTGAATTCACCTATAACAGGTACGATAAGCATACTGTTTGCAAAACCGGGCATATCCCTGAACAATACATCTACATTGTACCAACCGAAAACCTTAATATTAAACTGGTAGTATTCGGCATAGTTGTTGGCAGGAACTACCATATTCTCCGGTTTAAAACCCGGGCCATTTTCAGAGCCGGCCCCAATTCTCCCTCTTGTAGCATCGGGATTTATTCGTTCTATTACTACTTGTTTTCCATTATCAATGATCAGGCTGTCGCGTGAAGTAGCAAGTTGTAACATAAGGTTCATATAAACCTGGCAGCTATCAAATGATTTCTTAAAATCAAACAAGGTGGATGGATCTTTTCCTCCAGCCTGGTTGTCTACATAATCAAATATGCGGTGAATTTCTTCCTCAGTTAACTGAGGAAATGCGGTCATCTGGGTTTTATTAAACCGATTGAAGATACATACCGAGAGCGGATCTCCTTGAGCTACCATCTCAGATGAATTATGGATATGATGCACCAGCCATTTCCATTCCCTGCGCTTATCCAGGAAAGCCAATGCCGGTCCGGTAGCATCTTTTACCGGATGGTGGCACGAAGCGCAATTGGCCATAAATAATGCTTTGCCCTTTGCCAGGGTATCGGGCAGTTCCGGCTTGGGAACAGGTTGCGGATCTGTCCAGTCAATGCCGCCATCGGGTTTTTGCACACCTGTATATAGTTCCATTCCATCCTGCCTGTAGCGGGTAGGGATAGACACAGAAATGGGCTGCAGTATTTTTACATTTTTATCAGCCGGGTTAATATAGATCATCCCCCCGCTGCTCAGCAGGGCTTTGCCTGCCTTGGTGGTAAGTCCGCCCAGTATCATATCTGTAATGGTATAGGCTTCTTTTATTTCCAGTTTCACAGTGGCACCACCATCGGCCTGCAATGACCCTTTCGGGATTTTTATAAGCGCCCCCTTTTCGGTATGCAGCACGGTATCTCTGCTAATGTCTATTGTGAAATATTGCGATGGCAACTGACCGGCAGATAACAGCTGGTTTTGAGGATGGGTGCCGCATTGCACAAAGGCCACCACTAAAAGGACTAAAGCCAGGAGGAGTTTTTTGGTCATAGAAAAGCTTTAAAATAGTATTGCCGGCAATTAATCAGGCAACCTGTTTTTTGAGCGTTTCTATATGCCCAATTTTATAAAAGCTCCTGACATTTGTGATAAAGATAGTTTATGTCAGATATTCCATAAGGCATTTTGGAATATTTTTTCGGCGTTCACCTGGTTTAAAAACAGACTCTTCCCGGTTTTCAGGATCAAAGAATCGCAGGTAATAGATTGAATCTTTGAATCTGTAACAATCGGTCATTTATCTTCAATTCCCTTTCCCCGGTGGCATTTCTGCCGGCCTCGGGGCAGGTGCCGGATCGTGCTGCGGCATAACGCCCGGCTGCGGTGCCTGACCTGGCCGCTCTGGCGCCACTGGTTTTATTTCAGGATTGTGTGGCGCTGGTTTTATTTCCGGTTCCTTATTCTGCTGGTACATAGCCTCTGATTTTACTCAAATTTACGTGATAATCTTATTAATCTGATTGACGAGCATTAGCTCGCGCCTTGACAGTTGTCATAGCCGTTCAGGCACATAGCTGGTAAATATTGAAGCCTGGAAAAATCAACAAAAGTTTTTTGGGGTTTACTTATACTTACCCGATTTAAAAACCACCTGCCGGTGCCGTTTCAATATATCCCGTTCCATTACCCGCAGCTTCAAAAACTTTTCCTGCATCACCTGCTGGGCTATAGGGTCTTTTTCCTCGTTCAGCATGGTGGTTAGCTTTTCCTGTATAAGGAGGATTTTCTTCAACTCAAAGTACGACATCGTACTGTCAACATCATTCACATAGGTCATAGCACCTGTGGGCGATTCTATACCGTATTTCTCCTTCCACCGGGTGCTTATTTCCTGTCTGGGGTGCAGTAACGACGCCATAATATCACGGATAGACTGCTCCGGGTAATTAATAAAAAAATGCAGTTCAGGCACATTGCCGAAGTGGGCATAATGACTGAAGTACTCCATAAACAGCCGCTGCACCAGCGGCTCCTTTATCAGGTCGGGGCCAATGCGGTCTTCTATCAGTTTTGCCACACTCTCGTAGCCCTCATAGGGCAGGTGCCCGTATTCTATCAGTATCCGCAGCAACTGCCATTCCTGCTGCTCGTCTTTGTCGGGTACTTTAAGTTCCTGTTCAGGTTCACTTTGCTGGTGTTCGGGGTGAGGCATCACCTCGTCGCGGCGCACATGCTTCTGGTCGTTCTCAATCCGGTCTCTGATGTATTTGTTTATCAGGTTCACCAGCCCTGTTTCATCCACCTTCAGTTTGCGGGCGGCCTCACGGGTATAGTGGCTCTGCAGCGAGAAATCCTCCGCCTTATTGATCTTGCTTATGCTCTCCGCAATCTCATTCACCAGTTTCGATCGCTTCACCGGATCTTCACCTGCCTCACTCAGCCCCACTTGCAGCCTGAAGCTGATCACATCCTGCTTGTGGCCCTTTATATATTCATGAAACTTAGCCGCTCCCTGTTTCTGCACAAAGCTATCGGGGTCTTCGCCATCGGGCAGCAGCACCAGTTGCACATTAAAGCTCTGTCCCAGCGCCATATCCAGTCCGCGCAGTGCCGCCTTGATGCCCGCAGGGTCGCCATCATACAGGATTGTGAGGTTTTTGGTAAGCTGGCCTATCAGCCGCAACTGGTCTTCGGTAAGCGATGTGCCGCTGCTCGATACCACATTCTCCACACCGCCCTGGTGCAGTGATATCACATCCGTATAGCCCTCCACCAGCAGGCATTCGTCCTGCTTGCTTATGGCTTGCCGGCTCTGGTACATGCCATACAGCACCTTGCTCTTTACATACAGTTCGTTCTCCGGACTGTTGATGTACTTGGGCGCCTTCTCATTGCTTTTCAGTATGCGCGCCCCAAAGCCCAGTATCCTGCCCGTCATGCCCTGTATCGGGAAGATCACACGGCCCCGGTACACATCATGGTACATGCCGTTGCGGTCTTTAGCCAGCCCTGCACGCGCCAGTATATCGCTCTTATACCCCTTAGCCAGAGCAGCCTGGTAAAAAGCATCGCCTTTCTCCGGGTTATAACCCAGCCTGAACCGCTCAATAATATCCTTCCTGAATCCCCGCTGCCTGAAGTACGACATACCTATCAGCTGCCCTTCCTCATTATTCAGCAAAGTATCATGAAACCACGTAGCCGCAAATTCATTCAGTATCCGCAGCCCTTCCTCAGCCAGTTGTTTGTGCTGCTGCTCGGGGCTCCGCTCCGTTTCCTCAATGGTAATCTTATAGTAGTCGGCCAGCCAGCGCATTGCCTCCGGGTAGCTCAGCTTTTCATGCTCCTGTATAAAGGTCACCACATTGCCCGCCTTGCCGCACCCGAAACATTTATAAATCCCCTTTGCCGGCGAAACATTAAAAGAAGGCGTTTTCTCATTATGAAACGGGCAGTTGGCAATATAGCTGCTGCCCCGTTTTTTGAGCCGCACAAATTGCCCCACCACATCCACAATATCGGCGCGGTTCATTATTTCCTGTACAGAGGCGGGGGTTATCATTGGCGCGAAGTTAAGAATTACGAGGGGAATTGGTCCTTGAAGAAAAAACCGTATTGCTATAATCTGAGAGCCCACATGCTTGCATCCATATAGCTTAAGTGGCCATGGCACGCTTGTATAACATTACTTTATTGATCATGCCAGATAAAACACAAACAAAAGCCTGAATATGATAAAGTGATGAAGAAACCTGATATAGCAAATTCCGGCTAACGCTAAGGCGTGTGCGTAAGCGAAGGGGGCAGGGAAGATGTCGCTCAGGTAAGGATTATCCGCATTTCAAAATCTACATACGACCAACTTCGTGGTCGGGATTGACATCAGATTTTACAGATGGTTTTACCACCAGTTACTCACATTAAGGCCATGTCGGGCTTTCACAACTAAATGACATAGCCTCTGCCCCCTTCGCTGACCCACAAAACCCGTGTGGCAAGGGGGGATTTGCATCATTGAGGTACTCATCTTCGTCGCGTTTCTTATCCTAAATACCGCATTCCAGGCTGCGATTGGTAAGAAGGTCTGAACTTATAACAATAAACCGTTGAAACGATTAGATGCCCCTCTTTTGTTCTGTTCCACGGTTGAAACCGTGGGCTATGATTTTTGTTTCATGTACGAATAATAAAATATATATAGAAAGGACCGCGCGGAGGCGCTAATCCGCAATTTGCAAAGAGCCTTTTTAAGACCGCAAATTCCTGGTAATGCCGGTTTATAATGTGTGTTTGGCATTAGGTAATAATTGCTTCTATGAATAGCATTATTGGGAGATAACCGGCTGCTATTCTTTTCCGAGAACTTCATTTGCCGGGAGATCAATGAAACTCCGGTTTTGCCACTGAGGGGTGGTTATCCCATTGTTTGAAAAATTGGTGATGGGATATGGAGTGGCTGCTGCTGGCTGGTTTACTTCATTGTTTTTCAATTGATTATCGCTGTTTTTGACGGGTGGTGGGGTTATCCCATTGTTATCGCATGGATGTCCGGAAATTCCATTGGCCTCGCTCGGTGAAGTGCTAACGGGGACAGAGGAGCGGGTGTTATTTTCATCAGGAGACCCGATTTGAGTGTCTGGCCCGGTAGGGGTTGGTTCGATTGGTTGCGGGGCTTCGGTTTGATCCTGATCGGTAGCCGGTGGTTCGGGTACGGTTTCAAGAGGGGTGGCCGGGTCTTCCAGTTCGGTATTGTTTTCGAGATTTTTTTCTACACGGGCAATGTTATCTGCTATATTCATTTGAATCTCATCAGCACCCTCTCCTAAATAGCCTTTTACATAATTATCGGCGTGCATGGTTACTTTCCGGGCCAGGTCTACGTCTTTGTGGTAGATATAGGTGGTCAATTCCATGAATGCCTCGATGTAGGCGCCTGTATGGCGCTTATTTATTACTGCAGACATATTAATGAGTTTGCGCAGCATTTCGACTTCCTGCATGGTGGGGCAGTTATCGCCTTCGCGGTCTTTGATGCGCCTGTTGATGGCAGCGATATGATTGTGAATATCGTTCTGCATGGTGAACGGGGTTTGTTCCGCGGCGGTCTTCATTTCGGCCCATTTGCCGTTTTTGACCCACAAATAAATTGTGCGGCGGTTTACGTTGAGGATGTCGGCTATTTCCTGCTGGGTTTTGTCTGTCTGGAGATAGAGGTCTTTAGCCATTTGCTGCTGGGTTGGTTTTGGAGCCATAGTTTTAAGTTTTAAATATTAAAATTTGAAAATTTGATAATGTGAAAAAATTAAAGCGCTGTGAATAGTGGAATACTATGGCAGCAGTGTGTAAAAAGGGGTACAAATTTAGAGTGCAAAAAAATTAGAAAAATGAAAAGATGTCCACAAAAAAGGGATGGAAAACGGCGGGAATGCAAGCTGGTGGCGGGTTTTAGGATTAAAAAACGTTGTGGACATTTTGTTTGTGGGGGCTTTTAGTTTGTTTTGGCGGTTGGGATTATAACTTCGTTTTCTAAGCAGGGCAGGCCCCTTCGGCAATAGCTCAGTGCAGGCGCTGGCGAGGGGTTTTACCTGCACTTCCAGATTCCCTTTGGAAAATCTTGAATAATATAATTATTTTATATAATTAGAACACCTGGAATAACAGGGGGAGCACTTCTTCTTTGGTATGATAGTGTGGTTGGGTTGCGAACCGGGAGATCGTTCCCGGCTGTGCGCGAGATTACCATCCCTGGTTACACCCGGCATTCGCCTCGTATAACCTGTCCCCTCCTAAAAACAGGAGGGGAGTCTGCGAACCGGGAGAGTGTAACCGGCTAGCAGGTTTAGGATAATTTTCTGTTGCAAAGAGTTTGTATATTATCACGTTTAATACCTTGGGGTGAGGTTTTTCAAGTGCCGTCAGAGGGAGATTTATTTGCAGTTCCTGATGCGCTACGCTAACATTTGGAACAAAAGAGAAGGTTGGATCGCACCCATCAAGAAACAATATACGGGGAAAACACCCCTACCCGATGGGGAAAACACCCCCATTACTACCGGGGAAAATACCCCCTTGGTTTTGCAGAAAATCCCGTTGTGTGGGTGGAAATGATTGTGTAGTATTGTGCTGGAAATTATTTACATAAAAAGAATTTTAAAAATACATTAGAATGAGGAGCTTATTATTAACGATTATTAAAGCCTTCTATATAATTTCTATTAGTAGTTATTACACAATATCACAAGCGAAAATTGTTGTTAAACTATGAATTCACTTTAATAGGTTTAGAATAATGAGTAAATATTTATTTAAAAACTTCAGACTATGCAATTATCGCGCATTATAATACATGAAATAATAAAAGCTCCAAATAGTAATGGTGCAAACTACTTTTTATCTCAAAACTTATTGGCAATAAATGACAATACTCTACGTTTGGCTTCTAAGTTAAATATCGCCTTTTCAAAAGATGATAATAGTTACGGGAATTTTTCTACCGAGGATAATGAATTTTATAATTTATTTTCTGCTCATCAAAACGTCATGACTGACGAAAGTTTTCTAGAATTTAGTAGTGTTAACATTGTCAGACTTTCAGAAAAACTCTCCGGAATTTACTTCGCAAAAGGAGGTTTTTTTGTGTTTTGTGAGTATATTATCAATAATGTTCCTTTTATAGGTGTTTTTCTAGTGAGGGATACAGAAGGTGTATTATTCAATAAGGACAACCTGAATCATACATTCAAAATAAATGAAGTAAGGTATCTCGACACAAATAAACTTGCAATGGGGGCAAGGATAAATATCCAGAAACTCACCGACGGGGATAATAATCACATTGCACTTACAAAAAGTAATCAAGCTGATATTTCCGAATATTTTATGGAGTGGATCGGTTTGACTAGACCTGAATCTAATGCAGATTTCACAAACAAACTTTTTCTAATTGTTTCTTCAATAGAACGCCCTATTAATCCAGTAACAAATCAACAATATGACGTAAATGACTTCAGGGAGGTTGTTTACAACATTATAAAATCTTCGGAAAACAAAATTGTCAATCTCCGAAACCTTGGAAGACAGATTTATGGAGGAGAAAACGAAAATAAGCTAATTGAATTTGCTGAGGCACATTCTTATGAATTAGATCATGAATTTAGATATGATGGTAGAGCATTAAACAAATTCAAACGAATTTCAGCTAACAGAGACGGAATTCGTTTAAGTTTTGCAAGAGGAGATTATGAACGGAAGGTAAATATCTCAGCTACCGATAATGAGCTGGTGACAATTCGATCTAAGAGTCTGGCAGATTCTATACGTCAACAAATTACTATGCAATGAGGGAGATAATAACTATAATAGAATATTTCAAAAGGTTGACTGAAGTAAATATTGATACTATCAGGAATAGTATAACTTTCCCTTTAATTGTAAATGCACAAGTAATTTCATTGATACGAGCATTTGGCATAAATATAGATAATGTGGGTGTAGACATTGTGGAAATTGACATTAATTCTTTAAACTTTACAATTTTTTTAAATAATGAAGATTTTATTTCCAGAGTAACTAAAAATGTTTGGTCGAAACCTTTAGCTTTATTCAATGAAGGTGTAATTTATTTTCCTGATATTGATAAAGCATATAATCTCAATCAGGAGGAAGTGGCTGTGCATCTTATCAGTAACAACTATTATTATTACAGCTTACTTGATTTCTTAAAAACGCAGGAGCATCAAGAGAATTCGGCATTTTATTTCGTTGATTATTTTAATTTGGACACAAAACATATTGTATTTACTTCACTAAAAAAGGATGGTAAAATTGAAATTGTCTTGCCCAATGGAGGGATTAATTTGATGGAAGATGTAAGACTTGGGTATGCGTTAAAAGAGTTTAAAGAAGCATTTAAGGAAAACAATAAACATTTCCCCAAGTTCATAAAAATTGAACTAATAAATGAGTTATCAAAAGTGAATAAGTCTGAAAGAATCAATCTGTTATTAAGAAAATTTAATGATATAATTTATACAGCGTCACAAAATTTCGAAATATATTTACATGATCTGTCTTTGGAAAATCTTAAAAATGATTTTATTGAATATAAGAACAAATATTTTTTATTATTGCGTGAATCTTTAAGTAAATTGACAAACCAAATAATTGGGCTACCTATAATTATTTCTGCTTCTATTTTAGGTACATATAAAATTTCCGATTCCCCAATAAGTGTATTTGTAGTCACCTCGGTGTTTATAATTTACATGTTTTATTCCATCTATCTTTTGAAACTTCAAAAAGAAGATATTGTGGATTTAAAAAACACTTTTAATTCAGATTTCATGAAATTAGCTAAACATGATTATTTTAAGAAATTTCCAAATGATTTGGCTGAGTTCAGCTTTACGAAGCGAAATTTATCAGCAAGATTTAGAAGCATTATAGGCGCAATTGATTTGTATTTTTTCTTTTTTTCCATAAGCTCAATGTTTTTCCTTTTATATTTAGAATATCAATTAGGAATTAGAAAGTATGAACTACTTGTTTCTTCGACAATTTTTATTTTCGGCTTTTTAGCCATTTATATAATAACGCAAACGCTAATGACAATTACTGAAGACCAACATGGAAAAATTTAGATACCCTCGGTTGATCTTATTCTTATAATTAGCACATATGCAAAATATATTAATTTCGAAAGCAATATAATAGTAGAGTTTATTGATTGAATTTAGATAATAAATTATGGCACAAGATAAAGGTATATTGAAAAATCTGATGGTAGGTTTAATCTATCCTGCTGTATTGGGTACAATTATGTTTGATTTAGTTAAGGATTCTATGAACGTCATTTTATCTCCTTCAAAATGGCTTGCCTATTTGTCGGTTTTACACATTTATAAAATAGCTTTGGTTATATCATCTTTAATATTTTATAGCTGCGATTATATATATACTATATATACAACTATTTATAGAAAGAAATATTTTACTTACGATTTTATAATTTTATTTGTTTTAATTATGACATTTAATAAAATAAATTTGCACAACAACGATAAATATCCAAATTTTGAATTAATATTATTATACTATTTTATTTTTATAATACTGTATTACTTATGGGATCATTTCGAATATAAGCATTTAAAAAATGAAACTAAAGAGAAAAAATTTTATCGTTTGATGGTGATATGGGAGATTTTTTATGGATTTGCTTTTTCTATATTGGCTATTTATTCGCATCTATATAAAACACAAGATGGAGAACCTAGTAGCATATATACGAGTATTATTTCAACTTTTACAATATTTTCATCAACACTAATATTTGTATATTTAATAACACAGAAAAAGGAGATTTACGACCAAACGGAGTGAGTTAATCTTTCGTAATCACTGTGTCCTCCTAGTTGAGAGTTGTATGTAAAAGATAATAATGAATGTTTGGTTTAATCCCCACTAATCTATGTTTATATGATAAAATAAAAATATATTACTGATCGCATCGTCCCCGCTGCCCGTTTATGTTGCAGCGGCTCACTTCCGAATCACCCCTACTGCGTTATGTAGCAAAGCCCAATGAAACGCCAACTGGCACCTTAGTAGTTTACTTTATCGGTATCTTTAGTTTCCTACCAGTTCCTCCTTAGGAACCGGGATGATTTGGAAGAATTATGAGATTTCTATAACTTTGTAACGATGATTTGCTGCATTAATCCTCTTTATTGCATAAAGGTTGAGATCGGAATTAAAAACAAATTTCATGGTACGAACAATTATTACACCGACAAATACTGATGTACATATGCAGATAAATAAAGAGTACATCGGCAAGCCTATTGAAATTACCTACCTCGCTCTTGAAGAACTGGAACAAAAGCCAGTAAATAAAAAAACGATGGCTGATTTCTGGGGCATACTTTCTGATGAGACAGCCGAAGACATGCGTGCGCAGGTAAAACAAAGCCGTAATGAGTGGGAAGAAAGATTAAAGAAACAATTTTAATCGCTGCCTGTGTATTTACTCCATACTAATACAGTTATAGATTTTTGTAACAGCAAGCTCCCGGCTATTGCCAGGTTATAAACAAAATAAATAAAAATTACTGGTCGTAGCCTCCCGCAACGTCCATTTATGCTGTAGTGTCCGCTGCTATATACCCAATTAGTCTTATTATTCAACCGGAATAAGGTGTAATGCAAAATTTGGTAAATAACTGGCAATAATATTTGCTAAATTTGCTACATGCAGGCCGATAAAATTACGAATCAACCATTGGCGGAAGTTTTTGGTTTTCCTATAAATAATGAAGGTGAAAGGGCTTTGCGCTACAGGGAAAATAAACTTTGCCCGTTCAATAATATTGTGTCTAACTGTACAAAAAACAGCATTGAATTTCCGTTGGGCGTATGCAGTTTGTACCATAAAGACAAACCTGTAATTATTTGCCCGATCCGGTTCAGGGAAGACTGGACAATTATCAGCGATGCGGCCAATTTCATTTTTGATAAAAAAGTTACGTGGACTCATGTAGGTGAAGTAAGATTAAATGATAAACACGGAAAATCTGCCGGGAATATTGATTATGTCCTTGTATCTTATGACGATAAAGGAAGAGTAGTTGATTTTGGTTCGCTTGAAGTGCAATCTGTTTATATTTCCGGTAATCTCACCGGCCCGTTCACAGCCTATCTCGAAGACCCGACTTCTTCTTTTTCCTGGACAAATGCTTTTAAATACCCTAAGCCCGATTATCTTTCTTCCTCAAGAAAAAGGCTGATTCCCCAAATCATAGCAAAGGGTTCCATACTGCGGCAATGGAATAAAAAACAAGCAGTGGCCCTGCAAACTACTTTCTACAATACACTTCCCGCTTTACCTGAAGTAGAAAAAAGCCAATCAGACTTTGCATTCTTTTTGTATGACCTTGTTCCGGATAATCTCAGTTTATCATTGAAATTGCAACGGGTTGTTTATACAAATTTTGCTTCTGCGTTGGAGCAGATTGCAAAATTTGAAGCCGGTTCTATTATTGAGTTTACAGAATTATTGCAGAAGAAACTGGATGCAAAAAGGACTGGAAATAATGATATTATTAACGATGAAAACACTGTAGCAGAATGAAGCTCCAATTATCAATGTTTGATACCGATTTAATTGAATCCGATAAGAAAAACGTTGTAAATGTTTCATCAGTGCCGCAACGAAGCCCATTTCGGTATCCTGGTGGTAAAACCTGGCTGATACCTACTGTAAGGCAATGGTTGCAGCAAAGTGGTGTTAGTGTACATCATTTGATTGAACCATTTGCCGGTGGTGGCATAGTCAGCCTTACAGCAGCCTTCGACAATCTAGCCGACAATATAACTATGGTCGAAAAAGACGAAGAGGTTGCGGCAGTTTGGGAAGTCATTTTGAATGGAAAAAATAAATGGCTGGCAGAAAAGATATACTCTTTTGATCTTACTTTGGATAATGCGAAATCAGAGTTGGACAAACCAAATAAATTAGTACATGATATGGCATTTTGTACAATTTTGAAAAACAGGATTTTTCATGGTGGCATACTTGCTAAAGGTTCTGGACTTTTGAAAAACGGTGAAAACGGAAAAGGTATCGGTTCGCGTTGGTATCCTAAAACTTTGCACGACAGAATACTCGCTATAGAATATGTAAAACATAAAATTAATTTTATTAAAGGCAATGCTTTTGAGGTTATGGAACAAAACCTCACCGATAAAGAAGTGTATTTCTTTATCGACCCACCCTATACTGTAGCTGGGAAAAGGTTGTATACTCATTTCGATATTGATCATGAACGACTATTCGAGCTAACCTCCTTAGTAAAAGGCAAGTATATGCTTACCTATGATGATACCAAAGAAATCAGAGGTTTAGCTGAAAAGTATAATTTGCCTTATAAAGCAATACCAATGAAAACAACTCATCATCTGGAGAAGAACGAGTTAATCATATCTGATAATTTTGATTGGTGGAAATCATAAATTCTAATGAGGGTATGCTGACAATGTTCGTTATTTCTTTCTGCATGTCCCCTTGCGCAGTAGTGGACACAGCGGCAATACAAGCTCACTATCAAAACCCATCCCCACCGCAACCATGGCGACGAGTCCTGTGAACATACCTTCGCTATAAACTTCGCTATAAACTTCGTTAAAACTTGGCTATTGAAATCAGCTACAGCAGTTAAAAAAACTGAGACTCGCCTGCAACATAAAAAAACGCGGGTTGTAAATCCGCAACCATTTGGGTCGGGATTATAAATCCCGACCAGCAAGGGCGAACTGCAGTTATTCCAAGTACCAATTTAACCTCACCTAAAAAACAGGCAATTGATTTTGTATTCATCCGGTAGAAAGCCAAATGACCATCCGCACTCAAACGGCGCCACTTCAGCTACATAGCAGCCATAAGCCGGGGCTCGGCTGAGCATAATCTAAAACCTTATTTGTTTCTCTTCTTTTTTATGTTCATTACCTTTACCATCAGCACAGAGCAGTTCCGGCCCGGAAAACCCTGTGCTATAAAAAGTTTATTAAATCAGAACAGGTGGACAGCAAAAAGATCAGTACAGATTCAGGGATAGAGATCAGGGAATTATATTGCCAGCCGGTGAAAATGGACGAACTACCGGGGCAGTTCCCGTTTACCAGGGGCGTACACGCCGCCATGTACCGCGACAGGCTCTGGACCATGCGCCAGTATGCCGGTTTCAGCACAGCCGAGGAGTCGAATAAGCGGTACCACTTCCTGCTGGGCCAGGGAGTAAACGGCCTTTCAGTGGCCTTCGATCTGCCCACCCAGATAGGTTACGATTCAGATCACCCTATGGCTGAGGGAGAAGTGGGCAAGGTGGGCGTAGCCATAGATTCGCTGCAGGATATGGAGCTGCTGTTCAAAGATATCCGGCTCAGCGATATATCCACCTCCATGACCATCAACTCTACTGCATTTATATTACTGGCTTTATACATTGCCCTGGCTAAAAAACAGGGAGCCGATATAAAGAAGATATCCGGCACCATACAGAACGATATACTCAAGGAATACGCCGCCAGGGGCACCTACATCTACCCTCCCGCCCCGTCGATGCGGCTCATCACCGATATCTTTGAGTATTGCAGCAAGGAGGTACCCAAGTGGAACACCATCTCCATTTCGGGCTACCATATACGGGAGGCAGGCTCAAATGCGGTGCAGGAACTTGCTTTTACGCTGGCCAACGGCAAAGCCTATCTTCAGGCAGCTATCACCAAGGGCCTGGATATAAATGTATTTGCGCAGCGCCTTTCCTTCTTCTTCAATGCCCACAACAACCTGTTTGAGGAAGTGGCAAAATTCCGGGCAGCAAGGCGCATGTGGGCTCAGATCACCAAATCGCTCGGAGCTACCGACCCGCGCGCCCAGATGCTGAGGTTTCATACCCAGACAGGCGGCAGCACCCTCACAGCCCAGCAGCCCAAAAACAACATTGTCCGCGTCGCCCTTCAGGGGTTATCAGCAGTGCTGGGTGGCACCCAGTCGTTGCATACCAATGGCTACGATGAAGCCCTCTCGCTGCCCACAGAGGAAGCAGCATCAATAGCCCTGCGCACCCAGCAGATACTGGCCTACGAAAGCGGAGCAACCGATACGGCAGACCCGCTTGCAGGCTCCTTTTATGTGGAATCGCTCACTAACGAAGTGGAAGCAGCGGCCTGGAAACTGATTGATAAAATTGATGCCATGGGCGGCTCGGTAAAGGCCATTGAGCATCATTTTATGCAGGACGAAATAGCCCGATCGGCCTATGCCTACAACAAGGCTATTGAAGACGGCAGCAAGGTAATAGTAGGGGTAAATAAATTCACCTCCAATGAAATGAGCAAGCCACCCGGCTTTAAAATTAATGACTCCATACGTATACAGCAATCGGAGAAACTGGCTAAGCTACGGGCAGAACGCAATAACGAAGCAGCCTCAGCCTGCCTGGCAACCATCAAGGCCAAAGCTATGACTACCGAAAACCTGATGCCCGCTGTAATAGATGCGGTGGAGCACCTTTGCACTCTGGGTGAGATAGCCGATACTTTGAGAAGTGTGTGGGGAGAGTATAAGGGGTAGATTAAAGTAAAATATTATGGATGTTAAACTTTAACCATGACATACCGATTAACCATCCTCACATTGCTTGCCCTCTCAGGTATTTGTTGTTGCAGGAATGATTCTCAGGATAAGCAGAACCATATTACCATTAAACATGGTATTAATTCAATGCTTTACAGCCATGACAGCACAAGGCTCCCTGCTATTAAAAAATCTATACCTGAATTAGAAAATAATTTATTCCCAAGACCTAAGAATCCACATGAAGTATTATCAACAGATGCAAAATTTTACGGTGAGCACCTGCTTAAAGGTTACACTAAAAAATTAAGATATTATTTTGATAAGTACGAGGATTCATCAAATGGTGTCCGTATATACATGGATACAATCTTAATAAAATATTTCGAAGGTGTAAAAGAATTAGGCTATCTTAATCGGGATAAAATCAAAGATTCAGTTTTTGTTTTGCCTGAACTGAATATCATTGAAGAAGGTGAATCATACTATTTTTCTGATACCACCATTCCACGCCTGCACACTGAATCATTTTGCTGTCACCCGGATAATATGTTCCTTGCCGGCGACATAGATGAAGATGGAATCAGCGAAGTTGGACTTTTTGTCTCTTCCTGTACGAGCAGGTACAAGGCTTTATATGTATATTCATTAAAGAACAATAAATGGAAGGAAGTTGGGCATGTATACTTTGATATTTTCTACGAAAAACCTAAAAAAGAAATGAGGATCAGAAAAACAGGTAAAGGGAAGTTTGAGATGCTGGAGATTTCCGATTGTGTATCAGATAAGAAATATGCGCGTAAGCCTCATTGGGTAAATTTTTCATTTTAGTGCAATGATTTATTCTATGGCACAACTATAAACCCGATTTCGCTTTTTACCCTCTTCTGCTCCAGCAGCCAGGCACTCGATACCACATTGCCATAGCTCCTTATTCCGTCTTTCTGGTCCTGCATTTTCAGATAGTTGTCATACAATTGGCTGCTGTACCGGGCGTAGTCATTCTGATACTTCTTGCTAATCTGGTCCAGGGTGTCAATGTGCGCCTTGGTGAGTTTGTTAAGCACAGCTTCAATCTCTCTGGCTTTACCCGAATCCCGCCGGTAAAGCCGGTAATTGGCATAAAGCCATATGTTCAGGTATGCCGAATACCGGAAGGTGCTGTCGGGCGCATCAGTGCCCAGAGCATAGGCCATCAGGTTGGCATCTTCTTCCGATGCAATACCTGCCTGGTGGGCCATTTCATGGCATATAAGGAAAGGCATGGTGAAGGCAGGCAGTTCCTTATCAATCTGCCCCTCACCCGTAAACGGGTTATAATACCCCTCCACTCCCAACCTCCTCATAAAGTACCCGAAAAGCCCGGGCTTTATCTTCAGTCCGTATCCGGCCACTTTACTATCAGTATAAATACCGTAGTAAGCAGCAGACCTGTTGCTTATTTCTATAAGCGATAAGGAATGATATCCCGGCTCGTATGTATTGATTTTATCTGCCAGGAAATGATTGAATACAACCAGGTTCTCAAGCGATTTCTTTTTGCGTTCGGCCTTTTCCGCATCAATTTTTGGAAGTGGTAACACAGGTATAAGGCCCCACTTTTCTGTCAGCGGTGGCTTGTAATAATTGGCACCCCACCCGGCTACAAAAAACAGGTAAAACAAGAGTATTGTTCTGCTTGTTCTGATTATGGAGTCTCCAAGAAATACCTTATTGGCTCTGAAACTGAATAAGTACCTGATCCACTTTGCAACAGTAAAAAGCCCCCAGGCGCCAACAGCTATATATAGCACATCACCCAGGCTGAACGGTATTTTATTCAATAGAAAACCCCGGACAGTCTGGAAAGGATAGAACAGGAACCGGTCATAACCAGCGATTAAGTCCGGAAAACGGGGCAGCAATAAATAAACCAGACAAGCCAGGGCAAGTAACGCCACCAGGCTGATCCATTTTCTCCGCTGATTCATGAAACAAATATAATACAACCCGCTGCAACTGAAACGGGGAGCAAATGCTCCCCGTTTCTAAAAAAACCATTTCAAACAATCAGATTATTGCTCAACAACCATATGGAAAATTTTGCTCTCATTAGCTGATTGCACATTTACCATATACATGCCGTTGACAAGGCCATTGTTCATCTGAACTTTCTCGTCTATAACACCATTGTGTGCTATTACCTTGCTGGTATAAATTACCTGGCCGAGTACATTGGTTACCTCTATAGTTACCTCCTGCTCATCAACCGATGACAGTGTACCCTTTATTGTAAACGTACCATTGTTAGGATTTGGCACCAGGCGGATATCGCCGGTCATAGTGCTTACAGGCTTAACACCCACATTGGCAGAATGTACTGTAAATGAACCGCTACCTAGCAGATAACCGCAGGCATTGCTGTCTGCAACCTGGCAATTCACTACATCGAGGTCATTCAGCGTTGAAGTGTAGAGCACCGAAGAAACAGCCCCCGGAATAACGGCACCATTCACTGACCACTGGTAAACCGGACTTACACCCGGATTGGCTACAGCAGCAGTAAGGGTATCGTTATAAAGCACTGTACCTACATTAGCTCCTGAATTGAGGCTGATGGTAACTACAGGCGACAGGCTGGTCTGAGTACTGAATGTGAGATTGTTGCTCAGCACTGTATTTGCTGTTACGCACTGGTAGCTGCTGGTCATAGTACAGAACAATACATCACCGTCTGATGGTATGTAGGTAAATACGCTACCACTGCCCACCGGCACACCACCCAGTTTCCATGAATACGATGGAGCCGTTCCACCATTTACAGGAGTAGCAGTGATATCAACCGTAGTACCCTGGCAAACGGTAGTTGACGGAGATGCAGCGATAGTAACCGATGGAGTAATATCTGCTCTAACTGTCATTGTTACAGAACCATTGGCAGTAGCTGGCAACGGACATGGCTCATTGCTGGTCATCGCTACACTGATGACATTTCCGTTGGATGGTACAAATGTATAGGAGCTTCCTGTAGCGCCGGTCAGTATACCGTTAACAGACCATGTGAATGTTGGTAATGAACCGCCATTAACAGTCAGGGCTGAGAAGGTAACTGTAGTTCCGGTACAAACAGTATCTCCTACACCGGTAGATACTGTTACAGAAGGCACAACTGAAGGCAGAACAGATACTACTGCAGTACCGGTCATATCCGATGCACAGGTTGTAGTTGCATTAACTGCCACTACACTGTATGTTCCTGCCGTATGCAGACCAAAGCTGATAGCGCCACCTGTTCCGGCTACCGCGCCTGGTATCAGAGAAGTGCCATTGTACAGCTCATAATTCACACCTACATCAGAACCACTCAGTCCTACAAGCGAACCGGTTGTACTTGCACAATATGCACCACCGCCGGTTACTGTATATATACCAGGCAATGCACTTACTGAAACAACTACACCTGATGCCATTGCATTGGTACATCCTGTTGCCGTATTGGTTGCGGTAACAGTATAAGTACCTGTTGCGGTAACCAATCCGAAATTAATGGCGCTTCCTGTTCCTGCAACCGGTGCAAATACTGAAGCACTACCTAATTTCAACTGGTAACTGATTCCTGTTGCGGTGCCGCTTAAACCAACATTTACACCTGTTCCACCGGTACAATAGTTACCGCCGCCTGTAACGGTAAATGCTGCAGGCAACGGATTCAGAGATACCGTGGCTGAATCAGTCATCTCACTGTGGCAGGATGTAACCGGATTTGTTGCAGTTACATAATAAATACCTGCAGTTGTCTGAGGACCGAAATTCAGCGCGCCATTGGTTCCTGCCAGACTGGTAACTGGCGTAGTTCCCAGATACAACTGATAGTTGATACCTGAATCCGATGCATTAATACCTATATCCACACCGGCAGTACCTGCACAATAACTGCCACCACCCACTACAAAATAATTGGTTGGCAACGGATTAACTACCACCGATGCGCTGCTCAGCATATTGCTGGTACATCCGGTAGTTGCATTAACCGCTACTACTGTATAGGTGCCGCTTGTTGTCTCAGGGCCGAAAGTGAGAGAATAACCTGTTCCGGCAACGGTAGCAACCGAAGTTGATCCGTTCCATAAATGATAATTAATACCTACATCAGATCCACCCTGGTAAACCGATACACCTGCACCACCTGCGCAGAAGCCGCCGCCACCGGAAACGGTATATTGTGACGGTAAAGGATTAATAACTACCGACGGGGTATCGTTCATTGTGCTCGAGCAGGTTGTGGCTACGCTTGTGGCAATAACTTTATAAGTACCTGCAGAAGTCTGAAGACCATAATTGATGGTAAATCCGGTTCCTGAAACAGGTCCGCCAACCGCTACCGATCCGAGATACAGCTGGTATTGTGTACCTATATCAGATCCGTTGAGGGAAATAGCTACACCTGAACCACCAAGGCAATATCCCGTGCCACTGGCAAGTACATTGTACGTTGTTGGTAACGGACTGATACCGATAGAAGGACTGCCGACCATGTTAATGCTACAGCCTGTAGATGCATTTGTTGCAGTTACAAAATAGGTACCGGTAATTGTCTGCAGACCAAAATCAAGGCCTGTACCTGTACCTGCATATGAATACAACGGAACAATGCCGCGGTATAATTCATAGTTAACACCCGTTGTAGAATTGCTCAGGCCAATATGCTGACCAGCTCCACCAGGGCAGTAATTGCCACCGCCGGTTACTGTATCAACTACAGGTAACGGATTAACCGTGATGCTTACGCTGCCGGTCATTGTACTTGTGCAGAGAGTAGATGTATTGGTACCCACTACTGTATAAGTTCCGCCAGCAGTCTGTAAACCAAAGTTGATTGCTCCTGAACCGCCAGCCTGAGGCAGGCCGGTTGCTGTTGTGCCATTGTATAACTGGTAGCTGATACCTGAACCTGAACCAGTGATACCCACATTAAGTCCTGTGCCGCCTGCGCAGTAACTGCCACCGCCGGTAACCACATAAGTTGATACTGGCAATGGATTAATGGATACAGTTGCGCTGCCAGCCATGTTGGAAGTACATGTGGTTACCGGATTGGTAGCAACCACTGTATATATACCAGCTGCAGTCTGGTTGCCGAAACTCAACGGGCCGGTAACGCCGCCAAACGGAGTGCCGACATTCGCTGACCCCAGTTTCAGCTGGTAACTGATACCCGCATCAGATGAAGAAAGATTAACAGGAACTCCTGCACCACCGGCGCAATAAGATCCGCCACCCGTAACATTGTATACCAATGGCAGCGGATTGATTGAGATAGAACCGCTTCCGCTCATTGTGCTGATACAACCGGTAACTGAATTGGTAGCTACTATAGTATAAGTACCGGATCCGGTAAATACACCGAAATTAAGTGCGCTGCCAGTACCTGCCAGCGCCGGTCCTGTCATTACACCACCATAGAATAACTGGTAGCTGATAGTAAGATCAGAATTGCTTAATCCGATCGGAAGTCCTGCACCACCGGCGCAATAACTGCCACCACCTGTTACATTATAAGCAGTTGGCAAAGGATTCAGTGATACGGTTACACTTCCGGTCATGTTATTAGAGCATCCGGTAACAGGGCTTGTTGCAATAACTGTATAGTTACCCAATGCTGTCTTGTTGCCAAAATCAATTGCTCCACCTGTGCTGGTTACAGCCAGGCCGGAAGTAGATGTACCATCATACAACTGGTAGCTTACACCCGAAGTTGAACCGCTGAGCTGAATATCAGATCCTGTTCCACCGGTGCAGTAGCCGCCACCGCCTGTTACAGTATAGGCAGTTGGTAATGCATAATTAGATATTACAGCCGTGCCAATCATATTGCTGGTACAGGTTGTAGTTGGATTCATTGCCTGAACTGTATAAGTACCGATTCCGGTATGAAGACCGAGCGAAACTGCTGCGCCAGTTGTAACTGCTGTCACAGAACCTACCGGAGCGCCAGCCAGCATTAATATATAATTGATACCCGCTGTACCTGTGTTTAATCCGATAAGACGGCCAGTACCACCCGGGCAATAAGCGCCGCCACCGGTTACAGTATCAATTGCAGGTACGGGGTTAATTGTAACCGCTACACTACCAGTCATCGTTGCTGAACAACCTGTAGAAGTCCTTGTTGCAATAGCTGTACGGATACCATTTGATGTGTGCAGACCAAAGCTGATTGCACTTCCGGTTCCGCTTACAGGAGTACCTGCTAATGTGGAACCATTGTACAACTGATAAGTAACACCTGTATCTGATCCGCTGAGACCTACAAGTACACCTGTACCACCCGCGCAATATCCGCCACCACCTGTTACGGTATAAGCGGCAGGCGCAGCATTAACTGTTATTGTCTGGCTGCCGGTCATTGCGCCGGTACAGCCGGTTGAACCGCTGATTCCCTTAACGGTATAAACACCGCCCAGGGTCTGGTTGCCAAATGTAATTGCAGAGCCACCGCCCGGAACCACCGGCCCGATTGCTGTAGTACCATTATACAACTGATAGTTAACACCAGATACCGAACCACTTAATCCAACAGGTAAGCCTGTGCCACCGGCACAATAAGGGCCACCACCTGTAACACTGAAAGCTGTTGGTGCAGAAGTAACAGTTACTGTTGCAGCACCACTCATATTGTTGGTACAGCCTGTAGTAATGTTACTTGCAGTAGCAGTATAAGTGCCCGCTGTAGTGTAAGAAAGGAAATCCAAACCAAGACCGGTTCCGAGAACACTGTCAACCAGTATAGTTCCGCTCCTGTATAAGTAATAGGTAGTTCCCGGCTGAGAAGCGCTCAAAGTAATATCTACACCAGTACCACCTGCACAATAACTGCCACCAGATGAAACTGTATATGCCGTTGGCAATGGATTGGTAGTTACTGTTACATATGAAGGTGCTGCCGGCATAGTGATATTGCAAGAGGTAGCAATATTAGTTGCAACAACATCATAGTTGCCTGCTGGTACCGGACCAAAAACAAGTGCACCACCTGTTCCTGTTATTGGAGCGCCTACAGCTATTGAGGTAGTATAATTTTTCAGCTGATAACTTACACCCAGATCAGAACCACTCAAGGTTAAAGTAACCCCTGTGCCACCAGCACAATAAGTAGAAACACCGCCTGTTGGTGATAGTGTGTAAACATTTGGTAACAATGCAACATTAACTGTGGCACTACCAATCATATTGCTTATACAAAGTGTTGTATTATTTGTAGCTGTTACAGTATAAGTTCCCGCTACATTCACAGCAGGGAAAGTAATTGAAGATGGCGCTATGGCAGGGAAAGGAACTGATGTTCCGGCCATTGATCCGGAGGACGCACTACCGTTCCATAGTTTGTAAGTATACCCTGAATAAGATGTATCCATAGAGATAAATACGCCTGTTCCTCCAATGCCACATACTGTACCACCGCTACCGCTGGTGATATGATTAACCGGAGGCAATGGATTAACAACTACGGTAACACTGCTTGTGGTAACACTGGTACAACCTGTAGTAGTATTGGTAGCTTTTACAGAATAAGTACCTGCCGGCAATACCGGGCTGAAGCTGAAGGCCGCGCCTGTTCCGGTTACCGCAGTTCCGAAAGAAGAACCTGCGTATTGCAACTGGTAACTGTAGGTAGTCGAACCTGACGGAGCCTGTGATCCGCTCAATCCAAGTGTAGAACCTGCACCACCTGCACAATATGGGTTACCAGACTGTGTCATAGGATAAATTGTAGGAGCCACACCGGCTGTTACTGATGCCGATCCCAGCATTGCATTGCTGCAACCTGTTGTTGCATTCAATCCGGTAATAGTATAGGTACCATTGGTAGTTATCAATCCGTAACTAAGTGCTGATCCTGTTGTTCCCGGCAATGTAGCTGCAGCGCCTCCGGCCAGTGTATAATTCACACCTGTCTGAGAATTGCTTAATCCTACCAGAACGCCTGTGCTTCCCGGGCAGTTAACACCACCACCTGTTACAGTATAAGCTGTTGGCAGCGGATTAACCACTATTACGGAAACACCTGCCATATTGTTGCTGCATCCTGTAGTTGTATTTGTAGCAACAACGGTATAGTTACCCGCACCGCTCATTACTCCGAAAGAAACCAGACCTCCGCTACCTGCCTGCAGGCCACCAGTACCTGTGTATATAGAACCATTCAGGTATAACTGATAATTTGTACTTGTTTGTGAACCATCCAGGCCTACAGCCCAACCGGTGCTACCTGCGCAATAAGCGCCGCCACCTGTCATATTATAGGCAGTAGGTAATACAGAAACAGCAATTGTAGCTGATCCTGCCATATTCTGGGTGCATCCGGTAGTTGTATTGGTAGCAATTACTGTATAAGTAGCTGCCGTTGTCAGGATACCGAATGATATTGGTGAACCGGTACCTATTACCGGAGTACCCACTGCGCTACCGCCATTCATCAACTGGTAGCTGATACCTGCATCCGAACCGCTCAATCCAACAGGAACACCAGTTGAACCTGTGCAGAACGCGCCACCACCTGTAAGTGTATAAATATTAGGCAATGCATATACCAGGCCTGCTGCCGATATAAGACATCCCGTAGGCAAAGTATATGTATAGTTGACACTGCCTGCTGAAACGCCTGTTGCAATACCGGAAATACCACCAATAGTAGCCACCGTAGTATTGCTGCTGTTCCATGAACCGCCGGCTGAAGCATCAGATAGTGTTGTTGATGAACCCGCACAAACGTTTACAGTACCTGCAATTGCTGCCGGTAATGGATTCACTGTTACCGTATAAGTTACATTACAGCCTATTGGCGCTAATGTATAAGATATCACTGTAGTACCAGGACTAACTGCTGTTACCAACCCTGCGTTCACACCGGTAGCAACTACCGAACCAAAGCCCGGATTACTGCTTGTCCAGGTACCGCCGGTTGTTGCATCTGCAAGAGCCGTTGTCAGACCCATACAAACAGTTGGATTTCCTGTAATAACCGCCGGAGTCGGATACACTGTTACATTCTGAGTAACAAAACATCCGGCTGGCAGCGTATAAGTCAATGTAGCAACGCCTGCACCTATACCGGAAACAACACCGGTTGCAGAAACTACAGTAGCTATCGAAGTATTTGAACTAGACCATGTACCACCTGTTGTTGCATCGCTCAGCGTTGTGGTCAGACCGGTACAAACTGTAAATACACCGGTAATAGCAACCGGCTGAGGATTTACTGTTTCCACCATAGTAGTAAAGCAACTACCTGGCGCAGGTAAGGTATAAGTAATTGTTGGAGTGCCTGTATTAACACCGGTAACAACCCCTGTTGCGCCAACAACTGAAGCCAGTGAAGAATTACTGCTGCTCCATGTACCACCACTCACTCCGTCAGAAAGCGTTGTGGTAAGGCCTACGCAAACTGTATTTGAACCACTGATTGGCGCTGGTGAAGGGTATACTGTTGTACCCGTAGTAACCAGGCAGGTCGTTGGTAATGTATAAGTAATGGTAGCAGTACCTGCGGCAACTCCGGTAACAACACCGGTAGCTGAACCCACACTGCCAACTGCTGTATTGCTGCTGCTCCAGGTACCACCTGATGAGGCGTCAGTCAGAGTAGTTGTTAATCCGGCACAAACTGTGGTGATACCGGTAATGGCAACCGGCAGCGGATTAACAGTAATCGGTGTGGTAATTATACATCCGGTAGCAGTAACCGTATAGGTTATGTTCGGATTACCTGCTGCAACTCCTGTTACTACACCGGTAGTGGAAACTACGGTAGCCAAACTGCCGTTGCTGCTGCTCCATGTGCCGCCTGTAGTAGCATCAGCCAGAGTGGTTGTTAATCCTACGCACACACTTGTTGTACCTGTAATAGCTGCTGGCAGCGGATTGGTTGTCATAGCGAAGGTAACAAAGCATCCTGCCGGCAATGTATAGGTAATATTGTAAGAACCTGCCGCAACTCCGGTTACAACTCCTGTTGTACCAACAACAGAACCATATGCAGGATTGCTGCTGCTCCAGGTACCACCAGGTACTGTATTCGCCAGTGTAGTAGTAAGCCCTACGCACACATTATTCGTTCCGGTGATAGCTGTGGCTACCGGATTCACGGTAACGGTTGTGGTAATAAAGCATCCTGCCGGCAATGTATAAGTAATGGTTACTGTACCTGCTGATACACCAGTAATAATCCCTGTAAATAATCCTGCTGTTGCAATTGAGCCATTACTGCTGGTCCATGAACCGCCAGTAGAACCATCTGCCAGTGTAGTGGTTGCACCAACACAAACTGTTGCTGTACCTGTTATTGCAGAAGGAGTAGGATTGATAGTGAATGGCTCTGTTACGTTACAACCTGCAGGCAATGTATAGGTCAGGGTAGTAGTTCCTGATAAAATTCCGGAAACAATACCTGTTCCACCACCTACAGAAGCATTTGAAGGAGAGCTGCTTGTCCACACACCACCTGCGGTAAGGTCAATTGCTGTTGCAGTCAGTCCGACACATACTGAGTTAGGCCCTGTAATAGCAACCGGCGTCGGGTTAACGGTAATATTAAAGGTTGCATAACAACCTGTAGCAGGAAGCGTATAAGTAATTGAAGGTGTACCTGCGGCCACACCGGTTACAACACCGGTAGTAATATTGGCTGTGGCAATTAATGGATTGCTGCTGGTCCAGTTACCACTTCCGGTTGCATCTGCAAGAGTAATTGCCGAACCGGCGCAAACACTGGTCAGGCCCGAAATGGCTGCCGGATTAGGATTAACGGTTACTGTTGCGCTCACTGAGCACGAAGTAGGTAGTGTATAAATTATGTTTGCTGTGCCTGGAGTGGCGGCACCGGTTACAACACCGGTGGTAGGGCCTACAGTTGCAGTGCCTGGTGTAGATGAACTCCAGCTACCACCAGAAGTTGCATCGGCAAGTGTAACTGTGGTACCCGGACATAAGTACATTGTTCCGGTAATAGCTGCCGGCAACGGATTGATTACCACTGTCTGGCTGCCGGTCATTGTGCTCTGGCACAATGTTGTTGTATTGGTGCCTATTACTGTATATACACCTGCTGTGGTCTGGTTGCCAAAAGTAATAGCTGCACCTGAACCTGATACCGCGCTGCCTGTAGATACACCGCTTACATAAAGCTGGTAGCTTACGCCTGCCTGAGAACTGGATAAACCAACTGCAACACCAGAACCACCGGCACAATAAGCGCCGCCGCCAGTTACAGTAAAGGTATTTGTTGGCAACGGATTGGTAAATATAGTTGCTGAACCTGACATGTTACTGCCGCAACCTGTTGTTGCATTGGTTGCAGTTACTGTATATGTACCCACTGTTGTAATGGCACCGAAATCTAGGCCGGAGAAAGTACCTGCCAGCGGTGTGCCTACTGCTGTAGCGCCCAGCCACAACTGGTAATTAACTCCACCTGTAGAATTTGAAAGGTATACATGCGTACCTGTACCACCCACGCAATAACCACCGCCACCTGTTACAGTATAAACTGTTGGCAGAGGATAGACTGTAAATGTGGATGTATTGCCGGATAATGGTACACTGGTACAACTGAATGAATTGGAAATACCGGTTATGGTAACTGTTGTAAATCCTGTGCCGGTAAGTGAGGCAGAAGGAATACTGAATGTACCGGTTGTAGCTCCCATTGTAAGGGTAGCCGATGCGCCTGTTACGGCATTTGCACCCGATAAGTTATAGGTAACTGTGTAGCTGCCGGTGCCTATCGAAGAGGAAGCTATAGTTACTACCCCACCCAACCCTACGCACTCTGAAGTAGCTACGGTTGATGTGAATGAACTGATATTCGGAACCGGGTTAACGGTTATAACATAGGTAGCATAACAACCGGCTCCAAGTGTGTAGGACATGGTAACAACACCTCCGGCAACACCGGTAACAATTCCGGTTCCGCCGGCTATTGTAGCTGTTGATGTATTTCCGCTGCTCCATACACCACCTGAAGTGGCGTCACTTAATGTAATATTTGAACCTGCACAAACTACGGTCGGGCCTGTAATAGCCAGTGGTGTAGGATTAACAACTACCGGAGTGATAACATAACAGCCGGTAGGCATAGTATAGGATATGTTTGGAGTGCCTACAGCTAATCCGCTCACAATACCGGTAGTACCAACAACTGATGCCTGGCCCGGATTGGTTGAAGACCATGTTCCGCCTGATAATGTATTACTCAATACAGTTGTTGCACCCACGCATACACTGGCAGTGCCGGTTGATGCCGGAGGGTTCTGATTAACAACAACCGGCTGTGTTACATAACAACTGCCTAAAGTATAAGTAATTACCGGAGTTCCTGCCGCAACACCGCTCACAACAGTTGATGCAGACGGGCCGGCTACTACTGATGCTTCTGAAGGGTTGCTGCTGCTCCAGGTTCCTGTTCCTGTTGCATCGGCCAGAGTTGTTGTAAAGCCTGTACATACTGTTGCTGTTCCGGTTATTGCTGCCGGAGTCTGATTTACCACAATAACCTGTGTGGCATAACAGCCAGTAGCTAAAGTATAAGAAATTGTTGGGGAAGGTAAAGTTGCCGATACGCCGGTTACAACACCTGTGCTGGAAACTACACTGGCCTTGGTAGCATCAGTGCTGCTCCAGGTACCACCTGCAGTTACATCCGACAAACCGATCGTCTGACCGGTACAAACCGAAGTAGCGCCGGTAATTGCTGCCGGATTCGGATTAACGGTAATTGGTGTTGTTACATAACAACCCGTACCCATTGTATAGGTGATAAGCGGAATGCCGGTTGCATTACCGGTAATGGTATTTGAAGTACTTGTACCACCCGAAACTGATGCTTCAACTGCATTGCTGCTGCTCCATGTTCCTGCCGGGGTAGTTGCATCGGTCAGCGTTATGCCAAATCCGATACACACACTTGAAGGCCCTGCAATTGCCGCCGGGGTCTGGTTAACCACAATACTCTTTGTGGCAAGACATCCTGTGCTTAATGTATAAGTAATAGTAGGTGTTCCCGGAGAAATACCGCCTACTATACCGTTGGTGGCTCCTACTGTTCCCTGCGCACTTGCGCTCGATGACCAGGTACCGCCTGAAGTCGTTGATGCAAATGTTGTTGTATATCCGGTACAAACGCTTCCTGCGCCGGTAATAGCCGCCGGATTCGGATTAACGGTAATTGTTGCGGTTGTATAACATCCTGTACCTAATGTATAGGTAATTATAGGAGAACCTGCAGCAACACCGGTGATAACATTCGATGTTCCAGCACCCACAGTAGTTGTCGCTTCAGCGCCATTACTGCTGGTCCAGTTTCCTGCCGGAGTAGTTGCATCCGAAAGGGTTGTTGTTAATCCGACACATACATTGGTAACACCGGTAATAGCCGCGGGATTCGGGTTAACAACTACATTCACATTATTATAACATCCGGTAGGTACGGTATAAGTAATAGTTACGGTACCGCTACCTGCACCGGTTACTGTTCCGGTTCCGGCTCCTACAGTTGCAAATGAAGGATTGCTGGTGCTCCATAAACCACCTGTTGTAGCATCCGATAATGTTTCGGTTGCACCGATACAAATTGAAGATCCTGAAGGTGTTGGCGCCGGAGGTGTCTGGTTTACTGTTACCGGCTGGGTAGCATAACAACCTGTTGCGGTAATCTGGTAAGTAATTACAGGCACGCCGGTTGCAACACCGGTAACGGTGCCTGCTCCAGCTCCTGATGCAATAACAGACCCCATTGTTGGGGCACTGCTCGACCATGTACCACCGCCGGTTGCATCAGTAAGGATTGTTGTATACCCTGTACATACATTAAATGTACCGGCAATAGCTGCGGGCAATGGATTTACCACAACTGCAGCCTGAGTGGCACAACCAGAAGCCATAGTATAAATGATGTTAGGAGTTCCTGCACTAACGCCCCCAACTATACCAGTAGTAGCGCCAACAGTACCAAATCCGGTATTACTGCTGCTCCAGGTTCCACCTGCAGTTGCATCTGTAAGTACAGTTGTAGACCCAACACAGACACTTAAAGTTCCTGCGGGTGTAGCAGGGGTAGGATTAACTGTAACAGACGCAAAAGCAAAACAACCTGTTGCAGTAATAGTGTAAGTAATATTAGGAACGCCTGCTGCTACACCTGTTACAAGGCCGGAAGCCGCATTAACTGTTGCCAACGCAGAATTGCTGGTTGTCCACGTAGCCGGTCCAGGGGTCGCATCCGAAAGTAAAGTAGTTGTACCTGAAAGTGATCCGGAGGCACACACATTCTGTGTTCCGGTAATTGCAACGGGTGTCTGATTTACTACAACTGTTGCTACAGCATAGCAGCCTGTACCCAGTATATAAGATATTGTTGCAGATCCTGCAGCGACGCCGGTTACAACACCGGTTGCTGCATTTACTGTTGCTTTTGTTATGTCGCTGCTGCTCCAGGTACCACCGCCTGTGGCATTGCTCAGTGCTGTGGCAGATCCTGTACAAACCGCCATTGTTCCTGTTATTGCACCCGGATTAGAATTAACAACAAAAGAGGCAATAGCCGAACAACCGGTCGCCGTTACGGTATAGGAAATATTGGCAGTGCCTGCGCTCACACCGGTAACTATGCCTGTTCCGCCCACTGAAGCTATCGCTGAATTGCTGGAACTCCATGTTGCAGGTCCTGCTGTTCCATCGCTCAGAGCGCTGGTAAGGCCGATACATGCATTTGTTGTTCCTGTAATTCCTAACGGATTTGCATTTACATTGATTACCTGGGTTACAGAACAACCTGAAGGCAGTGTATAAGTAATTGTAGGGCTGCCCGGGGCAACACCACCAACAATACCCGTACCTGCGCCAACGGTACCCCAAGCCGGATTACTGCTGGTCCATACGCCGCCGCCGCCATCTGTATAAACAGTGGTTGAACCAACGCACACCTGCGATGCTCCGGAAATAGCTGAAGGCAGCGGATTAACCGTAATGGTTGTTGTTGCATAACATCCTGTGGCTAATGCATAAGTAATATTTGTAGTACCAGCAGATAAACCGGTTACCAGACCAGCGCCCGATACTGAGGCCACAACGCCGTTGCTGCTGGTCCAGGTGCCACCTGCCGGCGAAGAGGAAAGTGAGGTAGTACCACCTACGCAGATTCCGGTTGTTCCCGAAATTGCGCTTGGCGTAGTATTCACTACAATTCCCTCTGTTGCATAACAGGCAGTTGCCGTATTGGTAAACGTAATAGTAGGAGTACCTGCCGATAAACCGGTAATAACTCCTGACCCTGATACTACAGATGCCTGGCTGGTATTACTGCTGGTCCAGGTGCCTGGTCCTGATCCGTCAAGGGCGGTAATCGAGGACCCCACACATACGGTAGTTGGCCCGGTTATAGCGCCCGGATTAGAATTAATGGTCATTGGCCATAAAGCATAGCAGCCCGATGGCAATACATATGATATAGTAACTGCCCCTGCCCCAATACCGGTTACAACACCGGTTCCGGAAACTACAGTTGCTTTCGATGGATCGCTGGTGCTCCAGCTACCACCACCTGTTGTATTAGTCAATGTGGTTGTAGCGCCTATACACAAAGTGCTCGCGCCAGTAGTTGCAACCGGCGTCTGGTTAACTGTGTAAGATTGTATGGCATAACAACCTGTTGCCGGTATTGTATAAGAAATTGTCGGAACCCCTATCGATACGCCGGTTAATGTTCCAACTGTAGGGCCTGAAGCAAAGTTGGCAAGGCCGGTATTGCTGCTGGTCCAGTTACCACCAACTGTTGCATCGGTTACAGTATTGGTCATACCTGTACATACAGTAAACGGAGAACCGCCGATAGCAGCCGGATTATTATAAACATTGAATGGCTGAACAACATAACAAGATGCAGAGCCATAGGTAATAGTATAACTGATATTTGGTGCGCCTGCCGATACACCGGTTACGGTTCCCGCTCCTGCTCCTGAAGCTATCACTGAACCAAGAAGCGCATTACTGCTCGACCAGGCACCGCCTGCTGTAAGGTCAGTAAGTACTGTACTGTAACCCACACAAACACTGGAGGCTCCGGAAATAGCACTCGGAGTATTATTTACAGTAACCTGCTGGGTAACCGCGCATCCGCTCGGTACAGTATATGTAATAAAAGGAGTGCCCGATGAAACACCGTTTGTATTTGCAGTACCAGAACCGGGTCCACCGGTAGCGGTAATTGATGCCTGGAATGAATTGCTTGAACTGAATATACCTCCTGTGGTACCACTTGCAACAGGAATTGAGCTGCCGGTACATACTGCAAATGTTGTAGCTGTTATAGGTAATGGTGTATTATATACAGTCATTGGAAATAAACTATAACATGCGTCACTCGTCAGTGTATATGAAATGACAACGGGTCCGTTACTTACTCCGGTTACTACACCTGAAGAATTTACAGTAGCTACGGAAGCATTACTGGTTGCCCATGTACCTGCTCCGCCTGAAACAGACAGGCCTGTAGGATATGGAGCTGCTGCTCCGGTACAAACAGTGCTGCTTCCGGTGATGGTAGAAGGAGCTGCAAGTACGGTTACCTGAGCTGTTGCCGTACATCCGTCAGAACTCATGGTATAGGTAATATTCTGGAAACCATTGTTGGCTCCGGTTACTGTCGTAATACCAGATGTTCCGCCGGTAAATGTAAAATCCGATCCAACGGTACTATAAGTTCCCGGTGAAGATGCATCAGTTACAGTTATTTGTGCACCATTGGCGCAGACAGTTCCGGGTACAAATACACCTTGCGGGGCAGCCAGAACAGTAAAAGTAATATTGGTGGTGGCTGATCCATGTACATCTGCTACTGTAAATTGAACTACGTCAGTACCGGCATAACCACTTGAAGGGGTATAGGTTATACCAATAGGTGTAACATTTGTGCCAGATGGTGCAGAGTAAGTCGGACCAGGTGTAAATGTTACAGAACCATGGGTAGGACCCGCTGTTACACTCCAGGTCATTGTCGCTCCGGCTACATCAGAAGCAGTCAAAAGACTTGTGATATCATTGTTGGTGACATTACCGGTATTGTTGCCACAGATAGTTGATGTCTGTGCACCTCCTCCGGAAAAAGTGGGTTGGGCTATAGCCTGAACGCCAAACAACAGCATACCAGCCAAAAGCAGGGTTCGCATAATCCTGCTTTTTACATTGTTTCCCGCATTGTGTTGTTCAGTGTAAAGATTCCTTGATGTCATAGTCTTTTGCTTTAGATAAAAAAATTAATTACCTCTTTTTATACATCTACAGTTAATAATTGTAGTAATAAACAGGCACAAAATGATACACCTTCTGCATCATTTTTAACCTGCCTCTATACAATTTTGGGACTAAGATAGTTTAAATTATTTTTAAAAAATAGATTTTCGCAAAAAAATTTACCCACACGCTATTTAATTAGTTCATTTACAAAATATATGTCTCCTTTGATTACCTTTTTATAGCAACTGCCTCCGGATAATTACCGCATTGTCCGAACTATTAAAATATTAAATTAAAATATTTACACGCCACTGAAATAATACTATAACCACCAAACATTAAATTTTACATATCAATGAACCTATCCTCCCAATGATTAAATTTGCACTCAATATTACTATTTTATGAAAAAAATCAGCTGGGGCTCGTCGCGTTATTTTTCGGCTGTGAGCATCATTTTTTCAGGCATTCTCCTGGCAACTTCGTTTTGCATTTCCGGTTGCCGGAATTCGGGTAATCAAATCCCTGATGTATCAAATATTAATATAAATTTGCAAACATACCGCTTCGATAAAGACCTTTATGCTATCGACACCAACCATGTTGCCAAGGGCCTGCAATTGCTAAAAGTTAAATATCCCGATTTCTTAAACTACTACCTCGATACTGTGAGGCAATATGGCATCCATGGAAACTTCTCCGATACATCAAGGGGCGGAATCGACAGCCTCAGAACAGACCTGACCTTCAAAGATTTTGTTGAGCTTGAAGACACCATTTTAAAGCACTTCCCGGATAGTAAGGATATTGACAATGAACTTGCTGATGGATTCCGTTTTCTGAAATATTACATACCCGGGTACAAAATTCCGCGCATATACTACCTGAACATGGGCCTGAGTGGCAACTGGTCATCATTTCCCGTCGACAACTCGACCTTATGTATTGGCCTTGATATGTTTCTTGGCGAACAATATCCTTTCTACCGGTCTATAGGTGTCTCCGCTTATATGCTCTCCCACTTCCGCAGGCAATACATCCCTGTTTCTCTGTTCAATACAGTTTACCAGACCATGCATCCCTTCAGCCAGGAGGATAAAACCCTGCTCGATCTGATAATCCAGAGAGGCAAAGAACAATACTTCCTCCACAAGGTGCTCCCCCATCTGCCCGATTCGGTAATCTTCGGCTTCCGGCAGGAGCAACTGAAATGGTGCGATGAAAATGAAGGAATGGTTTACAACTTCTTTATTCATCAGAAACTCCTTTATAATAAGGAAGGCCACAACATACTTCCCTATGTTTACGATGGTCCTTTTGCCAAGGATATGGAAGCGCCATCCGACCCGGTAAAATATACACCGGGTAATATTGGCACCTGGCTTGGTTACCGCATTGTTTGTGCCTGGATCTCCCAACATCCCAAAACTTCACTCGAAGAACTCATCAATCTGCAAACTGACCCGCCCCGCTTTCTTGAGGAGGCTAAATACAGGCCTAAATAACAGGCATATCAGGCCAGTGTGAGTTTCTATGCTTTCACATTGCTGTTATTTTGCTGCTGATGGCTCTAAGGAGTCACGCCTGTCGCAGTATCGGGGTTGGCGCTCACTGCATTATATACATTCCTGCCACTGGTCAGATCCTCATATACCGAAACATCTCCGGTTACATAGCCACAGGCAGCATAGTAAAATGTGGATCTGCTCACCAACCCCGCATCATATAAATCACCTGCCGGTAACACAAAACTTATTTTGGTCTGGTTGGCCGGAACAGCCTTTATATATACCAGTAAATAATTGGCCGGCTGGCTCCCTGCGGACGAGGTATTATTCACAAACAGTATACAGTTCCGTGCCCGGCTATACGCAGTAAATGGGAGCACCATTGAGTCTCCGGGCGAACTGAGGGCGGTATAGTTAATGATGGATAACGGCGAAAAATCCATGATAGCCGATAGCTTCAGATCCTTGTTTAAGGTATCGCCAAGAAACTGGAATTTATTGGTGAACGATGAAGCATATCCGCTTGCCGATGTGGCAATTTCATAATCTCCGGTTGTGAGTCCGCCAAACAGGTAATACCCGCTGTTATCCCCCATTTACAGCTGCGGCACCATTCAACTGTATATTCACACTGCCCAGGCCTGAGTATACCCTGGTGCCAAACTGATCGTTCAATATCACATGCCCGCTTATGGCGCCCTTGTATGCCGGGCCTGCAGGCCCGGTTGCCCCCGCTGGTCCGGTATCGCCTTTCTTGCTGCAGGAGCATATTGCCAGGGCAAAAACAATGATCACGAAATTTAAAACCATTTTTTGCATAAAATTTAATGTAATAAATTAAGATTGGTGATTTTTCTTATCAGCATATCAAACAGGCAAACCGGATTCCTGGTGATTATGATAAAAACTATGCCATAAACAATGCAACCGGATAAATTACTCAGGCTTATTTTGAAATTACCAAAATCAGAATTTAAACCTGGCACAACATCAATACATTAATTGATATTTTATTTAAATAGTAAAAGAATTTTAGTGAAATTATTCTGCTCATTTTTATACTTTTGCACCCCAATTATTTTTCCCGACTTAAATACCAGCATTTTATCAACTATTTATTTATGACTAAGTTCTTTTTATCAGTTACTGCGCTTGCATTAGCGGCTACCAGCGCCAATGGCCAGATCAAAAAAGTGGATGACATTAAAAAATCATTGGAAACCACCAATAAAGATACCATTGCCTGGGTACATGGCGGCGTACTGAACGCCGGTGTAAATGAAGGCTTCCTCCACAACTGGGCCGCAGGCGGCGAAGTTGCATCGCTCACTGTTAATGGTGTTTTTCACGGATACCTCAACCGCTTGCACCACCGCGATATATGGAGCAATAACCTTGATCTGAATTATGGCCTTAACTATGCCTATTCTACTGGTTTCCTGCCTCATAAAACCGACGACCGTATAGATTTCACCTCAAAGTATGGCATTAAGTACGATTCTTCTAAAAGCATCTATTTCACCGGCCTGTTCAATTTTAAATCTCAGTTTACACAAGGATATGATTACACCCGTCCCAACTGGGATTCTGCATCTGTATCCAAATTCTTTTCACCTGCCTATTTTACCACGGCATTAGGTATGGAGTACCGCAGAGGTAGCGATATTTCACTCTTTCTTTCTCCCTTGGCCGGAAGGCTCACTGTTGCCAGCAAATTTTATACGGATCAGACACCCCAGGGAGCCTTTGGCGTGCCTTACAATAAAACCGCATACTACCAGTTTGGCGCTTATTTCTCAGGCAGGTACCAGGCTACTTTTCATAAAAAGGTGGTTTACAAAGCGCGCCTGGATTTATATTCCGATTACCTGGCTAAGGATACTAAAAACGATTCTGGCAAGGTAATTAAAAAAGACAGCCCCGGTAATATCAGTGTTCTGTTTGATAATTTCCTGGCCTGGAAAATATCTAAATACCTCAACCTGACTTTTGGGCTCACCCTGGCATACGACAACAATATTCCTTACGTAAAAGTACCTACACCCACCACCGGCCCCAATGCCAACCAGGAAGTTCCCGGCAATAACATTGGCTGGCTCCAGATAAGCCAGGTTTTCACCGTGGGACTGGAATATAAATTCTAAGTACTATCTGAATTATATACTTAGGAAAAACAAATCTTAATAAAGCCTGCGGATAAAACCGCGGGCTTTATTTTTTGAACCATTAAGTTACAGATTCTGTTTAATACCCTATTTTTGCTCTGAGGGTTTTTAAACTATAGTTATTAATTAAGGCGGGTGCCTTTATCGGGCCTGCCACATCAGTAATTGGTAATGTCTCTGGTTAGAAATAGAAAAAGCTCAATCAGGGCGAAATATTTTTGAAACTATCTGGTATTAATACAATTACTTTTGTACTAACTATTCTGATTTAAACTTTAGACTAAACACTTTAGACTAAATACTTTGGACTAAATACTTTAGAATAAATACTTTAGACTTTAGACTCAAAAATTACTTTTGTACCAATATCCCGGATTTAAACTTTAGACTAAATACTTTAGACTTTAGACTTAAAAATTACTTTTGTACCAATATCCCGGATTTAAACTTTAGACTAAATACTTTAGACTTTAGACTTAAAAAAATGGCCGTATCCTACCAGATAAAACTCCCCCAGTTCGAAGGTCCCTTCGATCTCCTCCTGTTCTTCATAGAGCGGGATGAACTGGATATTTACAATATCCCTATCGCAAAAATCACCAATGAGTTTCTCAGTTATATTCATTCTCTCGAGACATTGAATATTGAGCTGGCCAGCGAGTTTATATTATTTGTATCTACCCTTATGCGCATCAAAGCCCGTATGTTGCTGCCGCGCAGGGAATTAGACGCACAGGGCAAAGAAATAGATCCCCGCCAGGAACTGGTAGATAAAATACTGGAATACAAACGATTTAAAGAGGCCTCCGAAACCATGATGGTGATGGAAGCCGACCGCCTCATGCAGCAGAAGAGGGGCAACATCCATACCGAAATGGGAACCCTCAGCGAAACCTACTCCGAGGGAACTGAAATACAGACCGTAACCATGTACAAGCTGTTGCAGGCATACGAAAAAGTAATCAAACGGTTCAATGAGCGTATGAACAAACCACAGCATGTGGTGGTAAAATACAATTACAGCCTCGAAGGCCAGCGCACCTGGCTTATCGACAGTTTGCGCGAAACCAAGCGCGTACCGTTCGAAATACTGTTCGCCAGTTGCCAGAACCGTATCCATGCCATATTCACCTTTCTGGCAATGCTCGAACTGATTCAGCAGAAATACCTGGCAATCCTTATAGGCACAGGCCGCAATAATTTTATTGTAGAATGGAGCGATGAAGCTGAAACCATACCCACAGCCGGAGTTGAAACCAACTCCACTGCGGAATCAGATTCCACCGACATAGAAAATCTGGCACGATAATTGCACTATGCTATTTGTCGCCAGGTGCGGCATAAATCTCCCCCGAGGGCTGTCGGACAGCATGATGGGGATTTTTTATTCCCGGTAGTTTGAATACGAATTGTAACTGAATTACATCATTTCCATTTTCTCACTAAATATTCTTTTGCTAAATTCATATTGATTCCGGAATAGGTACATTTGTCCAAATCATGGCAGACATAAGGCCTCTGGATGTTACAGCTAACACTTTCATCCCGCATCAGGTACTTTGATAAAGATAATAGGAAAGCAATAGCTTTGCACCGGTTTTAAAGAACAAATGGTGATAAACATTCTGCTGATAGACGATGAAGAAAAACTAAGGTCCCTGCTTAAGCGTATCATTTCGCTGGAAGGGTATAAAGTAGCTGATGTGGCTACAATAGCCAACGCCCGTCATGCTTTGGAAAACCAGCCTGTTGATATTGTGCTGTGCGATGTGAAACTGACAGATGGAAATGGCGTTGATTTCACCAGAGAAGTAAAGGAGAAATACCCTTCGGTTGAAGTGATATTGTTAACCGCCTACGGCAACCTGCCCGATGGCATACAGGCCATAAAAAACGGCGCGTTCGACTACCTGGTAAAGGGAAATGACAATGATAAAATCATACCCTTGCTGAGCCGCGTTTCTGAAAAAGTGGCCCTGCAGAAAAGGGTGGTGAAACTGGAGCAACAATTGGGCAGCCAGTTTGGTTTTGAAAAAATTATAGGCAACAGCCCGGAGATACAGAGCGCCATACAGCTTGCCCGAAAGGTAGCCCCCACCGAAGCTGCTGTGCTGCTGACAGGCGAAACAGGAACAGGCAAGGAGGTGTTTGCACAGGCTATACACTACAGCAGCCCTCATCTGAATCAGGCTTTCGTCGCGCTCAACTGCAGCGCTTTCAGCAAAGATCTGCTGGAAAGTGAATTATTCGGGCATAAAGCCGGGGCCTTTACCGGAGCAAATAAAGATAAGAAAGGCCTTGTGGAAGAGGCTAACGGCGGTACCCTGTTCCTTGATGAGATAGGCGAAATGCCGATGGAATTGCAGCCTAAATTATTGCGGCTGCTGGAAAACGGCACCTACCTGCGCGTAGGCGATACCAGGGAGCATAAAGCAACACTCAGGATCATTGCTGCCTCCAACAGAGACCTGCAGAAGGAAATAGCCGAAGGGCATTTCAGAAGCGATCTGTATTACCGCATAGCCGTTTTCAGTATTGATCTGCCCTCACTTAGAGAAAGGGTGAAAGATATACCCTTACTGGCTCAGCATTTCTTGAATCTGTATGCCGGCAAAACAAATAAAAACATTTATGCAATTTCGAAAGAAGCCCTGGAATTGCTGAAACAGAATGAATGGAAAGGCAATGTGAGGGAACTGAAAAATGTAATGGAACGCGCCGTTATCCTTGAAGAAAGCGATACGCTGCAGCCCGGAAGCCTGCCATATGAGATCAGGCAGGGCAAAAGCTGTAATAATGGCTCATTATACCACCTTGCTACAATAGAAGAATTTCATATCCGGAAAATGCTGCAGCATACCCACGGCAACAAAGCCGAAGCCGCACGCCTTATGGATATAGGCCTGGCCACACTATACCGGAAGATTGAAGAGTATGGAATTAAGTAATCATCTCATTTTGATACAAACCTTCTCAATTTGATGCAGTCTGGCATTATTTTGTCAGATAGAAATTCATCTGATATCCTTTGCCAGCAAAGCTTTAACAATATTATCGGGTTATTTGATCTGCTTTGGTATGATTTTAGCGGGTATATTGATCAAACAGATAAACTATGATCAACCAGATCGAAATACCGATATATCTTGAACAAGCCTTACCCGAAATCACCACTTTATTAGCTGCAGGCAAGAAAAGCAATGCCTCTGAAACTATGAATGCGCTGATTGAGTTTATGTGCAAAAATATAAAGGCACATAATTTCGGAGTTGTAAAACGCTGTTTGAGACTTGTTGACAAATTATACACTAAGGGAAACCGGGCGGTAAGAAATGCCATAGAAAATGTTTTTGTGTTCTCCTTTACCAGGCTGTTCCTCATTTATCCCGATGAGAAACAGCAACTGATGGCTATTATACCCATGACGCTGTATACACTTTATATAGAGCAGGTATGCCACAGAGGTTGTTGATTCCAGCTTTTCTTCAGGAATTCAACCACCTGAAAAGCCATTACCTAAACTTTGGTAATTGATTAACATGCCGGGCACAGATCTGGCATGGTAATGGGAATGTATAAGGTAAGTAATGGCAACCTCAGAATGAGGATGAGTATGTAGCCAGAACTAAATTAAAACAGCAACAAATAAAATGGAAGCCCGACAATACAGTTTGTATCCGATTAATAACAGGTATTTACTCCCAGGAACAATACCTGGCAATATTATCCCTTTAAAAAGTAACTATCTTCCGGAAACACAGCCTGAATTTACAGTGGAGGTAGCCAATATCAGTCACCTGTTTTGGGCAAAAGAAATCTGCGATGAGATGCTGGCCTCAGCCATAGCCCGCGGCACTGGTATCTCTAAGCGCACACCTCAATCTATTCAGTTGAAAATGATTCAGGGCGAAGCTGTTATAGCTTTTGCACCAGATGGCAAATGGGTCGGATTTTCTTATATCTCAAGCTGGGAAGACGGGAAATTTGTTTCTAATTCCGGCCTGATAGTTGCTCCCGAATTCAGGAAATCAGGAATTGGCAAGAAGATCAAGCATAAAATATTTGAACTGAGCCGCCAGAAATACCCGGCAGCAAAAATATTCAGTCTTACCACCGGCCTCGCAGTTATGAAAATGAACCATGAGCTGGGATTTGAGCCCGTAACTTATTCTGAGATTACTTCGGATGATGCTTTCTGGGAGGGTTGCAAATCCTGCGTCAATTGCCCGGTGCTTATGAGCAAAGGAAGGAAAAACTGCTTATGTACAGCCTTGTTATATGACCCTGAAAGAAAGGACTAAAGCACATCATCGGCTCTCATTCTGATAAAAAACCTTCTCATTTTGAGAAGGTTTTTTGTTTGTAGCAAGAGCGGGATATATGGAGAGAAAAGGCATCAATCAATACAGGCGGCACTTCCCGGTATTCAGCGCTATATGGTTGTGGTTCAGGCATATATTTTGCCTCATTCCGGATAAAAACATCTGCAGTCAAATAAGCGATTGAAAGAGTATTTAATTAATATTGATAAATATCATATAAATTAATGACCATAAACAATAAGCGATTTGACCATGATCATATTGAAGATTTAATTTATCAGCTTTATTTGACTGATAATTATAATATAAAATTTATGAGCGCCAGAGGAAAATGAAAGGAAATGAAAAAACAGCCGGTATAGTTTTCATTTGGTTGATAACCCTATCGCTGGTATACATGGTTTATTTAAAAACGAAAATATTAATTAACCTGATAAAATAAAATTTATGTTAGTAACTACAGCATTAATAGTCGGAACACTGGTGGGCTTCTGGCTGCTATATAAGTCGATCGACTGGTTTGAAAAGATTTGAAACCCCTGCAGCAAGTGATATATGTATTAAACGAAATTTCCCTGCCGTATTCAGGTGTTATCAATCGGGTACCAGGGCAGGAAAAAAATAAAATGAAAATTATGAAAAACAAGACAAAAATAATAAGTACTGTGCTGCTGATAATCTCGCTCAGTACCTATGCTAAAAGCCAGAGTGGCATTTATAAGACGGCGGCAGATTTCAGGAACGATATACTGACTAATAAGAATACATGCAGTGGCAGGAAAACAATACATGTACACGACTTTTTCTGGAATATGCCCACTGTAAAAGTGGAAGAAAACGGCAAGAAATATACATACCTGAAAAGTGAGTTGTATGGATACAGAAACTGCAAAAACGAGGTGTTCCGGTTTTATAATAATACAGAATACCAGATAGCAGAAGCAGGGAATATCTATGTGTATACCCAGCAGAAGAATATCACTCAAAGTAAAGGCTTTATAGTAGTAAACGCCTATTATTTCAGTACATCATCCGATGGGGAAATTGTTCAACTGACAATGGACAATCTGAAAAAAGCATTCAGGAATAACGATAAATTCCTGCTGGCGCTGAATCAGTATCTTAATGAAGGGGATGTGCAGGAATATGATCAGGTGCACAATACTTTTAAGATTAACTATTTGTATTCACAAGCAATCAATAAACAATAAATCAACAAACATGGCAGCATTATTCATTGTAGCCTTACTGACATTTGTCTATATGGTCTATGTATTAGTTAAACCGGAAAAATTTTAGTCATTATAAAATAAAATTTACATGAATTCTCAGATCTTAGGTGTTGTCGTGATGTTTGTGGCAACATTGTTACTTGCAGTACCCCTGGGAAGGTATATTGCAAAAGTGTATGGCGGGCAGCGGGTTTGGACCGATGGTATATTCAATCCCATTGAACGGTTATTTTTTAAAGCATCGCGTATAGATCCGGGTATAGAAATGGGCTGGAAGCAAAGCCTGGTGGCCCTGCTTACCATCAACCTTATATGGTTTCTATGGGCAGTATTCTGCCTGCTCAACCAGAGCTGGTTACCGATGAACCCGGATCATAATCCCAATATGACGCCTGACCTGGCAATAAATACCGCCATTTCGTTTCTTGTGAATTGCAACCTGCAACAATACAGCGGAGAAACAGGAGTTTCCTATTTTTCACAGGTATTCGGACTGATGTTTCTGCAATTTGCATCAGCCGGAACCGGCATGGCGGCAGCAGCAGTGGTATTTAATGCGCTTAAGGACAGAACAACCGATAAGCTGGGTAACTTCTATAATTATTTTTTAAGAAGCTGCACACGTATCCTCTTACCTATATGTATTCTTATAGCTGCTATCCATTTGTTTGAAGGAACTCCGATGACCTTTAAAGGCATTGATACCGTGACCTCAGTACAGGGCGATACCATGCATGTGAGCCGCGGACCGGTAGCCGCATTTGTGGCCATTAAGCACCTGGGCACAAACGGCGGGGGCTTTTTCGGGGCCAACTCAGCCCATCCATTTGAAAACCCAACCTACCTGTCGAACATTGTGCAGATGGTGGCACAGATTCTGATACCGTTTGCCATGGTCTTTGCCTTCGGTTTTTATTGCAACAAGAAAAGACTGGCGTGGGTATTCTGGGGTGTTATGACACTGGGATTCCTGATACTTGTGGTACCTGCCATCATAACAGAAGTGCATGGCAACCCATATATAGCCCACATGGGCATATCGCAGCCCGGCGGGAATATGGAAGGGAAGGAGGTGCGCTTCGGGGCTGTTGCCTCTGCATTCTGGAGCATAGCCACCACAGTAATTTCCACAGGTTCGGTAAATGCAATGCACGATAGTTTTATGCCGGTATCGGGTATGAATATGCTGCTGGGAATGATGATCAATTCATTTTATGGCGGCGTGGGTGTAGGGTTTCTCAACTTTTTCATTTATGTGATACTTGCTGTGTTCATAGGTGGCCTGATGGTAGGCCGTACTCCGGAGTTCGAAGGCAAAAAGATCGAGGCAAGGGAAATGAAAATAGCTATGATAATAGCATTGTTTCATCCGTTTCTGATCCTGAGTTTTACAGCATTGGCCTGCTACTTTACAGCGCATGATACTAATATGGGCTGGTGGTTTGCTGATGCAGCCGGCAAGCATAATGCCGGCGGATGGCTCAACAATCCGTCTTACCACGGATTCAGCGAGATGCTTTATCAGTATACCTCATCATCTGCCAATAACGGCAGCGGGTTTGAAGGCCTTGCGGATAACAATCCGTTCTGGAATATCAGCACCGGAATTGTGCTTTTGTTTTCCCGCTTCCTGCCTATTATAGGTCCGGTGGCAATAGCCGGGTTGATGGCAGGCAAGAAATTCATACCTGCCAGCGGGGGTACACTGAAAACAGATACCGGCACATTTGGTTTACTGGTGTTTGCGGTAAAAGTGATTATAGCTGCATTGGCATTCTTCCCTGCACTGGCGCTGGGGCCTATTGCTGAATGGATGAAAACCCCCTGACTCACCCCCGGCCCCTAAAGGGGAGTGCTTTGAGAACAGAAAATTGAGCTTTTGAATAATAAATGAACTTATAATACTATTTAAGACAAGAACTTTAAAAATGAACCAGACCCCTAAAGTTAGCAGTAAGCGTACTCCCCTTCAGGGGGCGGGGGTAAAACTATTTTGAAATGAAAAGGAACCGTAAAGAAGGACTGTTTAAGGGGGAGCTGGTAGCTGATGCTATAAAGCAGTCTTTTGTAAAATTAAATCCGAAATACCAGTTTCGCAGCCCGGTAATGTTTACTGTAGAGATAGGCACATTCGTAATGATGTTTGTCTGCGCCTGGATTCTGGCTGGTGAGAAGAGCCAGGGTTCATTCACCTACAATTTTCTCATCTTCCTGATACTGCTGGCTACACTGCTTTTTGCCAATTTCGCGGAAGCGCTGGCTGAAGCGCGTGGTAAGGCACAGGCAGCCTCGCTGAGGAAAACAAGGGAAGATACTCCTGCTAAAAAAGTAGAACTGGTAGGCAATATGTACCTGAATGAGGTGCATGTAGTATCGTCATCAGAACTGGTGAAAGGAGATGTTTTCATTTGCGAAACAGGCGATATAGTACCTACCGACGGAGAGATTATTGAAGGCATTGCAACTATTGATGAATCGGCAATAACCGGAGAGTCGGCGCCAGTGGTGCGTGAGTCTGGAGGCGATAAATCTTCAGTAACCGGTGGCACCAAAGTGCTCTCTGATAAGATAAAGGTGAAGGTGACCACCTCACCCGGAGAAAGTTTCCTGGACAAGATGATAGCACTGGTAGAAGGTGCATCAAGGCAGAAAACACCAAATGAAATAGCTTTGACCATACTGCTTGCAGGGTTTACACTGGTGTTCATTATAGTTTGTATTACGTTGCAGCCATTCGCATCCTATGCCAAAACACCCATCCCGATATCGGCCTACATTTCATTATTCGTATGCCTTATACCAACAACTATTGGTGGCCTTTTATCGGCAATAGGTATTTCGGGTATGGACAGGGCGCTGCGGGCAAATGTGATTGCCAAATCTGGTAAAGCCGTTGAAACAGCGGGCGACCTTGATGTGCTGCTGCTTGATAAAACCGGTACTATCACTATTGGCAACCGTAAGGCTACCAACTTTTACCCTGCCAAAGGGGTGGATAAGGATCGTCTTATTAAATGTGCTGTTTTAAGCTCAATGGCAGATGAGACCCCGGAAGGCAAATCAATTATTGAACTGGGTGGAATCAACCCGCAGAGCTTGCAGGTGGATAATCCGACATTTATCAAGTTTACTGCTGAGACACGCAGCAGCGGTATTGATTTCGGGAATACGCAGATCCGCAAGGGCGCTTTTGACGCCATGAAGAACAAGGTAGAAAAAGCAGATAATTTATTCCCTGCCGGCACTATTGAGGATGTGAAGAAAATATCTTCTAATGGTGGCACGCCACTGGTAGTACTTGAGAATAATGTTGTGCTTGGTGTGATAGAATTGCAGGATATTATCAAGACAGGCATATTTGAGCGTTTTGAGCGCCTGAGGAAAATGGGAGTTAAGACCGTGATGGTAACTGGTGATAACCCGCTGACAGCAAAATATATTGCAGAGAAGGCTGGTGTGGATGACTATATAGCGGAAGCAAAGCCGGAAGATAAAATGGCCTACATCCGCAAGGAGCAGGCTACAGGTAAGCTGGTGGCTATGATGGGTGATGGCACCAATGATGCACCGGCACTGGCCCAGGCTGATGTAGGCGTGGCTATGAACAGCGGTACGGCGGCAGCCAAAGAGGCAGGCAACATGGTGGACCTCGACAACGACCCTACCAAGCTGATAGAGATAGTGGAAATAGGCAAGCAATTGCTGATGACCAGGGGTACGCTGACTACCTTCTCTATCGCCAATGACGTTGCCAAGTATTTTGCAATTGTGCCGGCATTGTTTATTACCTCAATACCAGTTTTGCAGAAGATAAATATCATGAACCTGCACAGCCCTTCGAGCGCCATATTATCGGCTATTATTTTCAATGCTATTATAATACCGATGCTGATACCGCTGGCGCTGAAAGGCGTGGCTTATAAGCCTATAGGCGCCAGCGCATTGCTGAGAAGAAACCTGCTGGTGTATGGGCTGGGAGGTATACTGGTGCCATTCATCGGCATAAAATTAATAGATATGGTAGTCGCAATATGGATGTAAATAATCAATAATGACCATGGCAATTGTTAGTATGGGAATCAAGTGGAGCAAAGTGAATTCGAATCATTGTCTCATCGTTCGGAGGACATTAGAAAGTTGTTCAAATTCTTCTCCTGAATACGAAATAAAGTTATCCGGGTCAGTATCATTTATTTCATTTTCAATTCTGGTTCTGGCTTCATCCTGCGTTTCGAGGTACAGATATTTTTTCTTCGGGGTTGAAAAGCTGATCGTGAACTCTTTGACATTGATTTTGTTGAAACGTTTTTTTAAATCTTCAATTAATGATAGGTTTAAGTCATCGGTCTTAATTCTTAGTGTTTGTTCCATAGCAAAATTTTAATTACAAAGTTAATAAAAACTGATAAAAATGAAAAAGGAAATAATTCCATCGATCTTGTTGACTATCATCTGCATCCTGTTTTTTTCAGGTGTCTATCCGGTGGTGATGTGGGGAATAGCCCAACTGGCGCCCAACAAAGGGGAAGGCTTTATAGTTAAGGATGGCAAGGGCAAATACTACTATGAGAATATCGGCCAGAAGTTCTCTGACGACAGATATTTCTGGTCAAGGCCATCAGCGGTTGGTTATAATGCTGCCGGATCGGGTGGCAGTAACAAGGGGCCGGACAACCCTGACTACCTGGCACAGGTTCAGGCCGCTATTGATACTTTCATACAGCATAATCCGGGAATTAATAAAGCGGAAATTCCTTCTGATATGGTTACGGCAAGCGGCAGCGGACTAGACCCACACATCAGTGCGGAAGGCGCAGAGATACAGGTAGCCAGAGTGGCTAAAGTGCGTGGCCTGGATAAAAGCAAAGTAGAGACTCTGGTAAAGGCGCACATTGAGTGCCCCATGTGGGGAATGGGGCCTGACCGTGTAAACGTTTTAAAACTGAACCTGGACCTCAATAACCTGAAATAAATGACTAAAGAGACAATTATCCGGTCTGTAGTTTTTTTTGTTCTGGCAGGGTTGTGCGAGATAGGAGGAGGTTACCTGGTATGGATTGCCCTTAAAAATAAACAGCCCTTATGGGTAGGCATTTTTGGCGGAATACTGCTGGCTGTTTATGGCGCTGTTGCCACATTCCAGCCTTCCAGCTTTGGCCGCACATATGCTGCATACGGAGGGATATTTGTAATAATGGCAATACTATGGGGATGGAAAATAGATAAAGTAAAACCAGACTTGTATGATATAGTAGGAGCTGCAATAATATTAATCGGGACAATAGTGATTTTTTATGCACCACGTAAATTAATTTAAGTATAAGGCAAAAAGAGTATCATGGATGATTGAGAAAAACAGTTGATAATAGTCAGCAATCCGGATGCCGGAAATCATAGAGCATAATTCGCGCCACCGGTAATTTTGAGAACAAATACTTCAGAACCATTTTTTAAGTAAAAGCAAATTTTAAAACACACTAAAAATAACAGACAATGAAAAAAACAACAATAGCATTTGCGGCAATAGCGGCCCTTATGCTTACACAACAAGCTAAAGCACAAAACAACCAGAGTGCAACGACGCAGGCAACTGCAACAGTGCCTGAAGCAGAAAAAGTAACCTGGGACGGTTACGACCTGTCGTGGGTGAATGGTAACGACCGCAGGGATTCAACAATATTCCATATCCCGTTTTTTACGCCCAGCATCCTGATTGATTGCAATACAGCCCATTCTTTCAACAATCCAATAGACCATACGAGCGTAGGCTCAACGGCACTTTCGCGCGTGGATGAAATGGTGATTTCAGCCGTAAATTTTGGAGGTGATTTCAGCTACGGCAATGCCCGGGGCAGGATAATGACCCAATTCGGAGAGCGCGCAATTGTTGTTCCCCGTAATGATGTAAGCCCATACCGTGGCCAGTATGATATGGCTGATGCTTATCGGTATCTCGACGAGGCTTATGTAGGATATCACTTCCCAAATGTTTTTTACGGTGGCATGAATATTGATGCGGGTTTGTTCATGTCTTATATCGGGCTCAATTCCTACTACCAGCAGGAGAACTGGGAATACCAGGCATCCTATACATCCGATAATACACCCTGGTTTTTTAATGGAATCAGGATTCAGATGTGGCTGAGCAAAACATTGAAAGTAGAACCATGGATCATTAATGGCTGGCAGAGCTATGGTATGTTCAATGCTTTACCGGGCCTGGGATGCAACATAACTTACATCCCTAAAGAGAATATAAAGATGCTTACCAATGATTATTGGGGCACAGATGTAGCCGGACTATTAGGCAGGCACAGGTTTCACTCAGATAACAGCTTCCTGATGCGATACTACCAGGGTTCAAAAGTAAGCGGTATCAACAGGGCGGCATTTTCAATTACTGCTGATGTTGGCTTTGAGAAAGGTGACGGGGTAAACGGATTTAACAACAGCGACCCGGTAAACAATCCGGCACAGTATTTTGTAAGCTGTATGGCATATAACCACATCTGGTTTGCCAAAAACAAAGTAGGCTGGTACATTGGAGGCGGATGGATGACCAATCCGGGCAGATACCTTGTGCTGGAACCCACAGGGCAGGCAAGTAACTTTCCTAATCCTTACAACCCTACCCAGGGCGTGTCACAAGGCACCAACACAAGTGCCTCAGGATCCTATCCTTTCCAGGAAAACCCGGGTATGCCATTTACAGGCTGGGATTGCTCAACCGGTTTCCGGTGGATGCCCAACCAGAGTGTAGAATTCAAGCTGGAGTGGGTGCACAGGGAAGCAAGTGTCGGTTACTTTGCCGGACCCGGCGGAGTTACTTCTCCATCAGGCTACACAAACACCCCAATACCGACAGGCTGGTCTCCCGACCTTGAAAAATCTGAGAGCAAGCTTATTGCCGCATTCCTGTTCAGGCTGTAATTTTAACGATAGTGAGCTATCAGCAAAAGTGTACTTAATAATCATCAATATAGTGTGTTTTAAAATGAAGAGTGGCGCGGTCAGATCTGGCCCGCCACTTTTTCCTGCCATATGAAATTTTACTCAACCGATAGTTTTTTGGCGTACTTTACAGTTGCTAAAATAAATAACAGATGCTTATGAAAGAGCTCGACATAAAGAAGATAACTTATGCAGGCGTTCTGATAGCACTCGGAATTGTATTCGGCGACCTGGGCACATCTCCTTTATATACTTTTAAAGCCATCATCGGCCACCAGGTTATTACCGAAACCCTTATCCTGGGCAGTGTTTCAGCTATATTCTGGACACTTACTTTTCAGACTACCATAAAATACGTTCTGATTACCATGCGGGCCGACAATAAAGGAGAAGGAGGAATCTTTTCTTTATTTGCCCTGATCAGGCGGCATGCCAAATGGCTGTTGTGGCCTGCTATCATCGGCGGCAGTTTTATGATAGCCGACAGCCTTATTACACCGCCCATCTCCGTAACATCGGCCATAGAGGGGCTTAAAGAAATTTATCCCGGCCTCCCTATATTACCAATAACTATCGGCATCCTTTCGGCATTGTTCCTCTTTCAGCAAACCGGCACTGGCAGTATCGGTAAATTTTTCGGGCCGGCTATGGTCCTTTGGTTTGGTATGATTGCAGTGCTGGGAATCAATAACCTCGTCAGGGATTTTTCTGTACTTAGAGCGCTGAATCCGGTTTATGCCTTCCGTATGGTACTTTATTATCCTGAAGGTTTCTGGGTGCTTGGCGGTGTTTTTTTATGTACCACCGGCGCCGAGGCTTTGTATGCCGATATGGGGCATGTAGGGCGCAGGAATATTCAGGCAGCATGGATATTTATTAAAGTGGCTTTGATGCTGTGTTATTTTGGAGAGGCTGCGTTGCTTGAGTCGTATATCGGGCACACGCTGAAGGATGTAGATGCATTTTATGGCCTGGTTCCGCGCTGGTTCCTGATGCCTGCAATTGCAATTTCCACTCTGGCCACTATTATAGCAAGCCAGGCGCTGATAAGCGGCACCTACACATTATTCAATGAAGCTGTAAGGTTGCAGATATGGCCCAGGTTGCGGGCAAAATACCCTTCAGAATTGCGCGGCCAGGTTTATATGCCTTCTATCAACTGGCTGATGATGGCCGGGTGTATCGGCATGGTGCTTTACTTCCGCGAATCAAGCAATATGGAGGCCGCATTTGGGTTATCAGTAACCCTCACAATGCTGATGACTACGGTATTACTGAGTTATTACCTGTATTCCAGAAAAGTAATGCCTAAGGTTTTCATTTTTGCTCTGCTTATTATTTACCTGTGGATTGAGCTTACCTTTCTTACCGCCAATCTTAAAAAATTTGCTCATGGCGGCTGGCTCACAATGCTTATTGGTGTTTTGCTGGTTACTACCATGTATATGTGGTATACGGGCAGGAGGATTAAAAATAAGTTTAAAAAATACCTGAGAGTTGATAAATACCTCCCGTTGTTTAAGCAACTGAGCAACGACAGCACGATACCACAGTTTGCCACCCATGTTGCGTATCTGACTATCGCCGAAAAACCCGGTATAATTGAGAGCAGGATCATTGAGTCCATATTTTGCGGGCAGCCCAAGCGGGCGGATCTATACTGGCTGCTGCATGTAGAGGTTGATGATGCGCCGTATACAATGAGTTATTCGGTAAAAATTTTGTCACCGGATGACCTTATATATGTCAGGTTCAAACTTGGATTCCGGGTTGTGCCCCGTATCAATTTATTATTCAGAAAAGTGGTAAGAGATCTGGTGGCAAATAAGGAGGTGGCGATTGATAAAAACCATTGCCTGGTGGATCAGGGCGGCGAATATGGCGATTTCCGGTTTATTGTTCTGAAAAGCTTCCTGTCATTTGAGAACGATCTCCCCTTCTGGACAAACATCAGGATGAAACTGTATTTCATACTCGATAAACTAAGTCTGCCTGACGCTGAAGCATTCGGGCTTGACTATAATAATGTAGTTATTGAACGTGTACCCCTCATAGTTCAGGAAGCTGAGGATATTAAACTTAAAAGAGAAACGGACTTAAATGGATGATGATAAAGAAAAGAAGGTACAACAATTTCTTGATCTGAACCGTGAAAGTACCCGGGGCAGACTGAAGATATATATAGGTATGAGCGCTGGTGTGGGAAAGACCTACCGCATGCTGCAGGAAGCCCACAGCCTGCTCAATAATAATGTAAATATTAAAGTGGGTTATGTGGAAACCCATGGCAGAAAAGAAACACAGGCGCTGATTGAGGGATTGCCCATCATACCAAGGCGGGAGGTATTTTATAAAGGCAAGAAACTGGACGAACTGGATGTTCAGGCTATACTTATCCTGCATCCCGAAATAGTTATTGTGGATGAACTGGCACATTCCAATATACCGGGGAGTAAGAATGAGAAAAGATGGCAGGATGTAATGGACCTGCTGGATGCAGGAATCGACGTGATTACAGCGGTAAACATTCAGCATATTGAGAGCATAAACAATGAAGTAAAAGAAATAACCGGAGTGGAAGTGAAGGAGCGGGTGCCCGATAAAATGCTCCAGATTGCTGATGAGGTAGTAAATATTGACCTGACCGCAGATGAGCTGATTACCCGGCTGAAGGAAGGTAAAATATATGACCACTCCAAGGTGCAGCAGGCTTTACAGAATTTCTTTCAGCCAGACAGGATATTGCAATTACGGGAGCTTGCCCTGAAGGAAGTAGCCGGCCAGGTGGAACGGAAAGTGGACTACCAGATCACAGCCAAACAAACACCCTACCGGCACGAACGGTTTATGGCCTGTATTTCGTCCAATCACGAAATTGCGCAGCGCATCATCCGCAAAACAGCAAGGCTTGCTTCTTATTACAACAGCCAGTGGTTTGTGTTATACGTACAGACAGCTCAGGAAGCAAGTGATAAAATTAACCTGGCAGATCAACGGCACCTGATTAATAATTTCAAGAACGCCACAGAGCTTGGCGCAGAGGTAATCCGCAGGCAATCCGACAATGTGGCACATACTATAATGGAAACAGCAGAAGAAAAAAATGTGACGACTATTTGTATCGGCAAACCGCATTTAAACCTGTTCCAGATTATCCTGAGAACAGGTGTTTTCAATCAATTGCTTAAGACACTATCAAAAAACAATGTTGACATTATAATTTTGTCCTGATGGCGCTAACAGTAAGGAAAAAAATATGGCTGGGGACTACTTTTTTGTTTCTTCTTTTGCTATTGACCGGAGGAGCGGGAATTTACTACACGGCTACCCTCAAAAGTGAGTCGAAAGAAGTTTTGAAGGATAACTATGAAAGTCTGATGTATTGCTACGAAATGCAGCAACAGCTCGACAGCCTTGATATCAATGCCGGTCAATCATTAATCCAATTTGAATCAGCACTGATGCAGCAGGAAAATAATATTACTGAGCCGGGCGAAGATGTGGCTACGCATACATTGAGGCGGTTGTTTGAAAAACTGAAAGCGGGTGACTCAACAAAACAGAATATTAAGGAGATACAAAGCGACATTCAAAGAGTACTGTACCTCAACATGAATGCCATACACATAAAAAATGCAAAAGCAGAAGCAACTGCGGAACGGGCTTTAACTATTATAATCTGCCTGGCAACGATTGTATTCCTGATATCCTTTACTTTTTCTGTCAATTTCCCATCCATAGTGGCCAACCCTATTAATCAGCTAAGTGAAGCCATTAAAGAGATTACCAACAAGAATTACCGGCACCGGATATTTATGGATAATAAGGATGAGTTTGGCAGCCTTGCCGATGCATTTAATAACATGGCGCAAAGGCTGGAATATTTTGAAAGCAGCAACCTCAATAAGCTGATGTTTGAGAAGAGCCGGGCTGAAGCGGTTATCAACAGCCTTAAGGATGCAAGCATAGGCATAGACCTTAACAACCATATTCTGTTTGCCAACTTCCGGGCTTTGCAGTTGCTGGGCCTTAAAGCCGAAGAGATAGTAGGTAAGCCGGTGGCCGAATTATGTAAACGGAATGACCTTTTTAATTTTCTTATCAACAATGAAACCACTGCCCCGTTTAAAATTGTAGTAGAAAACAGGGAAAATTATTTTATAAAAGAAGTTGTTGAAGTGGCTCAGGGAGAGGGCAACAGCAAAGTAATAGTGCTGCGGAATATTACCTCCTTCAAAGAGCTTGATGTAGCTAAAACCAATTTTATAGCCACTATATCTCATGAACTTAAAACCCCTCTTGCGGCATCTGATTTCAGCCTGAAATTACTGGAGGATGAACGTGTAGGTAAGCTATCGGAAGAACAGAAAGAACTGATCAGGAATCTTAAGCAGGATAACCAGAGGGTACTGAAAATTCTTAGTGAGCTCCTCAATATGTCGCAGGTGGAAGCCGGACGAATACAACTGGATGTGCAATCAGTAAATCCTTATTTAATAGTAGATAATGCTATTGCAACGGTATCGTCGAGCGCTAAGGATAAGAATGTTGAAATTGTAAAAACGCTGGAAAATAATCTGCCGTTAATAAAAGCTGATGCGGAAAAAAGTACCTGGGTTCTGAATAATTTTCTGACCAATGCCATTAAATATTCTCCGGATGGGGGAAAGATAAATCTCTCTGTAAAATCGGAAAAGGGCAACCTTGTTTTTTCGGTTGAAGATAACGGGCCCGGTATAGCCCGCGAGTATCTTTCGCGCTTATTTGAAAGGTATTTCCAGGTGCCCGGTTCTAAAGCAAAAGGTACCGGACTTGGGCTTTCGATATCTAAAGATTTTATTGAAGCTCAGAAAGGAAAAATATGGGTAGATAGTGAGGTCGGGAAAGGCTCAGAATTCAGGTTCTCATTACCAGCCGAAAACGATTAAACCCTACTTTCGGATTAGTAAATTCCATAAAAGCCAGAGCTATTCAGAGTTTTTTGCGGATATATCCAAAAACCAAATGCCCTATTAAAGCCGCGATTATGGCGATCAGAAAATTGGACGCGGTAAAAATGTTATTTATTGCCCACATCAGGCCATTATTCATTCCCTGGCCGGTTCGGGAGAATTCGCCCATCAGCAGATTTGCATAAAACAGAAAAATAATAAAACCTACTTCTATAAGTATCCGGTATATAGTCGTTTTTATACTTGATGACTGCCTGTTATTAATGTTCTTCCCGGTATTCTCCATTAATCAAAGATATAAAATGCGGGAGATTTTCACTCATTTCCGGAGCCCGGCTTCATCACTCCGTTTTATACCTTAATAAGTTTTGATGGGTGCAGGGCACGACTATTTTTTCACTTTTGAAAAATTTTAATTCTGCTCCTAGAAAGTGGTTTAAACCTCCCGAAAAACGGAAGAACTTAAATTGCCGGGACTTGTGCATCTTTGCCCTGTAGAAATACAGCCATGGCGGTTTCTTAATTATAGAGGCTCAAAAGAAAGCTGTTTGAATTTATTATCATTACATTTGTACAGGAAACTATAGATTATGCAATTTTTGGATTTTGAGAAACCATTGGAAGACCTTCAATCGCAGATTAATAAGTTGAAGGAAATGTCGGCAAAGAATAAAGTAGATGTAACCAACAGTATTCGAGAATTGGAATCAGCAATAGAGAAAACACGGACGCAGATTTATGAAAACCTGACCCCATGGCAACGGGTTCAGTTGAGCCGCCACCCTGAGCGACCTTATACTCTTTTCTACATCGAAAAAATCTTTACCAATTTTATTGAGCTCTTCGGCGACCGGCAGGTAAAGGACGATAAAGCAATGGTAGGAGGTATGGCAGAACTGGATGGCCAGCCGGTGATGGTGCTGGGACAACAAAAAGGAGTGAATACCAAGATGAGGCAAATGCGCAATTTTGGTATGGCAAATCCTGAAGGCTACCGGAAAGCCTTAAGGCTGATGAAGATGGCCGAAAAATTCAACCGGCCCGTAATTACTTTTATTGATACTCCCGGTGCATTTCCGGGTCTGGAAGCTGAGGAGCGCGGACAGGCCGAGGCTATTGCCAGGAACCTGTTTGAAATGATCAACCTCAAAGTGCCGGTTATCTGCGTCATCATTGGCGAGGGCGCTTCGGGCGGCGCATTAGGCATCGGTATTGGTGACAGAGTAGCTATGCTGGAGAATACCTGGTATTCCGTAATCTCCCCCGAATCCTGTTCCTCCATTTTATGGCGTAGCTGGAATTTTAAAGAAACCGCGGCTGAGCAGCTGAAACTGACTTCTCAGGATATGAGCAGTTTCGGGCTGGTAGATGATGTTATTCCGGAGCCTGTTGGCGGAGCCCAGGCCGACCCCGATAATATGGCGGCAACACTCAAATCTTACCTGCTCAAAAGTCTGTCGGCTTTATCTGTAATTGATACAGAATCAAGGATTAACCAGCGGATAGAAAAATTCTCAAAAATGGGATTTTACGAAGAAGTGGAGTAAATCAGAATTCTTTGAATTAACTTTAAGCTCAGTATATTTCCTTTACTTTTTTACACTTAACTACACCCCCCACTGTGCAAATAATAATTGGAAACTAAACTATATAAAATGGCTAAAAAGCAAAAGTTAACCGGAACAGGTGTAGCATTAATTACACCTTTCCTTGAAAGCGGAGAAGTAGATTATCCCGCATTAGAGAAATTAACAGACAGTGTTATCAGGGGGGGAGTTGATTTTCTGGTAGCCCTGGGTACTACAGGTGAGACACCTACTTTGTCGGGAGCTGAAAAGCAGGAAGTGCTTTCTGCTGTGATCCGCTACTCGAAGGGCAATCTGCCCGTAGTATGCGGTATTGGTGGTAATAATACCGAAGAGGTGGTGCAGCAACTGAAGACAATGGACCTTCGCGGTGTGGATGCCATTCTGAGTGTTGCGCCCTATTACAACAAACCTTCGCAGGAGGGTATGTACCAGCACTTCAAAAAAGTAGCAGCGGCGACCAACAAAAATGTATTACTGTATAATGTACCTGGCAGAACAGGCAGCAACCTGTTGCCGGCCACGGTGGTGCGGCTGGCCAATGACTGCCGGAATATTACCGGAATAAAGGAAGCGAGCGGAAATATTGCCCAATGCCTTGAGCTGCTGCGCATCAAGCCTGAAAACTTCCTGGTTCTTTCAGGTGATGATAACCTGGTACTGGCTCAGATGGCAATAGGTATGGAAGGTGTGATATCGGTTGCAGCCAACTGTTTTACCACGGAGATGATAGAACTGATGAACCTCTCAATTGTGGGCAAGTATGAAAAAGCCAGGCATGTAATGAACAAACTATTGCCGGGTATAGACCTGCTGTTTGCAGAGGGTAATCCGGCGGGAGTAAAGTCTGCGCTTTACCAGCAGGGTATATGCGAAAATGTGCTGCGGCTGCCACTGGTTCCTGTGAGCGAAGGCCTGGCATCGCAGATAGGTGAATACCTGAAGAGTCTGTAAGCCAGTGTGTTCTTTACACTGTTATAAATAACTGAGCCACCATTGATGATGGCTCTTTTTTATGCCCATAAACCAGCGGCAGGGCAGGTAAAGAAGCAACACCACCAGCAGCCAGACAGCATATACCACCCACAGATGGAAACCCGGATGACTGAACGGAGATACCGGCGCGCCATGAAAAAACAGGATGCTGGATACTACAGCCAAACCATGAATAAGGTATATATGAAGTATGTAATAGAACATAGGAACCCTGCCATAGACAGTAAAAATGCTGGCTGCCCTGCCCGATAATTGCTCCAGAAGCGGCAATAAGGTAATGGCCGGGCCAAGTGTAAGCAATATATACTGGAGGGATGGCGGATATTTGCTGACGTTGATAAAGGATAGCAGGGAGCGCCACCACATGGATTGGGTATGCCATGGTGCAGGATCGCCATAGATATTGCCGAGGCGGAGTGCAATGAACAACAGTATGGAACCGATACCGATAATATACTGCCACCTGAACCGCTGTGCCGGCGGCAGATGAAACAGTGCGCCAAAGCTATAGCCGGCGGCCATAACACCTATCCAGGGTATGAGGGGGTAAATGATAAAGAGGGTATCATTATGGCCATAGTGCAGCGGGCCCTGAACGTGCAGAAACTGCCATACAATACCGGCAGCGCCTGCAGGATGAAGGTTGTCGAACATGTCGTGCCCGAAGATCATGAGCAGGCCAATGGATAATATAGCGAAACGAGGGAGATAAATGAGGAGCGACAGAACAACCATACTGACCCCAATAGCCCAGATAACCTGCAGAATAACCAGGCTGTAATCGAAATTAAAGGTCCAGCCGAGACGCACTATGGTAACCTCAACCAGAATGAGCCATAGGCCACGGGTAAGTAAACGGAATGATTCCTGGTGCACTGTGCGGCCCTTGCCCATAGCCAGGAAGGCGCTGGAGCCAGCCAGGAAAATAAATACCGGTGCGCAGTAATGAGTGATAAAGCGGGTGAAAAACATCATAGTGCTGACCTGTTGCAGATCAGTTGGGTTGCCCTGGTAGTCGCTGAAAAAATCGCGAACATGATCGAGGGCCATGATTACCATAACCAGGCCGCGAAGTATATCTATTGAGTTGATGCGGCTTTTGATTACTTGCGTAGACATGGGCAAATGTAATAAATCCTGAATCTGAAACAACCTTTCAGCTATAGGAATTATATATATAGCTATCAATCACAGTACAGAAAAAATCCTTCCCGGCATTTGCTTATTACCGGAAGGTAATAGTTTTCGGAATTTTTAATGGCCGGTTTTATTACAGACCGGTAAAGCTTCCACTGGTTATATTATTATTACCAAAGCTGTCGGAGACAACGAAGCTGAATGTCCCTTTAATGATACCCGTGCTGGAATCTGTAACATTTACAATTCCGGAAGTGGCAAATACTGTCTGCCCTTTAGTATCGGGCGAACTGAACTCAATACTTACATTGCGGTTGCTGTTTGGCTCCGTGAAGGTATATGAGGCTATAGAGTCTCTTACAGTTATTGAAATGACCGTATTTACAGTTGTGCCAGGTACCAGTAAATTTATACCGGTTACCTGGGTATATTTACCAAATACAGTAGTAACATGCGGGCCAATTGCTGAAAATGCGGAATCATTAATATATGCACTCATGGCACGGGTTGTGCTGCCAGACTTAGAACAGCCTGAAAATATTGCCAGTAAGGCAATAGAAAAGGTAATAACCATGCTTGATTTAATCATAATTGTGTTGTTTGAAATCGGGAGTTAAGATAATTAAATATTACGGCTTACCCTGAAAAATATTGGCAATGCCTTTTGTAACTGATTAGGGTAAGATGAATCAGAATGTATCCTGCAAATTCTGTGCCAGTTTTTAACTTTTGGTTGAGGATACCTTTCCTTAAACCCATCAGGTCTGAAACATATATTCTTTGGCTGATGTTTATGGATTAATCAATTGCTGATTTTGCGCTAACATCAAATATAAACTTAGGGCTGCAACGCAAAATCAGGAAGTTTTATTACCTGTATGGCAGTTATTCGATCATGAAAATGTTACTATTCTTTTTAAGCAACAGATTCAGGATGAACCTTGCCGGAGATGAGGTAGTTGTCAGGCCTTTATCGGCATTATGTAAAGGACGAAAATTTTTCCTCTACCTCGCCCATCAGGAAATATCAATCAGGAAATATGTAGAGATGGATTGAATCCATCTAAACACGCGCCCATCAGGAAATGCTCTCCCGGCTCTCAACTCCCCTCCTGTTTTTTTTTAAATCCCGATTTTTCGGGGAGGAGGGGACAGGTTGATCGAGGCGAATGCCGGGAGCAACCAGGGGTGGTAAAATCCCGCCCATCAGGAAATATCAATCAGGAAATATGTAGAGACGGATTGAATCCGTCTAAACCCGCCCCCATCAGGAAATGCTCTCCCGGCTCTCAACTCCCCTCCTGTTTTTTCTTAAATCCCGATTTTTCGGGGAGGAATGGACAGGTTAATCGAGGCGGATGCCGGGAGCAACCAGGGGTGGTAAAATTGCGTGCATCAGGAAATATCAATCAGGAAATGTGTAGAGACGGATTGAATCCGTCTAAACCCGCCCCCATCAGGAAATGATCTCCTGGCTCTCAACTCCCCTTCTGTTTTTTCTAAAATCTCGATTTTTCGGAGAGGAATGGACAGGTTGATCGAGGCGAATACCGGGAGCAACCAGGGGTGGTAAAATTGCAATCATCAGGAAATATTCTGTCTGGCGCGTGTCTGTAGCAAGGCCCTGTGCATAGAAGACTCGTCCGAGCAATCTAGGCAGTTTATTGAAAATCCCGCCCCCTTGGGATAACTGCTGTTTGGCAAAATCCGGGATTACTCGCTATCCGGGTCGAAATTCAAGACATCAATCTGGTCCTGTACAAAAATGATCATTCCCTGCTCTTTGAATTCAAACCATTGCTGACGTAGTTCGGGGTAATCTAGTAAAAGGTATTTGAATTGCTGAAAAGGCTTTTTGAGTTGGATTACTTCCTCAAATCTCATTTGTATACTGCTAACCGGTATCTCATTGATAAAATTTTCCATTAATCTGAAAGATTCACTACTATCCATACCTGCGAAACACACATAATCATCAGGGTTTTGATCCACTTTGTCGTTTGATTCCTGCCATGGCTCATCATCATATCCAGGCAACCTGACTTCATCTGGTATAACTTCGAGTTCGCAGGTTTTAATATTGTAAAAACATTTAAAGCCCATATCCAGTTGCCCGGCTATCTCTTTAACCATTTCAGGCCTTATCTGCAATTTCATAAACAGCCATTTTATTTGCAAAAATATAAAACCATACAGAATAAACTCAAAATTATGCATATGTGCAGAGGGGGATCCGTTGCTTTATTATATTTGTATCTTAAAAAGATTAGATCCCAAAAAATATAAATGCAGCTACTCTCCTCCCTTTTTGCAAACAAAGAACTGATAAACCGCACAGAGCAGGTACTTATTGTCGCATTTCTTATAGTTATGGCTTTTGGTATGTACTTGATTATTTACTACAATATACTACGATTTAAGGGCATTATCAATTCCGACTAGAAAATTACAGTCGAGGTATTTGAAAGAGCATTAAGCAACACGAAAAATGAAATGAAGCGAGAACAGATCAAATATTGCAAAACCCTTTACCTCGTTTTCCTGAGTTCATTAATACCTTTGCTTGCATTACTGTTTATATTTTATGTATGGATAGATCCGGCATAAAATAAATAACGTTCTGAACTGAGAACCTTAGTATTGCCAAGATGGCGAACAAAATAACCCATATTGTAAAACGCAGTTTAAGTCTGCGCCGGGACTCTCTCCTCGCAGCAGAAGGCACCACCAAGCAAAGTCTATTGTGTGTTGGATGAGACGGTATATCAGGGTACTAAAGCTGATGTTCTTCCAATCAATTAGAACAATATTAACCCTGGTTAGCCTATCGAGAATAATTATGCTACATAATTAGGAATTTCCAATTATTCATCTTATCTTTGTTCCAAATTTATCCTAAAATATCAACTTATTAAACTATGAAAAAATCGAACACTCATTTTTCTCCCCCCAAGCCACCAGAATCACAAACATTCCTGCTGATTTTGACAAAAATTTCTCACATAACAGGTATAGAAATGTGATTTGAGCAGTGGTTTTTGAATATTCGATGCATTAAGTCTTAGCTGAGTCTCTCTTTGTTCAATCAAGGCTATAAGCTGAAGTTTCAAAATGTAGCAGCCGAGTCTCAAAAACCACAACACTGAAATTTAGTTCCACAGTTGGCGGACTCGGCGCTCCAGAGTACTAATAGTCCACGCTCACGTTTGTAGCGCGAAAGCACTGTTGGTGAGTTTGTAATACGTACGTATTATTATTTAAATTCTCTCCGATTGTTCCGAAGGACAACTGGAACCGCAAATAAAACGCCCAATTCTACACAATAGGAGATAAGATGAGATAATCGTAAATTAATTTATATAAGCCACCAGCAAGGGTTTCAGCAATAACCATTATCACATTGTCTTTTATTTATGAGAATGAGATAACCAAACAAAAAGCCCTTTTTCACTGGCGAAGGTCTTTAGCAAAGCCCCGTGCGTAGCCGACCTGTGTCTGAGCAATCTAGGCAGTTTTTAACTGCCGGTTCTCCCAGGAAAAGGTCAATGAGATAACATGAGATAATCGGCAAATAATTTATATAAGCCACCAGCAAGGGTTTCAGCAATAATCATTATCCCATTGTCTTTTAATTATGAGAATAGGATAACCAAACAAAAAGCCTTTTTTCACTGGCTGCTGTTTTTTTCAAGGCAGAAGCAAAGCACCAGGGCCAGGCTTTTCGAAGCAAGGTTACAAAATTCCCGATATCGCAAATAGGAGATAACATGAGATAATCGTAAATTAATTTATATCAGCCACCAGCAAGGGTTTCAGCCATCAGCATTATCCCATTGTCTTTTATTTAAGAGAATGAGATAACCAAACAAAAAGCTTTTTTCCGGAGTCTGCCTTTTTTCAGGGTAACAGTAAAGCATCAGGGATCAGACAAACCGTAGCGAGGTTAACGTGAGTTTGATGGCTTAGTACTTTCTTTGATGCTCATTATTATTG
>CAILLK010000075.1 GCA_903835005.1 uncultured Bacteroidota bacterium | reverse complement strand
ATATTTATATTTATATTTATGTTGAGTGTAATCTCCGACTACACTCATGTGGTTGCTAATCTCCCGATTGGCGAATAGTAATGGAAAAATACATTGTGTCCCGATTCCGACGTTGGTACAGCATATGATTTGGTATTTGTATAAAAACGTAGATTTGCAATATGAAGACTAAAGAAACCATTGTCGGGAAAATGGCAAATGTGCCGCAAAAGGGTTTACTGTCATTAGTGGCCGGCAAGTTAAAAGACAGAGTATAGTTCCTGATAAAGTAGAAAAGGTAAAACAATCACTTAAGAATATTGAATACACAAAGCAATTGCTTATACAATAATTTTTAAGGCGCTCAACTGCCCGGTTGGGTGAAGAGTAAAATAGTGGGAGTTATTTTTTCATTTTTCCTTGTTCGTACCATGGCTTGCGATGAGTATTAAAGACTCTGTATATTACAACCGAAGTGTCCTCAACCCTGTAAACCACAACGTAAGGGAATGTTTTTAGTTTGGTGTACCGGTATTTGCCATGTCGTTTTTTAGGTATGTATTTATAGAATTGAGGGTTTGCTGCTACTTTAGAAAAAACCAATGCTAAATCGTCTAATAGCCGTTCTGCTAGTGAACCATTGATTGCAGAGTAATAGTCAATTGCTTCCTGCGTATCAATTTCCGCCTCAATGGTAACTTCAAATTTATAGCCCATTTTTCTTAGCCATTCTATAATTATGAAGCCGCTCCATTGTTTCTTCGAGCGAAGATGCTTTTGATTTGCCGGATAAATAATTGGCCCTTCTTTCATCCAGTACCCGCATCATTTCATCATCAAAAATGTTATCGTTTTGCTCCATTTCATTTTCCACAAATGAATAGAAAACCTTTAGCTTTTTTGCATCGGCATGTTCAATATAGTCATGCAGTTTTTCTTTAACGGCGGTATCTGTCATGATACGGTATTTTTAAAAGTAAATTTACGAAAAAAAGAGGTTTGAAAACAAATATGGCTGTAAAAGCAGTTTATCAACAAACTGATGTCTGTTGTTCCTTTGGCTGGCTATACGCCTGCCCATAAAGAAAATATACATTCGGGCGCACATCAGGAACAGCCAATAAAAAACCGTCTAAGACAGTATTTGAAAAACCACAACCCAAACTTATTGCCAACAGCATTAATATATTCCGCGGATTTTTGGAAATTTTAATTTGCGATAAAAGAACCCCAAAATATTGATTTTTATACAACAGGAAGGCAACCTGGCAATGAGGATTTTTCAAGGATAAGTGAGTAAATAATTATCAATTCAAACAATTGAGGAGTAGCCAAAAAACGGGATTATTTAACCATATATCAAACCTGCAATAAGGGTAGGGTCATCAATAGTCAGAGATGCTGCATCACCCATACGATTACCAAAATACAAATAGCCGGTACCACAAGGCGCCGGCTATTCTATATCAATATTATGGATTACTATTTTACACTAGCTACCAGCTGCCTGAAGGTTTCCGGCTCATTCATAGCCAGGTCAGCAAGTACTTTGCGGTTTAGGTCAATGCCTTTAACGGCCAGTTTGCCTATGAACTGTGAATAGCTCATTCCTTCTTCACGCACTGCTGCGTTGATACGCACAATCCAGAGGCTGCGGTATTCGCGTTTTTTCAGTTTACGGCCTACAAACTTATAGCCCTGGCCTTTTTCCAGAACGTTTTTGGCAACGGTATATACGTTTTTACGTTTACCATAGAAGCCTTTCGCTTCTTTCAGTATTTTCTTTCTTCTCGTGCGTGATGCTACTGCATTTACGGAACGTGGCATATTTGAAAAATTATTGTCCTTTGGCGTAACCTTTAGGTTCCTTTAATTGGCCTGGGACGGTTAAAAAAAATATTACTTGGTGTTACAGCATAACCATTACCCAAATGAGGGTAAATAAATTCTATGCCATTACCAGCATACGTTTTACCAGGCGGGCATTGCTTGGATGCACCAGGCCATGTATGCGCAGGTGACGTTTGCGGCTCTTTGCTTTCTTGGTTAACAAATGGCTTTTAAAAGCTTTATACCTGCGTATTTTACCAGTGCCGGTAACCCTGAAAGTCTTTTTAGCACGGGAATGCGTCTTTATTTTTGGCATGATTTTTAATTTGGGATGGCAAAGGTAAGGAATAATTTGTATTGAATAAGAGAAAACAGGGATTTTTTATTTTATTTTCGGTTCAATCTTCCCGGGCAGCCCTGTTTCTGTTATTTATTGTTCCTTTTTTATCCCTTTCTACGCCCGAATTTACTATTTTTACAGCAACAATTATAAACGGATGGCGATTTTAAGATTCAGGGTTTTTTGGGAAGATGATGATCAGACCTACAGGGATATTGAGTTATTGGCTGGCCAGACTTTTATGGACTTTCATCAGGCTATTGTAAAAGCATTTGAATTTGATGGCAAACACCCGGCTTCATTCTACGAGAGCAATGATAAATGGGTGAGGGGTAGAGAGCTGAATTCTGAAGTACTGGTAAATAAAAAAGATGCACCTGCTTTATCTATGACCAAAACTCCGGTATCGGCGCTTGTATCTCTGCCCGACCAGAAGTTTATCTACGTTTACGACCCGGTGAAAAAATGGACCTTTATGGCTGAACTTACCGGGGTGAGCAAAGAAGTAACGCCCAGGCGTGTGTATCCCTTCCTGCTGCGGAAAGAGGGTATAGCCCCTGCCCAGTATGGCATTAAGGGGGTAAGCCTTGATAAGATTATGGAGATAGAAGAGAAGTATGACCTGGGCGCTGAAGAAATGGCAGAAGGATTTGGTAATGAGGGCGAAGAAGGTACCGAAAGCATTGTGGAAGATTTGGGTGGGGGAATAGAGTAACTTGTTTTAATTATTTGTGTTCGTAAATGTGCCACACTTTCAAAGTGTGGCACATCTGTGCATATAGTATAAATCATAGGTGTAATTATAAATATTTGTCTCCTGTTCATCAAAATATTGTCTACTTTATTGTTGGCCCAACGGCGGTCGGAAAGACCGATGTGGCCCTGCAACTTGCCGAAAGGTTGGGAACTGCAATTATTTCGGCCGACAGCAGGCAATGCTACCGTGAAATGTCAATTGGTACTGCCAAACCAACTTTAGTATTGCTCCATAAAGTAAAGCACTATTTTATTGATGAATTCCCTGTAACGCAAGCCTTATCGGCAGCCGACTTTGAAAACCTCGCGCTTCAATACCTGGATGATATATTCAAGGCCAATAATTCAGCTGTGGTTTGCGGGGGTACTGGTTTATATATAAAAGCGCTGGTAGAAGGGCTTGATGAAATGCCTGATATAGGAGCTGCTATTATAAACCATACTGAGGAAGAATATAAAACTAAAGGCCTTGGCTGGCTGCAGGAAGCTGTGCAGCAGGCAGATCCGGGATTTTATGAAACAGCCGAAATTCAGAACCCTGCAAGGCTTCTCCGGGCGCTATCGTTTATCCGGTCCACAGGCCGGAGCATCAATGATTTCAGATCAAGGGTAGTGAAGCAACGGTCGTTCAAAGTGGTTCTTGCCGGGCTCGAATTACCCCGCGATTTGCTGTATGAACGGATCAACAGCAGGGTAGATCAGATGATGGCTCATGGGCTGCTTTCTGAGGTTCAGGGGCTGTTGCCTTACAGGCAGCTTAAAACCCTGCAGACAGTAGGGTATACCGAGCTGTTTGATTACCTCGAAGGCAATTGTTCGCTTGAGGAAGCGGTCATTAAAATAAAGCAACATACCCGCAATTATGCCAAAAGGCAGCTAACCTGGTTTAAAAAAGATAAGAACATTGTCTGGTTCCGGGCTGATGATAAAAACCTTGTGGAAAAGATACTGGCAATGAAATAAAAAAAGCGCCACTGGCGCCTTTTTTAATAATTCAGGTATTTAATTACCAGTTTTTACCATCCGTTTTTCCTCTGAATTCTTTAGGTTTCACAACTGTAAATACCCTCGAAATATTGAAACCGAAATGAAGGGCCTGGTTTTTCCAGCTATCTGTTGTCTGCCCTATAAATGATCGTTCTGTTAATCCTTGTGAATTGGAAACCATCAATTGAAATACATGCCCGCCGGTTTCAATATCAATGCCTACTGAAAGTGAATTGTAGGTAGGACTCGAAGTGCCGGTCAGAAACATGTCTGTATTGGTGAGCCTGTAGTAATATTCAGCAGTTACCGCTATGCGCTTATTCAATTTAAAACGGCCACCTGCCCCTATGGCAAAGGTATTGTTCGAGAATTTAGTCGAATCAACAATGTTATAATGCAAAACAGTCGGCGTGATCTGCAGGGAAAGCCTTTCACTGAATTTCCGGGCTATCAAAATCTGGTTGGTATAAGACAGTTTGTTGCTGAAATACCATTTATCTCCTGCTGGCACTGTTGGATTAGGTGTAGTCAGAACGCCGATATCACCGTTGTAACTCACCGTAACAGGCATGCCATTCTGTTTCTGACGGAGTAATTTTATTTTCAGTGACCCGTCATCCTCTTTGTTGAGCACGCTATGCCCAAGCCCTACCATCAGCCATTTGGTTATGCCATAATCAAGGCCCAGCCTGGTTGTTGCATTATCCAGTCCGAAGAAGTTTTGTGCGCCCTGATTTATTTGCCCGAACCTGTGCGAGATTCTGAAATCAAGTACACCCGCGCCCAGGTTTTCAACACTGGCGCCATCAATTATACGTGTGGCTTTAAATGTAGCAGATACTGCACTGCCTGAGGAAGAAGATCCGCTGTTCAGCATATCCATAAGGCTGTCGGCCTGGGCATAAGTCAGTGTTGCAGATGAGCTTAATATAAAAATGAGGTAAATAATTTTACGCATAAATTTATTTAAATGTTGAAAATTGTTATTTTTTTGCTAGGTTACTTTCCATTGTGATCGTGGCTATCTTATCAATTTTGTCTCCCACAGCTCCTGGTATTTTAATATCAAAATCTTCCAGTTTCACAGTGAATTTTGATTTAAGATCTACGGTATTGCCTTTTACTTCTATTGTACCGGTAGCCGTAACATCCTTTGTTACACCATGCATGGTGAGTTTGCCCGATACCCGGGCCGTATATCTGCCGTCTTTTGAAAAATTGACTTCATTGAGATTGGTGACAGACCCCTTAAATTCCGACTTTGGAAATTTATCGCTCTCCATGTAGTTTTCATTAAAGTGCTCTTCCATAAGCTGGCGCTCAAACTTAAAACTCTTAACAAGTACCTGAAAACGTATATCTCCTGATTTTGAATCTACTACACAAGCTACTTCGTTGTTTTTTCCTTCTATTTTCTCAGGTGATGATTTTGTTGTTGCATCAAAATAAATCTTCCCTGTACGGGTCATAAATACCTGAGCATCTGCCTGAAAGGATATACCGGCAAGTATCAGCAATGAAAAAAGTATTGGTTTCATAAAACCTGGTTTTATTGATTGGTTTGGATTAAAGAAATGATCAGTTATTAGGAGCGCCTTCATTTACCCAACGGGTGATTTTATTGATATCACAACTGGATAGTGCTGGCAGGTTGAGCGGCATAGAATTCTGCCCTCTTATTTGCCCGGGGTTGCCGTTAATATCGTTAAGTATGAGCGACTGTGTGGCCTCAGACTGAACGGTTGCGAATATGGTGTAATCCCTGTTGCCGGTTGTCGCATCTCCCGATGTGTTATGGCAGCCATTAATGGCACAATACTGATTGATTATAGGCTGAATGTCAGTGGAGTATTTAATGGTTGTGGTATCACAGGTATTGGTTGCAGAAGATGCAGGGTAAAGCTTATCGGCTTTGTCGTTGTAGCAACTTCCCAGTAATACCAACAGGGCTGCGACCGGCAATAATTTCTTCATAAATAGTATTGTTTTTATTTAAGATTAATGGTTCGAAACTGGTTTATTTTATAAAGCAATCGGTAAGCACAACCCCCATATTATTTCCTTTGCAGAAACCTACAATGGTAACATTCTGTCCTTTTACAGCTTTACTGTTTTTATCGGCCAAAGTGCATTGGGTTTCCGCCATCGGGTCTCCCGATTCAAGTGTGATAACTATATTGCCATCCTGGTTGCTGGTTACCGTGCTAATAATTCCAGAAACCTCCAGTGGCTTATTGAGATACTTGATATTTGCAGTTTTTTCATCAGCGTTGTATTCCCTGTTTAGGTTTTCAGAAGTAACCTGAATACCGTTATTGGGTTTTGGGTGGGGTTTGAACCACATGAATGTTCCTACAGCTACCCCTGCAAGGATTATCAGGAAAATGGCAATCAGAATCTTTTTCAGCATAATATCAGGTAGTTAATCTGGCAAAAGTAGTAAAAAATAAAGCTTAAAACTGAAACTAAAAGTCATGAAAATATTAAGCCTTCCTTTTCCCGATTCAATTTTATAATATACCGGCTCATCAGCTTAACGTGTGAAAAATTTTTTTATAAATCAGAAATTTCGTATTTACTGTTGTTGGGAAATAAGTAGTGTTGCAGCGAATAATTGCTATGATTTTATAGTCAGTACCGTGCCGCTCTGCGTAACCGTATAGGCAGTTAGCCCTGATGGAGGCGGGCCACCTGTTACTGCTCCGGTATTAGGGCTATAGGTGCCTCCATGGCATGGACAGTATATTGTACCGCTGCTGTAACCAACCGTGCAACCGGCATGGGTGCATGTAGCCGAAAACGCATGGTATACCGATCCGCCAATATGAATAATAATTACCCCGTTAACTACCAGCGAGCCACCTGGCGCCGCCAATGCCGCATTGCCGGAATTTGAAAGGTCAACGGTAAAATTAACATTCGATGGTCCTGAATAACTTTGTTTGCTGCAACTTTCAAAAATACCAACAGGTATTAATGATAAACCGCAAACAGCTAATGATTTTTTCAAAAATTCTTTCCGCTCCATTTTTCCATTTTTACTTTAATTACTACCTCAAAAGTAACGTGTAGGTACATTTAATGTTGCAGGCAATATTTTGTTTAACAAACATTTAGATAAATAAAGTTTTATATTCAAGAGATGATTTTATCCTTTTTTCATTTTCTCCCGGGCACTTATACAGGCTATCAATTTTTATCAGGCATGCTGGCACCGACTCAAGGGTAGGGTGAGGTGAAATACCGATCCTTTACCTTCTTCACTTTCAAACCATATTTCTCCATTGTGTAATTTCGCTATATGGGCCGAGATGGAAAGGCCAAGTCCGTTAGGTGTCTCACCACCGGTGCCAACGGTTTTTGCCTTAGTGAAAAGATCGAAAATAAAAGGCTTGTTTTGTTCAGGTATGCCAGTGCCACTGTCCTTAACGGATATGTCTATTTTATTATCAACTATTTTCAATCCTATATATATTACGGAATTTTCGTAGCTGAATTTTATGGCATTGTTTATGAGATTGCTTATAGCTCGGCCTATTTTTTCTTTATTCGCAAATACCTCCGCTTTATTTATTTCATTCTTATAAACCAACTGCTGCTTTTTCCTGGCTGCCTGCATTGCAAACAGGTCTGTAGTGTTAAGCAGCAATTTATGGATGTCTATCCACTCCATAGGTAATTCCCTTTTTTCATCAGTGGTAGCTTCGAGAATGTCCCGGCAAAGGCTCATTGAATTTTCACAGGCTTCTCTAATAAGATTTAGTATTTCCTTTTGCTCCAGGTCAAAGCCAACAGACTCTGATATAAGCATATCGGCAAGTCCGCTTATGGCGGCCAGAGGGTTTAATATGTCATGGGCTGCTGATCTCAGAATTCTTGATTTTTCAACATCCTTATTCATCAATTCCTTGTTCGCTGTTTGCAATTGCTCTTTCTGATCATTTACCTGGCTGTTGAGGCCGGTTAATATTCTGATATGTTCTCTTGATTTTTTTGCATTCCTGAGAATAAGGCTAATAATAAGCAATGCCATCAATACAAGTACAACAGCTATAGAAAGGTATATTTTTTCCTGCTGGTTATGCTTATTCAGTACAGATATCTGGTATTGCCGCTCCAGATTATTTATCCTGTCGCCTGCATCTGCCCCTGATAGCTGTAAATTATCTTCCGACAGGGAGTCATTCAAAAATTCATAAGCCTTCAGATAATTATAGGCCGAAACATAATCATGATTTGAATCGGAATATTTCCACATCAGCAAGTATAGTGATAGTTGATTATGCTTGTCTGGTAATGAATCCAGTTCTGCGTTTATCTGCTGAAGTAAAGGTTTTATTTTCTGATTCCTGCCGGTGACAAAATACACCCTGGCTAGTTTCAATTGTTCCAGCACGGCATCTGTGTTGGCATACCCTTTCTGCAGATTGATGGCTATACTTTTATTGAGCAATGATATGGCAGTATCATAGTTTTTCAATTTAATGTATATGTCAGCTATGTTGCCATCAACCACTCCAATGGCGCTTAGGTATACACTTTCCCGTTTATCATATTTCAGGTAATTAGAGTCAATAAAAGCAATAGTTTGCCGGTAAAAGTGCATAGCGCTGTCATAGAGTCCGGCATGGAAATAGCAAAGGCCCATATTATCCAGTAACTCCTGCCTTCGGTAAAAAAACACAAACTCATCTTTGCAACGCATTATTTCATCACTGGCTTCATAAAAATGGCGGGCAGCATCTTTGTACCGCTGCTGTTTATAAAGTGCCATGCCCAGGCTGTAGCTGAATTGGCTTAAGGAACAGGAATCACCATTTTCTGATGCCAGTTTTTTGGCCAGGAAATAAAAATTATACGCATCATTAAAGAAGCCCTTATCAAAATACGCATCAGCTTTCATATTCAGCGCCTGAATATGTCTGTTGGTAAGCTCTTTACTCTTGCCCGAGTTTTCAAGAAGTCGTAATATGCTATCTGCATATTGCAGATATAAATCATTGTTTTTCAAATCTTTCCTGTAAGTGCCGGCACACCAGGTATAATAATTCATTTCATCTTTAATCGTCAGATTACCGGCATGTTTATGCGCATCCTGCAGCAGGTAAAGCGCCTGAGTTCTGTTGCCGGAGTCATAAATTTTTTCCACCCTTCCCAGCAAGCTGTCAAATGAATTTGTGGTTGTCAGACTATTGTTGCTGGAATTGTTGCAGGATAGACAAGCAAAAAAGAGGGCAAATAATCCGGGGTAATATGATATTTTATGTTTCAGGAGAAAATTTTTAGATCAAAAATCTGGGTGAAAGTACAAAGTCCGGTTATTTTTTTTAAAATATAGGTAAAAAAGACCCCATAAAGTAGAAACCCAGCCTTGAAAAAAATGTAATGTCCTAAAAAGCATAAATAAATTAAATATGAAAATTTACAAACGAGTATTAACCTAGAATTAAACCCCTATGCAGTTTTAATTATTATTGCAACATATTTGTAGAATGTTTTCTATTTTTAATGAAAATTACTAAGTTGTGTAAAATTTTCTTGCTATTTTGAGCAAAAAAATAATTATTTTTACATCTTGACTAACTATTTTAACTTTTCATCTGTCTGTATTATAGAGAAAGTAAGTAAATGATAAAATTTATAGCTAATTTTTATACCTTTTTATGAAGAAATTTTTACCATACTTGTTACGCAATATTGTACTTTCAGGCTTGTTATTATTGGCAAGTCTGCAGTCGCGTGCATCGCATGTAATCGGCTGTGAAATTCATTACCAATATATAGTTGGTTCCTGCGATTCCTATCTCGTATCAGTGATACTTTATGGAGATTGCTCCTCTACATCAGGGTCTTTTCAAACCTTGCCTGCAGCAACTCCTGCAGTATGTGTATATGACGGTTCTACACCTTACTTAACGTTTAATCTCTCCCTTCCCAGTCCGGATTGCGGCACTGAGGTTACTCCGGTATGTCCCGATTCTTTATCTTTTACCACCTGTACTGTTGTAACTTATCCTATTGCGGGCATTAAAAAGTTTGTATGTTCGGGCGGTGTCCGTTTGCCACACAGGTCCAGCAACTGGCGGTTTATTTATGCAGGCGATAATGGAGGTTCTTCACACACCTATTCCTGTACGGGTACATCTGGCAGCGGAACTTCAACTCCTGCCGCATCAGGTAGAACATCGGCCATCACAAATCTGGTTTCACCCGGATCAACTATAATGAAGGTTCAGGCATCTCTGAATAATTCATTTACCAATCCCCGGGGCCACAATTCAAGTCCAGTATTAACTGTTGAACCAACGCCGTTTTACTGTAATGCTTATCTCAATTGCTACAACCCCGGCGCGGTTGATATTTATGATGTGAGTACTTTGAGTGAGCCATCCGGAGATAGCCTTGAGTTTTCCTTAATTCCAGCTGAGGACGGTACCGGCGGTTGCGGTTCTACTGCTGTTTGTTCCTATACCGGAGGGTTGTCTGGCGCTAATCCTTTGGTGGTTAGTGGCCCTATCTCATTTGATCCAACTACCGGCCAGCTATGTTTCACTCCCGATGCAATTCAAAGATCAGTTGTTGTCTATAATGTCTCCGAATATATTAATGATACATTGGGCCAGATGTCGAGCTTTGCAGGAAACGGATCTGCCGGTTTTGGCGGTGATAGTGCTGCTGCATTAACCGCGTCATTAAACAGACCTTCGGGGCTGGCCCAGGATGGTACCGGTAATTTATATTTTGCCGATCATCTGAACAACAGGATAAGAAAAATCAGTACAACCGGTATGATAACTACAGTTGCCGGTACCGGTGTTGCCGGTTATTCTGGTGACGGCGGCTCAGCGCTCCTTGCCAAAATTAATCATCCTGTAGGTGTTGCTACTGATGCAGCCGGCAATGTATATTTTGCTGATAATGGTAATAACTCAGTAAGGAAAATTTCTACAGCAGGCATTATTACAACTGTAGCCGGAAGTCCAACCGGCGTTGCCGGAAGTACAGGAGATCTTGGTCCTGCAGTTGCTGCCTTGCTCAACGCTCCTACAGGTGTTTTTGTTGATGGGTCAAACAACCTTTACATTTCAGATTATGGCAATAATACAGTGCGCAGGGTTAATCCTGCAGGTACTATTACAAGAATCGGAGGTACAATTGGTGTAGCAGGTGCAAGCGGAGATGCCGGACCTGCAAATTCAGCAACTTTAAATGGTCCTTATGGCCTTTATGTAGACGGAATTTCAAATGTATATGTAGCAGATGCCAACAACAACAAAATCCGTCTGATATCTGCCGGAGGAGTAATTTCAACAGTAGCAGGTAACTCATCCGGTGTTGGCGGTGCGGGTACTGCGGGTTTTGCGGGTGATGGCGGAAAAGCTATAGCTGCTGCCTGTCAATTGAATCATCCTACCGGTATATTTATGAGCAATCAGGGTAATTTACTTATTGCCGATGAATACAACAACAGGGTAAGGCTTGTTGACAGTTGCGGATATATTAATACGCTGGACGGTAACGGCACTGCCGGATTTGCCGGAGATGGTTTGATACCCGCCGCAGCCGAAATGGATAGTCTGCAGTTTGTAATCTCAGACAATAAAGAGAATTTATACATATCGGATTACAGCAATAACCGCATCAGGGAAGTTGTCAGAAATGCTAATATTAATAAGACACAGGTTGGTACTATGCAGCGGGAAATGAACTTCCTGGTTGAAACCTGTTCTTATTCTGCTCCTACCGGCAAAATTGATACCGGTTATGGTGCCGGAATATCTAAAATTGACAGTACCCATTATTATGCCTGTGCCAATTCAGGTACATTCGTTCTCCGGACAAATCCAAGCGAAACTGATACTTCACTTACCATTACGGTTACAGCAACAGGTTTGATCGGTGGTTTTACTTTTGGTGTTGATAGTAATAATACCAATCATCCTCACGATTCTGTTACCGGTAATACTGCTTTAATTGCACCCGGAAATTATACTTTTTACCTGACTTATACTGATAATCATTGTCCGCTTACCGGAACGCAAACTATTTCTTTTTCTGTAGATATATTGCCTGTGCCCACAATCAGGGATTCCCTGGTTTCTGCGGCTACCTGTAGCGATTCGGCCAGGTTTATGATCATACCCGGAGGAACCGGTAAACCCTGGACCATTAAGATATCTCATGCATTAGCTCCTTTTGATACTTTTTCTGTTATCCCCAATGATACTGCCGCCTTCCTGGATAGTTTACCTCCAGGTTCCTACAACCTTACCATATTTACTAATGTAAGTAACGAGTGTGCACAGAATGTATTTATGAAGCTGGATACTTCCAAATTTACTATTTCACAGATTGGTGTTAACCCTACCTATTGTGGCGCGACAAATGGTTATTTCGTTGTTTCCGGCGGCATGACCACTGGTAAGGTGGATTCAATATTTTATCAATACAGCGGCATCTGGCAGCCATCGTCAGGTTTTCTGGTTCCTCCAATCATTACTGATTCTGTAACTGGCCTTCTTGCCGGATTTTACGACTCGGTTCGGGTAAAAGAAGGATTATGTTACAGTAACTGGTTATCTCAGGCTAGTACCACTGCCCCTATACTTACGAATCCCCCGTTTGTATACCGTACAGTTACTACCAAACGGCCTACAAAATGCGGATACTGTGATGGTGTTGATACGTTATTCGGATTGCATCCCGGTCAGCTGGATACCATTACTTATACCTACGTGCCGTGGGGAGGAACCACCGCTACAAAAACTTCATTGATTCATTCAGTCGGGTTGGATAGTATGGTAGTGATATCCGGGTTGTGCGGCGGACAGTATTCTAACTTTGTTGTCAATACT
>CAILLK010000074.1 GCA_903835005.1 uncultured Bacteroidota bacterium | reverse complement strand
CGTATTAACAATATCAAAATAATCTAAAAGCCCTTCAGGAAAGAATAGGGAAATCAACCCTTGGTATTTGTCGCTCAACACTGTTTTTTGACCACAAAACAACAATAATATTTTTCTTCCCCCAACTTTTCAACTTGATCCTGGTTTGTTTCGAGACCTTTGGGCATAAAAAAAGCCCTGACGAATCGAAGCTTTTTCTTGTGGTCCCACCAGGACTTGAACCTGGGACCCCCTGATTATGAGTCAGGTGCTGCTAACCAACTGAGCTATAGGACCATTGACGTTTTACCGCCAAAAGGAGTGCAAATGTAGGCGTTTTTCTTAAAAAACTACAAAAAGTTTTAGAAGATCTGTTTCATCCTTGAAACAGAATCAGCAAATCATCTCGCTATCACCACCTTTTCCACCCATTTTCCATGCGCGGTAGTAACATTCATAATATACATCCCGTCGGGCAATGCCAGATGCATCTCCTGCTCCATATTGGTGCTGGCAGGCAGTTCTGCCACTTTTTTGCCGGGCAGATCATATATGGTTATCACAGCAGGTTCGGTCGGTCCGGTTGTCAGTTTCACCGCCAAAGTACCAATACCGGGGTTCGGCGCCAGGGTCAGTCTGCCTTCCGCAGGATTCTCATTATTGGTTATCCCCAGCGAGCAGTGGTTGATGGTCATATACAGCGCCAGGGTGCTGGTAGCACTTCCGTCATTAATACTCACTCTTATGGTATCATGGCCATAATAGCCCGTCGTTGCTGCATAGCTTATTCCTGAGGGAGAAATAACTCCTCCCTCCGATGTTCCGTTAGCGCTCAGTCCGGCCAGTGAGCCATGTGCAGGGGCTGTCACTACGGCCCAGGTTTCCTTCTGGCAGTAATCACTGTCTTGTATGCGCAGCAGGGTATCCAGGTTTACTACTGGCAAATTGTTGCATATTGATACAGTCGCACTGGCCCCTTCCGCAAAAACCGGTGCATGGTTGGGCACTATTATTTTGCGCACCCTCGCATTGCTGCGGTCGCCTATATACATATTGCCTTTCTGGTCCATTGCTATTTTGCAGGGCTTATACAATTCAGCCGCAGTTGCAGGCCCGCCGTCACCGCCATATGCGCCGATGCCATTGCCCGCAATGGTTGTTATCATTCCGTCCGGATTAATCATCCTGATGCGGTTGTTGTTATAATCACCCACATATATGTTTCCCTGGCAATCCATCCATATGCCCGCAGTCCAGTAGAAGGTAGCAGCAATAGCCGGCCCCCCATCTCCGCTGAAACCCTGCATTCCGGTACCGGCAATAGTACTTATTGTGCCGGCAGCATTAATTTTCCGTACCGTATTGTTGAATTCATCGGTAAAAAATAAATTTCCCGAATTATCGGCAAAAACATCGGTCGGGTGGTTCAGTTGTGCTGCAGTAGCAGGGCCGCCATCACCGCTGTTTCCTGTCGAACCGTTGCCGGCTATAGTATGTATTATTCCCGAGGCATCTACTTTACGAATATTCTGCGAAGGCGCATCAGTGATATACAGATTACCATATATATCCAGGCATATGCCATCAGGTGCGGCAATCTCCGCTGCTGTTGCAGGCGAGCCGTCGCCCGAAGAGCCATAGGTCCCGTTTCCGGCCACAGTTGTTATTATGCCTGTGGTGCTCACCTTTCGTATGCGCATATTACCGTCATCATTTATATACAGGTTACCCGCTGTATCTATTGCCAGCCCTTCCGGGCCGCTCAGCTCTGCTGCTGTGGCCTGGCCGCCATCGCCGCTATATCCGTTTGTGCCGGCACCTGCATATAAGGTGATTGTGCCGGCCAGGTCCACTTTGCGCACCACATGGCTGCCATATTCCGCTATATATACATTGCCCGCAGCATCGGTCACCGCATAGCCCGGTATATACAGCGAGGCCATAGTTGCCGGCCCTCCCGTTCCACTGTAGGCACTAATGCCATTGCCTGCCACAGTAATAATTGTTTGTGCTTGCAATGAACTGAAAACGCATGAAACCAAAAGGGTCGATAAAAGGATATAAGTCTTTCTCATTTTAGCAGATTTAGGTTTTGATGAATTATGCGAATATACGTTTATTTATATTTTTAAAATAAAAATTCTGTTATTGCAATTGAGAAACTTCCAGTACTCAATTTAATAATTTGATAGTTAAGCAATTGATTTAAAAAGTCATCAAGCAATTGAGCGATTGAGTCATTAACCCATTCAGCAATTAATCTCCTATTTTTGCGCCATGTTAAAAGGCATCAGGCATATCATCTTCGACCTAGGCGGGGTATTGATCAATATAGATTACAAGCTTACAGAGCAGGCGTTTATAGATGCAGGTATCACCAATTTTCCTCACCTGTATTCCCAGTTACAGCAATCAGATCTTTTTGATAACCTTGAAACCGGCAAAATAGGCCGCGAAGCCTTTATAGCAGCCATGAAAGCGGCCGCACCTGCCGGTATCACTGAAGAGCAGATCCTTAATGCGTGGAATGCCATGCTGCTCGATTTCCCGGTCCGCCGGCTGCAGATATTGCAGCAGTTGCGGCTATACCACGATCTTTTCTTGCTCAGCAATACCAACGAAATTCACGAAGAAACCTTCAATGGTATACTCATGCACAGCCATGGCATACCCAATATAGGGGTCTTTTTCGATAAGGTTTACCTGTCTCACCGCGTAGGCATGCGCAAACCCAATAAAGAAATATTTGAACGGGTACTTAATGATAATGGCCTCAGTCCGGAGCATACCCTGTTTATAGACGATAGTCCGCAACATATAGCAGGCGCCAAACTAACCGGGATTCAAACAATCTACCTGGAAAAGGGAATGACAATTGAGAAGGATGTATTTAAGGCACTAAAATAAGGAAGGCTGCCTTCATTAGCCCAAAAGTAAAATGGGAAAATTATGAGTACCTTGCTTTAAAATCAACAGGAAGATAAATATGAGTATGGTCGAATCAAATCTGGCTATTCTTGAAAATTGTATCAGAAACAATACTTTTCAATATATTGAAACGGACCGTTGTGAATTAAAAGACAACAGTCACGACTCTTCCGAATGGAGAGAAGTTCATAAAACAGTAAACGCCTTTTTAAATACAAAGGGTGGAGTTATTATTGTAGGAATTCATGAAAATATTAAGGCCCATTTATACACTTTTAAAGGTTTCGATTCCAGAAACGAAGAGAAGGTCAAAGAAATTCATAAACAGTTCACAAATGAAACTGGAGAAAAACTTAGTCTTGAGCTTTACATTTCTTATGAGATAAAAGAGTTCATGTCAGGTAATGTTCTTGTAATACAAATCGAAAGTTTGCCAGAAATAGAAAAGTATGTTTATCTGAACGGAAAAGCATATGAACGGGTGCTTGCTGGCGACCAGCAATTGACTCCAAAACAAATAAAAGCGCAGGAAAATTATAAAACCCAGGTTAAAGACGCCAGGGAATTGATGCCTGTTCCTAATGCCACAATTAATGACCTTGATGTAGATAAACTGAACGAGTATATTTTTTTACTTAACCGGACAAAAAAAATCGAAACACAAAAGGCTGATATTAAAGATGCTAAGTCCTTTCTTTTGAGAAAATCAATGATCTATGGAGAGCAGCCTACGGTTTTGGGGATGCTTACTTGTGGCAGATTTCCGGAAGATTTTTTATTTAACCGTTGCGAGATCGATTGTTATGTTGATCATCCATCGAGAGAAGTTGTGGCAAGATCAAGAAAATTATTTAAGGATACTGTTATTACGCTGATACAGGAAGGTGAGCGGTTTGTGATGCAAAATATTGATACAGGAATTTCAGTTGAGCGGGGTGGTAGTTCAATATATGAATATCCTCCTGAACTGATCCGGGAATCCATTAATAATGCACTTGCTCACCGTGATTACGGCATTGACAGGCCGGTAATAATCAAGGTTAGTCCCAAAAAGCAAATTGAAATACGCAATCCGGGTAGCTTTAAAGAAGAGTTATTGGTTGAAAAATTAAGTCATTCTATCCCTGTACGAAGAATTATTCCGAATTCAAGAACAAATAATCCACGCCTTGCAGATATTTTAAAGGTATTCGAAAAATTAGAAGCCAGAGGGATTGGAATGACAACCTTAACTGGTGCGTGTTTGCAAAATGAAATTGATTTGCCCTATTATATTTTTCATTCTTCCAATGAATTGTCCCTTATAATTCCTTCTGGCAAGCTAATTGATAGAAAAATGGAGTCATTCTTTGTATCTTATAGTGGTTATATAAGGAGGAAATTAAAGGGAGAGCTTATTAGCGAAGAACAAAAACGGGTTTTAGCATATTTGTATAAATCAGAAACGGCAAATAAAATTTTCAGACATACTATTTTGCTTACAAAAGACAATAACCACCTTGATGCAATCAGTTCTCTGATTGAGGCTGAACTGATTTTTCCTCACCCTATAATTGATATTGACCACCCGGTTTATTCCAGTAACCCGGTTTATCTTTTAGACCGTAAATTATTTGTTTCTGATTTCAGGCCAGAATTAGAAGTAATTTTCAAAAAAGACTTTACCGATTTAAAACAAGATTATAAAGAAATTCTGAATGTCATTTATGAAGCAAATAATACTTCGGAAGAACAATTCCTAAGTGCTAATCAAATTGGTAATATATTGTGGGTGAGGCTTGGCAATGAAGATATAATTGAAGGATTTGAAAATTATAAAAGGAAAGTCCGAAAGATAATCAGTCAATTGGAGGAGAGTAAGTTTATTATCCGTAAATTCTCAAAGCCGCAATACGCAATTAATGATCAGTTTGGAATAGATGGTGATTTGTTCAGAAAGTCTGACTGACAACTTCCTTAATTTTACCTTACCTCCTCATAATCTATATAATCGCCTTGTTTGCGCCCTTTTGCAGTCTGCCTGGCCTGCTCGTTCACCTTGCGGTCCATTTCCTTCATCTGGTCCTGCATTTTGCGCATCTGGTCGCTGGCCATTGATGTGATCCGGAATACAGGAAGTATATACCTCACTACCATCCGTATCACAATTCCTATAACGAAAAATAAAATAAGATACTTAAACATAGCCGGCAAAGGTACAGCTTCTTGCTTTCAAAACCGTTAATGAAAATATAATTGCATATAAATTATGAGGGAATGATTGTACAAAAGCAAATTGTTGTATATTTGCATTGGATTTAATCAAGAGAGAGGGGACACATAGTTGTCCCCTCGTTTTTTAAGTATGGCTGAAATAATTGAAAAAATATACTCATTGCTGGAACCTCTGCTCGAAGGTTCTGATATTTTTATTGTCAGTATCAAGGTAAAACCTGTTAATAATTTAAAGGTTTTCCTCGATGCGGATGATGGTTTTTCTATTGACAAATGTACCAGCGTTAACCGCCGGCTCTATGCTCAGATCGAAGCAGTCAATCTGTTCCCCGACGGCGATTTTTCGCTCGAGGTTTCAAGCCCCGGTGTAGATGAGCCGCTGATGCAGCTGCGCCAGTACCGCAAAAATACAGGGCGCAAGGTAACCGTAACTGATGACGAGGGGGTTGATAAAACCGGCATTCTTAAAGAGGTTACCGACGAAGAAATTACACTGGAAATAAAACCTGCAAAGCAAAAAGAATCTTTAATAATAACACAAATTCCATTTTCAAAAATCAAAAAAACAGTAGTTCAAATTATTTTCTAATTACGATTCCCCTGCAGCAACGGGGGGGTGAAAAAGAGCGCTTATGCCAAGTATCAATCTCATTGATTCCTTCCAGGAGTTTAAAGATGCCGAAAACATTGACCGGCCTACCCTTATGAGGGTATTAGAAGACGTTTTCAAAACTTTACTGCGAAAAAAGTACGTTTCTGACGAAAATTTCGACGTAATCGTAAATGACCAGACGGGCGACCTGGAAATTTTCCGCAGGCGGCAGATCGTTGAAGATGATATGATTGAGGATGAAAATATCCAGATACCGTATTCCGAAGCAATCAAGATTGAACCTGACTATAGTGTGGGTGAAGAGGTTTATGAAGAGGTTGATGTACGCAACTTCGGGCGCAGGGCCATTCTTGCTGCCAAACAAACGCTTGCTGCCCGTATCGGCGACCTGAAGAAAAACAACCTGCTTAAAAAATATGCCGACCGTATCGGCGATATCATTACCGGTGAAGTTTACCAGATCTGGAAAAAAGAAATTCTCCTGCTCGATGATGAAGGCAATGAACTGATCATGCCTAAATCTGAGCAGATCCCTACCGATTTTTTCAAGAAGGGCGAAACTGTTCGCGCCGTAGTGAAAAAGGTGGAAATGCGCAACAACTCCCCTATCATCATTCTCAGCCGCACCCATCCTTCATTCCTCGAGAAACTGCTTGAAATTGAAGTGCCGGAAATTATGGATGGCCTTATTGTTATTAAGAAAATTGTACGTGAACCCGGCGAACGTGCCAAAGTGGCTGTTGAAAGCTACGACGACCGTATTGATCCGGTGGGTGCATGCGTAGGTATGAAGGGTAGCCGTATTCATGGTATTGTGCGCGAACTGAGGAATGAAAACATTGATATCATCAACTACACTACCAATGTGCAGTTGTTGCTGCAGCGCTCTCTCACTCCCGCCAAGATCAATAAAATGGAGCTGAACAACGAAGATAACAGCGCTGATGTGTATCTCGACCCCGACCAGGTTTCTCTTGCTATCGGTAAGAAAGGCGTAAATATAAAACTGGCACAGGAATTGACGGGCTACAGCATAGATGTGTACCGCGATGTGAAGGAAGAACTGGATTACGATATTGACCTGGATGAATTCGCCGATGAAATTGAACCATGGGTGATTGATGAGTTCAAACGTATTGGTTGCGATACTGCCATGAGCGTATTAAATCTTTCGGTTGAAGAGCTGGTGCGCCGTACCGATCTGGAAGAAGAAACAGTGAAGGATGTGCGCAAAATCCTTGAATCAGAATTCAGTAATGAATAGTTAATTTTAACAGATAAATTATTTAGATGAACAAAGCATAGAAAGAGTAGATTGACGGGAACCATTTTATATAAAAAAATGGTGTAGGTTTGTAAATTGAGGTCTGGCCAATGGTTATCATTGGCGGATATATTAAGAAGTATAAAGAAGAATGACACCAACAACAGCAACTAATAAGACACCCAGGTTACTGGAAGCTGCCAAAGAATTTAACATCGGTAGGGATACGCTTGTAACGTTCCTTGCCGATAAAGGCTTTGAGATTTCCAGTAACCCAAGCACCAGGTTAACGGAGAAAATGTATAATGCCCTTACGGTAGAGTTTGCCCAGGATAAACTGGCCAAACGCAAGAGCGATGAAATAGCTCTTCCGAAAGGATCCCTTATGGATAACCTCAGAAAATCAAAAGACAATAATGATTTCGGAGCCAGGGATAAAAAAGAAGATCCACATCCTGTAGTTGCACCAAAGATAGTTGCTGAGAAACCCAAAGAACCTGAGAAGCCCAAAGTTGCAGAAGCCAAGGCAGAACCGGTCAAGAAACACGCTGAGCCTATTCCGCAGGTAGTGCTTACTACTGTTAAGATGCCCCCGGTAGTAGCTGCTCCGCCTGCTCCTCCTAAAGAGGTACCTGAAGTGAAAGCTGCTCCGGCGCCGGTTGTTACCGAAGCTAAAATTGCTAAGCCGGAGCCCGTTGCGCCAGCTCCTGTTGTTGCTGAAGAAGCGAAGGAACCTGTTGCTGCAAAGCAGCCCGATCCCACCCCGGCAAAACAGCCGGAACCCGCTCCCGAACCACCGGAACATCTTGAAATAAAAGCCCCGAAAATTGAAGGGCCTAATATACTGGGCAAAATCAATCTGGATGATATGAACCTTGCTTCGCGGCCCAAAAAAGGCGCCTCGAAGAAAGCAGAGCCGGAAAAGAAATCAGTTGCCAAAAAAGCTGCTCCTGCTGCCGAAGTTGTTAAGCCAAAAGCTGTAGCGCCGGCAAAACCTGTTGAGACAAAACCTGTCGAAATAGTTCAGGAAAAAGAAGAGCAGGAAGAAGATACTGTTGCCAGGCCCGAACACATAGAAATGAAGGCCCCCAAACTGGAAGGCCCTAAAATCATCGGCAGAATCGAATTACCGGTTTCTCAGCCTTCTGGCAGCGGCAACCGCCCCGATAACCGGCTTGATAACCGCGAAAAACGCAAACGCAAACGCATACCTGTTGAGAAACGGCCGGAAACCCATAAGCCGGGCGATCCTAACCGTCCTCCGGCACCAGGGCAGGGCGTGGGCGTTCCTCGCACCGACAACAGAGGCCCAAGACCCGACTTTAATAACCGCGAACGCAGGCCTTCAGGACCGCAAACTACTCCCGGCCATACAGGACCGGGCGGTGGTGCCGGACAAAGGCCCGACCGCGGCAATTTCAGGCCGGGTGGAGACAGAGGTGGCGATCGCCGCGGCGCACCACGCACTGCACTTCCCGTTAATGCACAACAACAGGAAATTGATACAAAAGCAATTCAGGATAAAATACGCGAAACGCAGGCCAAGCTTACGGGCTCTACCCGCAGCAAAAACCTCAAAGCCAAATACCGCCGCAACAAGCGCGACGAAATGGCCGACAAGCGCGCCGCCGCCGAAAATGCCGAACAGACCAACCTCATACAGGTTACTGAGTTCATATCTGTAAGCGAACTGGCAAGCCTGCTCAACGTGAGCTTCGCCGATGTTATCAGCAAGTGTATGAGCCTTGGTATCATGGTGTCTATCAATCAGCGCCTCGATGCCGAAGTGATAGAGCTCGTAGCCAGTGAGTTCAGCTACGATGTAGAGTTCATCAACCTCGAGCAGGAAGCCGAAGAAGTGGTAGAAGATATCGACGACGAAGCCGACCTCAGGCAGAGAGCCCCTATCGTTACCATCATGGGTCACGTAGATCATGGTAAGACATCGTTGCTCGACTATGTGCGCAGCGCCAATGTGGTAGCCGGCGAGGCCGGTGGTATCACCCAGCATATCGGTGCCTACCAGGTTACTACCAGCACAGGCAAGAAAATCACCTTCCTCGATACGCCGGGTCACGAAGCGTTTACCGCAATGCGTGCCCGTGGCGCCAAGGTAGCCGACGTAGCCGTAATAGTTATAGCTGCCGATGATGCCATAATGCCGCAAACCAAAGAAGCGATATCGCACGCACAGGCCGCAAACCTGCCCATGATTTTCGCTATCAACAAAATAGATAAAGTAGGTGCCAACCCCGAAAAAATCAAAGAACAGCTTGCCAATATGAACATACTGGTGGAGGATTGGGGTGGTAAATACCAGTGCCAGGAAATAAGCGCCAAGAAAGGCCAGAATATTGATATACTGCTCGAGAAGATAGGCCTCGAAGCCGAACTCCTCGATCTTAAAGCCAACCCCGACCGCCTCGCAGCAGGCAGCGTCATCGAAGCGTCGCTCGATAAGGGCCGCGGTTACCAAAGTACCATACTGGTACAGAACGGAACCCTCAATCAGGGCGATATGATTGCCTGCGGACAGCACTACGGCAAGATCAAAGCCATGTTCAATGAGCGTGGCCAGCGCGTTACCAGCGCCGGGCCATCAGCTCCCGTGCAGGTATTGGGTCTTAACGGCGCGCCGCAGGCGGGTGAAAAGTTCCGCGTATTCGAGAATGAAGACGAAGCAAAAGAACTCGCCAACCACCGCGCCCAGATCATGCGCGAGCAGGGCATCCGTGCCCGCAAGCACATCACGCTCGATGAAATCGGTCGTCGTCTCGCCCTCGGAAACTTCAAGGAACTCGGCGTTATCATCAAGGGCGACTTCGATGGTTCTGTCGAAGCCCTCAGCGATTCGCTGCAGAAGCTCAGCACCGAAGAGGTGGCCATCAATGTGGTGCACAAAGGCGTGGGCCAGATCACTGAGAGCGATGTATTGCTCGCCACCGCATCCGATGCCATTATCATTGGCTTCCAGGTACGTCCTTCACTGCAGGCAGGCAGGCTCGCCACACAGGAGAACATCGAGATCCGCACCTACTCCATCATCTACGATGCCATCGAAGAGATAAAGAGCGCCATGGAAGGCCTCCTCGAACCCAAGGTGGAGAAAAGAACGGTATGCAATATCGAAGTGCGCGAAGTATTCAAGATCAGCGGCGTAGGCACCATAGCCGGATGTTATGTGCTCGATGGCAAGATGACCCGCCAGACCAAGCTCAACATCATCCGCGACGGTATAGTAGTCCACAACGGCGAACTCGCATCACTCAAGCGTTTCAAAGACGATGTGAAAGAAGTAAACGCCGGCTACGAATGCGGCCTCCAGATCAAGAACTACTCCAATATCGTAGTAGGCGATATCATAGAAGGCTACGACGAAGTAGAAGTAAAACGGACACTGTAATCAGTTAGAATATTATAATCAGCAAAGCCCGCCTTATGGTGGGCTTTGTTGTTGGTGTGTCAGGCATGGATATAAGCTATAGGGTGAAAGTCCCGAATACGCTTTACAGTAGGGAGTATTAGCCAAGAGCAAGGGTGTCGTGGGTGACTGCGAATCTGAAAGAAGCTGGCGGCAAACGTTCGGGCCATCGAACAGAAATTGCATATAAGGCGGGGTTATATGGGTGAAGTTGCCAAAGAAACAAAAGCCCTTTACTGTACGAAATATAACTACGTAAATGCAGTGGCTACATGAACGGAAAGCGTATATCCTTACCCTGAGAGATCTGTTGGTAATGTTGGCGGAGGTACGAGAGAGTGCCGAAGCGGCAAACTGGTGGCAGAGTTAAAGATGTCATTGGATACCAGCAGAAGTCAGCCGAGGTCATAGTAGGGGGGCAACGAACCGCACCGGATGCGTCCGCAAATGCGGCAGTCTCACAAACCTGAAGGGCCGAATGTTAGAATAAGGCGAAGGCAATAGAAGTTTATCGAAAGGAGAAAAACAGCCGAACCACGTAAGAGAACTATTTGCATGAGGGTAGGAAGGAAACCGAGAGTAAAATGCAAGAGGAGCTGTGCCATAGATGCAATGACTAAAGAGACCGCCCTGTGTAAAAGAATGCAAATAGTATGCTGGAACAAATATTGAGCAGTTGGAACATTGAAAAAGCCCTTGAGCAGGTTATGCGCAACAAGGGTGCAGGAGGTATTGATGGTATGCAGACCGATGAACTTCGTGACTACCTGAAAACCAACTGGCAAAGTTTACGGGCGAAGATATTGGAAGGCAACTATAAACCGAGTGCGGTGCGGAAGGTAGAAATACCCAAACCACAGGGCGGAGTGAGGGTGTTGGGAATACCGACAGTATTGGACAGGTTGCTACAACAAGCGATAAGCCAATGGTTAATGCCCAAGTATGAGGAACAATTTTCGTATCATAGCTACGGCTTCCGTCCGGATAAGAACTGCCAACAGGCGGTACTGCAGGCGCAAACCTACCTGAATGAGGGTAGGATATGGGTTGTAGAACTTGACCTGGAAAAGTTCTTTGACAAGGTGAACCATGACCGGTTGATGAGCGTGTTGAGCAGAACGGTTACAGACAAGCCAACGTTGAAACTTATCAGGAGTTATTTGACAAGCGGTATACTCGAAGGCGGAGTTGTGAGTCAACGGCTAGAAGGGACTCCGCAGGGCAGCCCGTTAAGCCCGTTGTTGTCTAATATTGTTCTTGACGAGTTTGATAAAGAACTGGAAAAGCGTGGTCATTCGTATGTGAGATATGCAGATGACTGTAGTATTTATGTGCGAAGTGAAGCCTCAGCAAAACGAGTAGCGGAGAGCGTCATAAAATACATAGAAGGGAAACTACTGCTGAAAGTAAACAGGACAAAGACGAAAATAAGCCGCCCAAACGAAAGTACGCTATTAGGTTTTTCCTTCTTCCGGAGTAATGGAGTCTGGGAAATAAGAATAGCAGAAAAGTCGGTGGGGCGCATTACCGAAAAGGTGAAAGAGATTACAGGTCGCAGTACGGGGAAATCAGAAGAAGAGAAGATAGGGAGACTGAACTCAGTTATAAATGGCTGGGTGAGTTACTTTGTAATAGCAAAAGCAAAGACGGTAATGCAGGAATTAGACCAGCTTGTACGGGTTAGGCTAAGGATATGCCAATGGAAGGTATGGAAGAAACCTGCAACGAGAGTCCGTAACCTGTTGAAATTAGGGGCATCCAGGCAGAAAGCATACGAATGGGGCAACAGCAGTAAGGGATATTGCAGGGTTGCCCATAGCCCAATATTACAGACAACGTTAAACAACAAATTCTTTACCAAGCGAGGCTACAAAGGATTTTACAACACATATCACGGTAAAGCAGAAGCACAGCTATCATTATTCTGACAAACCGCCGTATGCCGAACGGCACGTACGGTGGTGTGAGAGGACGGTGAGGGAAATAATCCCTCACCTCCTACTCGATTTGGTTATTGTCTTTCTGTTTTTTGATTTCTCCTGGTAACCTACATTTTCTATAATCTTGGCGCTATAGCCTGTTACCGTAGATCTTGTGTTTTAATTATTTCGAAATTGCCATTTTCAAAATCCTTATCTCCTTACGACACCTTCTCTACAAATTCCGGGTAATAGGGGTGTTCCTCCTGGTCCGTAATCGGAAGATGAGCAACTATGGTTATTGCCGAATTCATAATTACAAAGCTGCAACATTTTATTAGTATATATACATTCGGATAAGGAACTATTCCGATATCCTTACCAGCACAATGATAGAAGGATACGGTGTAGTGGAAGTATAGCTGACATTGTACTTGTATAATTTATAGAAAATTCAGAGTTGCCCATTGATTTTTGTTTGCTATATTTTCAAAGTATAAAATAAAAGGCTTGCCATACAGCAAGCCTTTTATTTTATTTATATTTATGCAATTCCTTATGCTTGTACATCCGCACTTCCCCCGCCTTCCGGCTTATCAGTCCTGTCCGGCCTGTCCGGCCTTGGGCGGTTGGGCCGGTTCCGGTTCGGCCGTGGTGGCCGTGGCCCCTGTTCACCCTGCGGGGTGGTTACTGCCCCGTCGGCAGGTGCAGGTTTCGGCTGGTTTTGCTTCGGCTGCTGTGGTGGTCTTGGCTGTCCTTGCCCCTGCTGGTTGGGCCGGGGCTGGTTTTGCTTAGGTTGCTGGTTCGGGTTTGGCGGTCTGTTGCCTTCAGGTCTTGGGCCCTGCTGGGGTCTTGCTTGCTGGGGTCTTTGGCCCTGAGGTTTGTTCTCCGCCGGGGTGCCATCGGCAGCTACCTGGGGTTTGGTGCCCTGGTTGCCCTGCGGTCCTTTATTACCCTGTGGTTTTGGCCCTTGCTGGCCCTTATTGCCTTGCTGCCTGTTGCCACCCTGCGGTGCGCCATCAGCAGCTTGCTTCCGGGCGTCGGGGTTATGGCTGCCGCTCTTGTTGCCGGTGCCGTGCTTTTTCTTCTTACCTTTTTCCAGGTTCTTCAGCGTTATGGTACCCACATCATTCACATAGCCCATATCGGCCACCTTGCCCGCCTTCGATTCCTTGGTTTCCAGTTCCACAGGGTGCAGCTCTTCAGCCTTCTGGCCCAGTTTATTCTGTTTCTGAATTTCTTTTACACGCTCTATACTCAGCGGATACTGCTTGTTGTTATCCGAATAGCTGTACCACATAAGGTTTTTGAAGATGTCTCTTTTCTGCAGGTGCGCTACTCCCTTTATGGTTTCCAGGTGCTCGGCATGATCCGGGAATACCGATAAAGCATCCATGTAGGTATCCAGCTCGTAATTCAGGCAGCATTTCAGCCTGCCGCACTGCCCCGAAAGTTTGGTCTGATTAATCGACAGGTTCTGGTACCGCGCCGCCGTCGTGTTCACCGATTTAAAATCGGTAAGCCAGGTACTGCAGCAAAGTTCCCTGCCGCACGAGCCAATGCCCCCTACCTTGCCACTTTCCTGCCGGGCGCCTATCTGCTTCATTTCCACCTTCATCTTGAAGTCGGTGGCAAATACCCGTATCAGTTCCCTGAAGTCAACCCGCTGGTCGGCGGTATAAAAGAAAGTACCCTTCTTGCTGTCGGCCTGAATTTCTACCTCGCACAGCTTCATATCCAGGTTCATGCTGCGGGCTATGGCGCGGCTGCGGATCAGTATTTCAGCCTCCCGCTCTTTTTGCTTGGTAGCAGCTTCCAGCTCCTCATCGGTAGCCGGGTGCAGTACCCGTTTCGATACATCTGTTTCCCTTACACCATACTTTTTCAGCTGCAGTTTCACCAGTTCGCCCGTAAGGCTCACCTGCCCAATATCAAAACCGCCCACACCCTCCACGGCAAACCAGTTGCCCTTTTCCAGTATGTGGTGGGTATTGTTTCTGAAGAAATCCTTTCGGCTCCCCTTGCTGAAGGTTATTTCAACCACGGGGTAAGGTTTGGCCGCATCGTGCAGCGGCAGGGCATTAAGCCAGTCATATACATTCAGCCGGTTGCAGCCGCCCGTACTGCAGCCACCATTACCTTTGCAACCGCCGGGCTTGCCACTGGCGCCCGTTCCGCAACTGCCACATCCCATCTTATAAAATTATGTTGAGCCGTGTTCAAAAAACCTTTCCCGAAAAAAATAAAAAATACACCGCAACTATCGTTGCTTCCACCCCGCACAGGTTACTCTTACTAACTGCCTTTTGTTAAGAAATAATTACTAAAATACAAACTTACGGAAAAAGATTGGAACGGGGTACGGGGAAATTTCCGGATGTAGCCATTTCAAATTGCCAGACATTTGTCACAACATCAATATTGGAATAGAAGCCAGAAAAGCTTAAATAAGCATAGCCGTGGGTGAAGCCCGGGGTATTGCATTAAATATATTCACCAACCATCGAAGGATTGAAAGAAGTGGCTTCTTATGGAAATGCTTGGGAAAGTAATAGATTGGCCTTGTTACATTCCATCATGCGTTTACAAGTGTCTCTTGTAATGGCAATACTTTTTTATTTATAGTTCACGATCATAGGAATTGTGGCTCAATTTGGGAGTAATATGAGCTCTATTTAGGGGTGTGGTGAGCTTGAAATGGTAATTGATAATTGAATTATCAGTAGGTTTTTTATTAAAATATAATAATTAATACTATTTTAATTTCCACTGGCCCAAGTCCCGCTTGGTCCTGATATCTGCAAGCGTCGAGCTTGCGAAACAATGCACCTACGCAATAAACTGTCCCTCAACCACCTGCTTTGCAAATAACTGTAAAGCATTCAAAATTTGCCTTCCGCTCTAAAAAAATCTTCCCACAATTTCTACCCCAAAATCCTCCTAACAAATTACCCCTCAATCCCTTGCCTGCAACCAAATTTGTGGATACCTTTTTTTCTTAATTTCAACCATCCATTTTACCATTGAGGCAGAATTCAAGGCCCGGTCCGGGAGCTAATTTTATCCGAATTAATAGATTAAAATAATTAAAAAAATATTAAACTAATATTAAAATCAGCAGTCCTATCTGTTTTTTTTCGCGGGATAAATTAAATTATTGAAAATCAATAGATTGCGCCTTTTCCTTCTTCACAAAATGGGTGCGAATAGGGTGTTTATGGGGTGCAAATGGGAAATTTAGAAAAATATAATAACCGCTCTGGCAAAGGGTTTCAAACAAATAAAGCTTCAAAACACCCTACTACAATTTTTTTGAGCAATGGTACCTTTAATCAATTTCTAACGACTAACGACTAAAAAAAATGAACCACGATCTCAAAGTAACCGGCGCAATAACCATCAATACCACGCCCGAAAAAGTTTGGGAGGTACTCACCAACCCCGGGCTTATTAAAGAATACCTCTTCGGCACCCAAACCATCACCGACTGGCAGGTGGGCAGCCCAATAGTATTCCAGGGCGAATATAACGGACAGAAATACAGTGACCACGGTATAATATTGTCGTTTATTCCTGTGAGGGAATTGCAATATTCTTACTGGTCAGCATTTTATGGTGTAGAAGATAAGCCCGAAAATTATGCCATTGTCACCTGCCTTGTCGATGCCCTGGCAGAAAATCAAATCCGGCTGCAATGGATCATGCAGGGCTATACTTCCGAGGCAGGTTACCAGCATTCCCTGCAGGGCATGGATGCCTTTATGAACCAGATAAAAGGCATAGCAGAAAGGTAGACAATGATTAAGATTCGTGATAATCAGATTTGTCAACTTTTTAAAGGTTGACAAATCTGATTATTGTATATTGAAATTTAAGCTTGGATTTCGTAAACTGAATATTAGCCCGCAAATACCGGATAATCGGTATACCCTTCAGCACCCGGTGTGTAAAACAGGTTCATCTTCAGATCTGTTGATAAAGCATGGTTATTCTTCATCCTGTCTACCAGGTCGGGATTGTTGAGAAACGGCCGTCCAAAGGCGATCAGATCTGCTATCTGTCCGGGTTGGATATCAGCATCAGCACGTTCCAGGTTATAACTGCCACATTGTATTATAGCATTTTTAAAACAGTTGCGTATCTTTTCCTTGATCTCATGTGGCACTGCCGGTGCGCCCATTCCCGAATGATCTACCAGGTGAATATACGCTATACCCAGTGTATTAAGTTCTGTGGCAAGGTAGGTATAAGTTGCATCTATTTCAGGGTAGGCAGGCATATCGCCATTGGCGCCATATGGCGAAAAACGGATTCCTGTCCTGTCTTTACCTATTGCCGCAGCCACGCCGGCAGCTACTTCCAGCACAAACCTGCTGCGGTTTTCAATACTGCCTCCATAATTATCGGTTCGCACATTGCTGAATGGCGAAAGGAATTGTTCCAGCAGGTAGCCATTGGCTCCGTGCAGCTCCACACCGTCAAATCCGGCCTCTAATGCATTCTTTGCAGCAGTTATATACTCATTTTTGGTGCTGATAAGGTCTTCAGCTGTCATAGCCCTGGGTACACTATGTTCCTGCATCTGCAGGGTATCGGTCCACATCTGCCCCTTGGCCTGCACTGCCGATGGTGCCAGTACCTCTGCACCTTCGGGCAGATTGGCGATATGGGTAATACGGCCGGTATGCATCAATTGAACGAAAATTTTACCTCCGGCCTTATGTACCGATGATGTAACTTTTTTCCAACCTTCTACCTGTGCCTGGCTGTATATGCCCGGTATGCGTGCATAACCCAGACCATTAGGGGAAGGTGATGTTCCTTCAGTAACAATTAAGCCTGCGGTAGCGCGCTGGCCATAATATTCGGCCATAAGGTCGTTGGGAATATTGCCAATTGCCCGGCTCCTGGTCATGGGCGCCATTACAATATGATTAGCCAGTGAAACGGATCCGACTTTTGCCGGTGAAAAAAGGTTGATTTTATCCATGTTATTTGTTGTTATTTATATGATTATTAATATTTTAGCAAAGCAAAATTACCACAATTCAAAATGATAAGCCGGGCTTTTTATATAAAAACTGGTTATAGGCAATTAGTAAAATCCTACTGCATCCGGATATGGATAAGGTGAGTGAATGCACGTATTTTGTAAACCGGATGCCGGGTCAGCTATCCGGTCCAGGATATTGCGGCTTTATTTCCACACTTCTGGTTGATTTAAAAAATCAGGAAACACGCTATAATACCTTCAAAACCTTAAATTTGTCTGTAATTCATTTATGCCATTACTGAGACAGGCGCTTTTTTGCTGCTTATTATTTATACACCCCACCTTATTTGCCCAGGTAAATGATACCGCAGGTCATGGCGGCCCTTTACTTAAAACCCAAGTACCCGATACCGATATGCTGCTCATTGATACCTCAGCAATGGTGCAGGCAGACAGCGCCAGAATCAAAAAATTGAAGGCCCTGCAAGACAGCCTGGACCAGGTAAAAAAAATAAAGCATACAGGCTATATCATCAACGGCAAAGTAGCAGATATGAATACAGGGGAAGGCGTGCCTTTTGCCACAGTCAATTTTCCCCGATCCAGCGTAGGCATGCCCGCAGACCTGGATGGCAATTTTATATTAAAAACAGAAAAACTGCCTTCAGATACCATACAGATAACCGCGATGGGTTATAAGCCCGCTAAAAGAATACTGAAGAAAACACAGTTTGATTACAACTACATTATAGAGCTGGAGCGGGCCAACAATGCGCTCGATGAATTTGTGATTCATGCAGGTGAAGACCCGGCCATAGCGCTGATGAAGCATATTATAGCCCGCAAGCCATTTAATAATCCCGACAAGGTGGAGAACTATAATTACCTCGCCTACAACCGGCTGGAGGCCGATCTGCAAAGACTCACCAGAACACAGTTCGAGAAAATACCCATGCTGAAAAACTACTCCTTCATATTCGATAACCTCGATACCGTTTCGGATACCAAGCCCTATCTGCCCCTTTATCTTACCGAAACCATCTCGGATTTTTACTTCCGTCGATCGCCAAAAAAACAGAGGGAATTTATAAAGGGCAGCATGGTGAAAGGGGTGAACAATGAGAATGTAGATAAGTACCTCGGCTCCCTTTACCAGAACGTGAATATCTACAAAAATTACGTGCCGGTATTCGATAAAAAGTATGTGAGCCCTATCAGTGATGCGGGGCTGTTTTACTATAAATATTCTATCAAAGATACCCAGAAGGCTTACGGATACAATATAATACTGGTGCAGTTCAGGCCGAAGCGGGAGGGTGAGAACTGCTTTACCGGCGACTTCTGGGTAGTAGATTCGGTGTATGCCATACAACGTATGAGCATGGATATTCCCAAAACAGCAAATGTGAACTGGGTAGACAAGGTAAGCCTCTACCAGGAGTTCGCACCGGTCGACAGCATCTGGTTTCCCACAAAGGATAAATTCATAGCCACTTTCAGCGCCTACAACTCCAATAAACTGCCCGGCATGATAGGGCGCAAAACCACTACATACCACAATGTGCGGCTTAATGATACCTCAATAGAAAATGTGCTCGACAACCCTGATTATAAAGAAGAAGTGATCAGATCAGATTCGGCAAGGAAAAGATCTGATGACTGGTGGAAAGAAATAAGGCCCGATAGCATGACCAAAAACGAAAAGGCAATTTATAAAATGGTGGATACCATTAATAATATGCCCATTACTACGCTCTACAAAAACCTGCTTACCTTTCTTATAAGCGGAGTAAAGGATGTAGGGCCCATTCAACTTGGTCCTTACTTTTATATTTACAGCCACAACCCGGTGGAAGGCGACCGTTTCAGGATATCGCTCGGAACGCCTAAGTCTATTAAGGATGCCCATTTTACCGGCTACCTTGCCTATGGCGATCTGGATAAACGGTTCAAGTATGGCCTCACCGGGCTATGGCTGATGGAGCGGCACCCAAGGGCATACCTGTATGGCTACTATGCGCATGATGTGAACCAGAGCACCAATTATTATGATCAATTGGGGTCTGATAATATATTCAGTGCCTTGTTCCGCAAGCCGGGAGTGCCCTGGAAACTGGCCTTCAACGATGATCAGCGGATGGAGGTGTATAAGGAATACTTCGGCGGCTTCAGCAATAAGCTCATTTTGCAGCACAGCCAGTTTACACCTTATGCTCCACTGCCCTCGACCAATATTTTTGTGGACGACCATGGTATGGCCTCACCCAATGTGGTGAGCAGCGAGGTAGGTGTGGAGCTGCGGTATGCCTACAAGGAAAAATATGTTGAGGGCCAGTACCTGCGGCTGAATATAGGCAGTAAATACCCTGTGCTGGACCTTACTGTAACTGCCGGCATCAAGAACCTGCTGAACAGCGGCTATGCCTACCAGAAGGCCCGTTTCAGCATGACCGAAAGTATCAATATACCGCCATTCGGGCATCTGTACTACAATATTTTTGCAGGTAAGTATTTCGGCACATTGCCCTACCCGCTGCTGGAGATACATCCGGGAAATGAATACTTGTATTATAATATGTATGCTTTTGAAATGATGAACAGTTATGAGTTCATCAGCGACCAATATGCAGGGTTCAACCTGGAGCACAATATAGGCGGGGGAATTTTTAACCGCATACCAGCACTGAAAAAACTGAAGTTCCGCCAGTTCTGGACCGCCAAGGGGGTTATAGGATCTCTGAGTACTGAAAACCAGCTGCTGAACCTGGAGAAAGGATTCCCCTTCCGCACCCTTGCCGGCAACCCGTACCTGGAACTGGGTACCGGTGTCTCGAATATATTCAGGATTTTCAGAATAGATTTTGACTGGAGGGTATCTCCGGCTTCACAACCCAATGAGGCTTTGTCCAAACATTTCGGGATACTTGGGAGTGTGCGGTTGACGTTTTAGCCAAATCTCTTTTGCCCTAGCAGAGCTTGCTGATCCGTGTTTTGTTTCCGGGAGCTTCACGCCCGGCTGTTTTCTTTCACTCTTTCAGAGCTATCTAAGTAAATAAGTAAAAGACTTTGCCGGATAGTTGTACCTATTTCTTTTCTATTTTTTTGTCTATTCTGAAAAAAGCTGGTAATATTGCACTCCGAAATAAAAAGAGTACAGTTTGATAGTGTAACGGTAGCACCCCAGACTCTGACTCTGTTAGTCTAGGTTCGAATCCTAGTCAAACTACTTGAATTATCAATTCCGCATTGTAAATCAACGATTTACGATGCGGTTTTGTTTTTGGGGTACACTGTGGGGTACATTCTTAATGGTCTTGGTCATTAATGATCATAAAGATATCCGCAAATTTGCATGTATGGCTGTTCCGGTCTGAATCCGGTTTTACTTTCGGGTATGCCTTATGGGATTGAAAATCCGAAAGAGCAAATAAATTTGATCAATGATGCAGATTAAAAGCCACCCCGATCTCATTATTTTTGGGAGCTACCAGGCTATAACGGCTCTTTTTGTGATCGTGGATGGCGCCGCCGATGAGGAGGGGTAAACCCAGCAGTATTGCGGCAAAGCCAAAAACAAAAAGACCGATGCCCGCACCCTGCTGGGGGGAAATAAAGAAAAAGCCATCTCCGCCTGTGTCTTTGGGGGCAGTGGCAAAAACAATTACACCTGTAAGCATCAGGCCGCCACCGGATGCGATAAATATCAAGCCCATTTTATGGACCAAACACCAGTTCCGGATGCTGGAATTTGAACGGGCATATGAGCCGGTATGATTGGTAAACCCTGAATTACTGAATGGAGGAGGCTGCACAATATCGTTGCCGGTGGAATACCTGCCGGCAAGCGACAAACGGGTATCGGGTGTACCCAACATGCCATATTGCGCACTGGTTTTCTGTTTTGAAGGGAGTGCGCCAAAGGCCGGTGCAACAAAAAATGAGATTACTGAAAGCCATAAAAAAATCCTGTTTTTCATAAAAAGTCTAATTGAGGGATGAATAAGGATACAAACATAACTAGTGTGCAGGATAAAGAATTTGATAAAAATCAAATTCTTCAGGAGGTACAGCCGGGAGCGATTGTATAACTAAATTCGTGCAGTGGGATATGGAATTTCAGAACTCCATGCCCTTTTATCGGATCATAAATTGAAGGAGCAAACTTGTTTTATTTTTTATCCATCCGGGCGGCTATAAAGTCATCGAGCTGCTTGCCGCGGAGGTTTTTGGCAATAATGGTGCCTGAGGTGTCCAGCACATATACTACCGGCAGGTCGGTGACCTTGTAGGCCAGTGCGGCTGGCGATTTTATTCCTTTCAGGTCGCAGACTTCGCCTGGCCAGCTCAGTTCGTCTTTGCGCAGGGCGCCCAGCCATGTATCGCGGTCGGTATCGAGGGATATGCTGAGTATATAAAAGTTTCGGGAACCATATTTGCCGTAGAGCGGTTTTATGACCTGCTGGTTTTCCATGCGGCAAGGGTGACACCACGAACCCCAGAAATCGATAATCACATACTTGCCCCTGAGGCCGGCGGTACTGATGATTTTACCGGAAGAATCGGGCAGGGAAACATCGGGCGCCTTAGAGCCAACGGGCAGAGTATAGAGCATATCGTAAATCATATCCAGAAACTGCCCGGCGTATTTGGATTTGGGTATCTCGCGCTGATAACGACTATTCATTTTCAGACAGAACAGGGAATCATCAGAGAAATTGGTAATGAAGGTAAAAAGGGACACATAGGGATTGCTGAGGGTATCAATAACGGGTAACATTTCAACGGCATGTTTATTAATGAGTTCACTTACCTCAGCACGCAGATTTTTCAATGTATCGGGTGGAGTGCCGGGCACATCTTCCAGCTTCTTTCTGCGTGCAATAATTACCGCAATGGCCTTGTCGGCTGGCCAGGCCATCTGCACTACTTTGCGCAAAGCCAGGTTAGCTTTATCTAATTTCACCGGCTTAAATGCATAATTGAAATGTGCCAGTTCAGTAGTAAATGATATCTGAGATCCGGGAGATAAAAGCAGGAATGCATAATTATCGTCGATACCGGCAAAATTCAACATAGAACCGCCTTTGTAATCTTTGGGAACTACCTCCAAACGGCAGAAGGTATTGGGCTCAATGCCCTTAACTGACCTGAATTCAAACGAGCCGTCTTTCCTTATAACGGCGCTATCTACGACCAGGCTTGGGCTGCACCGGAAAAAGTCACTGACAGATTCCATCCGGGAAAGGTATACCTTTTGCGTCCATTCTGTATCTGATACTTTTGGGATGATCCTGCCCCTGATATTGCACGGTGCTGCAACCGAAGCTGTGTATTGCAGCAGGAGGCTGATGGAGATAATGAGTCGAAGCAGGTTCATAAGCAGCAATTTTGTAAAAGTATATTTTGTGCGAGAGTAAATTAATACAATAATTCCAACCACACAGGAGACAATCAGTATCACAACGGATAATATAATACTGTAACAGCAATCAGGAGCCAAAGTTCTTATTACTTAAAGCCGGTTATTTTACCATTTGCAGACTGACTTACTTTTTCTTGCTGAAAAACTCCTTGAGTTCCCGACTCATTTGTTCGCCCCGTTTTTTCAGGTCCTGGAGTTCCAGTTCCATATTGCGGGAGATGTCGTGAAAAGTAACCGGGTTGCCACTGTTCATACTATAAAGTTCCTCACGTGAGCGCGCTGCGGGAATTACCATCCATGCAATAATATATGCCAGGAAACCTATGCCGGCGGAGAGAAATAAAACCACCATTACGAGCCGGATTATAACAGGATCAATATCGAAATAATGTGCCAGCCCGCTGCACACACCGCCAATAACTTTATCGAAAGGGTCGCGCAGGAGCCTGTCACTACGGTATGGATAGGGGCGGCCCTGGTATCGCTGGCTGCCGGCTCCTGCGGCAGATTGCTGACTGCTTTGTGAATTACCTGCGGCGGGACCATCGTGGAGGTCGCTAGCGGAGCCGAGGGTATCGATTACCTTCTGCACATCATTGCGGTCTATAGCCGGTGAGCTGCCCTGCAACCGGATACTGAAGAGCTCTGCGATACGGTTTTCAATATCTTCAATGATTTCCCTGCCATCATCGCCGCTGAACTGGCGCTCAAGGGTGGTGACATATTCCTTGAGTATGGTGTAAGCGTCTTCTTCTATCGGCAAAACGCGGCCGGCGATGTTGATCTGTAGGATACGTTGCATATATTCTGGTTTTATAAAGGAACAGTTAAATCGTTTACGGCCTTACTCAGTTCATCCCAGGTGGTGCGGAGCTGCTCATAAAAATGTACACCCTCCTGGGTCAATGTAAAGTATTTTCTTGGCGGCCCGGATAAAGACTCCTCCCAGCGGTAACTGAGAAAGCCTGCATTCTTGAGCCGGGTGAGCAGGGGATAGAGTGTGCCCTCCAGCACCACCAGTTTCGCGGCCTTGAGCTGCTCCAGAATATCGCTGGGATAAGCCTCCTGCTGCCGCTGAATAATACCCAGGATACACAGCTCCAGCAAGCCTTTGCGCATTTGTGATTCTGTATTATCTATTGCCATATCGCATCATTTCAGTACAAAGGTAGGTAAAAAAAGGTATTATGCAATGCATAGTACCTTGTTAAAGAAATTTGAATATTATTTATTGCGAAACAGACAGCAATAAAATCCAAATTAAAATAGATGGGCGTGTCTATTCGTTGATATTTAGTTTTGCTTAGGATTAAAGCACAATCTATCTTTCTTCCGGAAAATATTTTGTTGCAGGTGAAAATGTTTTGACTAAATTTAGGTATGATTCAGCGCCTGTTTGATATTGTTGAACAAAGATGCAACCATGCACCTGATGCCATAATGCTTGCTGCCAAAGAGCAGGGCATGTGGCGCACTTACAGCAGCCGAGAGGTGTGGGAGACCGCCCGGAAACTGGCGGGAGGATTGCTGACACTGGGCATAAACAATGAAATACTGGAGCCGGAACAACAGGAGAAAATTGCCATCATATCGCCCAACAGGCCGGAATGGATTATAACAGATATTGCAGTGCAGCTTACCGGTGCAGTATTAACGCCCATATATCCCACCATCAGTCCGCAGGAGATAGCCTATGTGCTGGATGAGGCAGGCGTACAGATTTTGTTTGTAGCCAATAAGGAAATCTATGAGCGATTTAAGGACTCGCTGAATAATGTAATCTCGCTTAAAAAAATATACGCTTTTGATGAGGTGCACGGTGTGCCCAACTGGAAAGAACTGGTAAATAAAGGGGCACAACCTGATGAATCGGTAATTAACCGGATAAAGCCGGAAACACTGGCAACCATCATCTATACATCCGGAACTACCGGCGACCCCAAAGGGGTAATGCTCACCCACAACAATATAGTGAGCAATGTGGAGGACTCCATGCCGGCCTTCACCTTTGCAGAGGAGAACAGCAGGGCTCTGAGCTTTTTGCCGCTCAACCATATATTTGAGCGTATGGTGAGCTACATTTATCTACATTCGGGAGTATCTATATATTATGCCGAGAGTATGGATACCATCGGGCCAAACCTTAAGGAGGTGAAACCGCTGGTATTTACTACAGTGCCCCGGTTGCTGGAGAAAGTATATGAGCGGATTATGAGTACAGCCCTGGAGCTTACCGGTATAAAACGCGCACTTTTTTTCTGGGCGCTGGAACTGGGGAAAAAGTATGATAATACCGTAAAAGGGAGTATGGGGTACCGGCTGCAGTTGTGGCTGGCCAACAAGATCATCTTTAATAAATGGAGAGCAGCACTGGGAGGGCAGGTAAAGGCGATAGTAGTAGGCTCGGCAGCCTGCCAGGAGCGACTGGTAAGGATATTTACCGCGGCCAATGTAATAATAATGGAAGGTTATGGCCTTACCGAAACATCGCCGGTGGTGAGTGTAAACAGGTATGAAAGTGAAAACAGGCGGGCAGGCACCATAGGCCCGCTGATAGATCATGTGGAAGTGAAACTGGCAGAGGACGGAGAGATACTGACCAGGGGACCAAATGTAACCATCGGTTATTACAAACATCCCGAATTGACAAAGGCAGCACTGGAAGGTGGCTGGCTGCATACCGGTGATATAGGTACTTGGGTAGAAGGCCGTTTCCTGAAAATAACCGACCGGAAAAAGGAGATTTTCAAAACATCGGGTGGCAAGTATGTGGCGCCGCAGGTGATTGAGAACAAAATGAAGGAGAGCCCTTACATAGAGCAGATGATGGTGATAGGCAGTGGCCGGAAATTTGTAAGCGCACTGGTTATACCCAGCTTTATCCAGGTAAGGAAATACCTTGCCGACCGCTCCAATAAAGTATTGATACCTGAGAAAAATACAGAGCTTATAAAGCTGCCCGAAGTGATTGATCTGATGCAGAAACAACTGGACAAATACAACCCGAACTTCAGTCACCCGGAACAGGTTAAGAAGATAAAATTGCTGCCGGAAGAATGGACTATTGACAGCGGGGAGTTAACACCCTCGCTAAAAGTGAAGCGCAAAATAATAGAGCATAAATATGCCAGCCAGATAGAAGAGATTTATGCCGATTAGGAAGGAAAACAAACAGATTACTCCGGTGTAAATTGCAGCATTTAAGTTTAACCTCAAAGAGTGCACAAAGAGTCACCAAAAGTTCACAATTTTGTCAGGAAATGAAAGTAAGGGCACAATAATTATTTACTAATAAATTCACTTTTATCCCTAGCGCATCAAGATAATCCTGGTGAATAAAATCTGTGTTTAAATTTTACCAATTGCTGAAATGATTGCAACAACAATAATAAGGCCATAAAGACAAAGCATAATGATCATCATAATGCCGATGTATTTGAACATGTTCTTCAGATAAACCAATGCTTTATTGAAGCCCAGTTTATCGTTAGTGTTCAAGGCAACCTTGATGCCTGTAGCGTATTTCAATAAAGCATATGTGGGATAAAAATATAGAGCAGCCAGGGCTATATAAATAACTATTAAGAAAGCAGAACCCAGCCCGGGCATTGCGGCCGCCATTGCCGGAGACCGTGACATAACTACCCCTAAAACAATACCTGCAGCAATCATGAGGCCGAGTATAACAAACCCAATTATAGCAAGGAATTTGGTCCAGCGGCTCATTTCGAGAAAGGTAGCTTTTGCCGTTTCATCTACTTCAAGAGTAAAAATTTCCGATTTATTTTGATTGAAGTAATCCATATTGTTATTTTCAAATCAAAGCTAAAGAAAATCTTAAGATTTCACAGACCAGCAAAACTAATTATTTTGGCAAATGTTGTATTTTTCCAAACAACTGCAATTTCAGATTGCAAGGAGGCGATAAATAAAGTATATGATAAAAAGGCCCAACAAGAGAAAAAAGGCCCCGAATGCCGCTATACTTTTGCAATCAGTTCTTACTCAATTAACTATTACAAAGTTCAAATTCGTACCTTTGCTCCATGTCTAAGAAAGCAATGCTCATCATTATGGATGGCTGGGGACATGGTAAAGTACCCGCTGCCGATGCCATAGCCAATGCGAATGTTCCTTTTGTAAAATCATTATATAGCCGATACCCCAATTCTGAACTCATAACCTGCGGTGAGGCTGTTGGTCTGCCCGAAGGGCAAATGGGCAACAGTGAAGTCGGGCACCTCAATATAGGCGCAGGCCGAATTGTGTACCAGGAACTGGAACGTATCAATGTAGCCATAAAAAATGGGGAACTTGAGCGCAGTCCTGTGCTGGAAGCTGCTTTTACTGCTGCTAAGGTATCGGGCAGAACACTGCATTTTATGGGCCTGGTGAGCGATGGAGGGGTACACTCCCATATCAATCACCTTAAAGTACTCTGCACCCTGGCCCAAAAACACAATGTTCCCGATGTGGTAGTGCATGCCTTTACTGACGGGCGAGACTGCGACCCAAAGAGCGGACTGGGTTTTATAAAAGAACTGGCAGCACATCTGCAGCATACCGGCGGCAGGCTGGCAACGGTTACAGGCCGATTCTATGCAATGGACCGCGATAAGCGCTGGGAGCGGGTAAAGATTGCTTACGATGCCCTGACACAGGGTATAGGCGACCGGATTCTGGACCCTATTGAAGCCATAGATCGCTCCTATGCCAATGATATTACTGATGAGTTTATAAAGCCCATAATAGCCTGCGACATTGAAGGTCATCCGCTGGGGACTATAAAAGATGGTGATGTGGTAGTTTGTTTCAACTTCCGCACAGACCGCTGCCGCGAAATTACTACCGTACTTACGCAGCAGGATTTTCCGGAACCGGATATGCACACCTTCAACCTTCACTATGTAACCATGACCGAATATGACAAGAGCTACAAAAATGTAGGTGTCCTTTTCGAAAACAAAGACCTGACCAATACCCTTGGTGAGGTGCTGGAAGCTAATGGCAAAACACAGATACGCATAGCGGAGACTGAAAAATACCCCCATGTGACGTTCTTCTTTTCGGGCGGAAGGGAACTGCCGTTCAAGGGCGAGAAAAGGATCATGATACCATCACCGCGCACGGTAACTACTTATGATCAGAAACCGGAAATGAGCGCTTATGAAGTAACCGAAGCCATACTGCCGGAGATAAAAGCACAAACCGCCGACTTTATCTGCCTCAACTTTGCCAATGCCGATATGGTAGGCCATACAGGTGTATGGGCTGCAGTAACAAAGGCTGTAGAAACAGTAAATGATTGTGTGAGCCGCATTGTGCCACCAGCGCTCGAAAATGGCTATGCAGTTTTCCTGACTGCCGACCATGGCAATGCCGACCACATGCTGAATGAAGACGGTACGCCCAATACGCAGCATTCATTAAACCCTGTCCCGTTGTTTCTGATCTCTGATGATTATAAAGGAACCCTGAAATCCGGCAAGCTGGGAGATCTGGCTCCTACCATACTTACTTATATGGGTATTAAGATACCTGCTGAAATGACGGGGAATGTGCTGATCTGAAATAGATAAGTGAAGTATTCAAAAAGGAAGAAATATCAGATTGATTATGAAAATGTCTTAACTGCTGTTCTAAGATGCCGCCATTTCACTGCCCACAATATCTAAATGCTTTACAGCATAAGTGATTGCGCCTTTTATAAAGTCATTCAGGGTTACATTTTTTTGCAAAGCTGCATATGCAGCTTCCCTGTGAAGGTTTGTAGATACGCGAACATTAAAGCTCCCTTTGTACGTTTTTTCAGGCGTTTTATTCAACTCCTTACAGGTAAGCAGATAATCTTCAATAGCTTCCTTAAACGCCTTCTTCAATTCGCTCACCGATTGCCCTTCAAAAGTTACAAGGTCATTTATCCCTATAGTTTTCCCGTAAAATACTTCGTCATCCGAACTGAAATGTACGACCGCGGAATAGTCTTTATATTTTATGATGTCGTTCATGATATCTTTTCATTCCGTTTTAAGTGATCAATGATCTCTTTGATTAAATAAGTTTTCAGAACATTGCCAGGATGAGGTTTATGCAAGCTGATAATTTTTTTATCCGCACCCACAAACTTTCTTCTTGAGCCACCGGTTTTTCCTTTACCATGTTCATAATAACCGTAATGAGCTAAAAGATTAACTAATTCATCCCAGGTAAAATCCTTGGGGTTAGAAAGTAACCGATCCAGCAATTTTTCAATTCTGCTCACATTTGGTAATTAATTGCAACTATTATTTAGTTGCAAAATTAAGAATTATTTTCTGGCAAATTTTCGTGGCACCAATATATTATCGCCTCTTAGGGCCTGATCCAGGATATAGTTCTAAAGTTCAAGTGTATTAATAAATTTGTTCAATATATACTTAGATATTTCTTTATATGCTCCATATTCAACACTTGGTTACAATCAAAATATGGCGAAAGTCACACTATTCCTTTACGCTATTTTACCTTCGTGAAGTTTTCAAAATGGCGATAAATTGTAGGATTGAATAGGGTCTTTCTGTTTCAAACTTATAAAATAACTCACCACAAAATCAGACAAACTTTCACCATTGCCACCAGTATATTTTTTCGATACATCCATCCCATTTTACAGCAATATTAGAGTTAGTTGCTTAGTCATTTCAATTGAGCTTTATAATGTAAATATAAGGCTAAATTGTCTGCCCTAATTATCACTACTTAAGATTTCTTTACCTCTAATTTCATATTCTGACCCTCATCCAAAGTTGATGTGTTATTTGATAAACAGGCGCTTTTCAGAGCCTTTCCTATAGGCGATCCTGAAACTGTCGTTTTGTGTGTTGCATTTAAGAGAACTACTCCAATCATATGAATTTAATTTGTTTTATAAAATTACGGCAAAAAAAGATAAAATACAAATCACACTTAAATGCGGTTTTTATCGTTTCACTTTTCATCTCCTTTCATTCCCAAACTTTGCTTATTTTACAAAATTATGGGCACAAACATGATCAGTATCCGAAACATCGTAAAGCAGTATGCCAGTCAGCAGGCACTGGATGATGTGAGTATGGAAATTGAAAAGGGTACCGTTTTCGGGCTGCTGGGGCCTAATGGCGCCGGCAAAACATCCCTTATCCGCATCATCAATCAGATTACTGCCCCTGATTCAGGTGAAATTCTGTTTAACGGAGAAAAGCTGACCCAGAAGCACATAGAACGCATCGGCTATCTGCCTGAAGAAAGAGGCCTGTATAAGAAAATGAAAATAGGCGAGCAGATCCTTTACCTGGCCCGGCTGAAAGGCCTGGATAAACAGGAAGCTATGCGAAGAATAAAATACTGGTTCGTAAAGATGGAAATGGAGAGCTGGTGGGATAAAAAAGTAGAAGACCTCTCGAAAGGAATGCAACAGAAGGTGCAGTTTGTAGCCACCGTGCTTCACGAACCGGAACTGCTTATTCTCGATGAACCATTCACAGGATTTGACCCGGTAAATGCAGAGATCATTAAGAATGAAATTCTGGAACTGAATAAAAAAGGCGCTACCATAATCTTCTCCACACACCGTATGGAATCGGTAGAAGAATTGTGCGACTCCATAGCCCTGCTCAATCTATCGCACAAAATTCTGAATGGAAAAGTGAAGGACATCAGGAACACCTACCGCAATGGCACCTACCTGCTGGAATATGAAGGAGATCACCGGGCATTTGATGGCAGCGCACCTTTCACTTTATTGTCAGAGACACACCATGATGGCAGCCACCAGGTAAAGATTAAAATTGAGGGCGATAAAAAGGTAAATGATATACTGCAATACCTGTTGCCACTTGTTGCCATCAATAAAGTAGAAGAAATAGTACCCACAATGAACGAAATTTTCATTCAAACAGTAAGTAAATCACATTAGGAAATGAACAAGATCTGGCTCATAATACAACGTGAATATTTTTCAAGAGTAAAGAAAAAGTCTTTCCTTGTTATGACTTTCCTTGTGCCTGTATTATCTATCGGTATGATGGCGCTGGTTATTTACCTGGTAGCCAAACAGGACGACCTTGGCGATAAGAAGAAAGTAGAAGTAGTGGATGAAAACGGCATGTTCAAAAACAAGCTCAAAAACAGCGGCTCTATTGAGTATAGCTATTCCAGCGAGAATTATACTAATGCAAAAGCAGGCCTGCCTAAATCCGGCTACGACTACCTGCTCTATGTACCGGCATCTGTAACTGGTGTTCAGTTGTTCAGCGAGAAGAAAGCCAGCGCCCTGACCATTCAGAATATCCAGAGTGCATTGAGTGATATTGCACAATCCCAGCGGCTGTTATCTGCCGGTATTGATACTGCAATACTGGCGAAAGCGCAAAAACCGATAACACTTGAAGCCAAACAAATTACCGAAACCGGGGAAAAGGATGCTCAGACCTATGTTGCCTACTTCATTGGCTTTATCTCAGCATTCCTCATTTATATGTCCCTGTTCATTTATGGCGCACAGGTAATGCGCGGGGTGATTGAAGAAAAAGTGAGCCGTATAGTTGAGGTAATTATTTCTTCAGTGAAACCCTTCCAGTTAATGCTGGGAAAGATTATAGGCATCGGACTTGTTGGCCTTACTCAGTTTGTTTTGTGGATCGTACTTTCGCTTGTGTTATCAATGGGAGCAGGAACGCTGATGGTGAGTAAATCAAGCGGTAATATGACCGAACAAATAGCAAAAGCGCAAGGCGCTACCTCAGCACAAATGGCACAGGTCTCCACCAATGCGGCGCAGGACAGTGGTATAGGCAAAATCATGAAATCTATTGAGAGCGTACCCATTACCTACACTATATTATGTTTCCTCTTTTATTTCCTTACCGGGTATATGCTCTACAGCTCGATCTTTGCAATGGTGGGCTCTGCCGTGGATAATGAGACCGAGACCCAGCAGTTTATGCTGCCCATAACCCTGCCCCTGGTCTTTACGTTTGTGATTTCCATGAACTTTATTATCAATAATCCCGATAGTTCGCTATCCATATGGCTATCTATGATTCCATTTACATCGCCCATAGCTATGATGATGCGCATCCCGTTTGGTGTGCCTGCCTGGCAACTTGCAACCTCCATGCTACTGATGATAATGGGCTTCCTGTTTACTACCTGGGTTGCAGCCCGTGTTTACAGGGTAGGTATATTAATGTATGGTAAAAAGGCCAGCTACCGGGAACTGGCAAAATGGTTTATGTATAAAGAGTAGATCATAACAACTGGAAAATTCTTAGTTTTGGGTGTATTATATCATGGCAGCGAAAGTTAAATCCCCGGTTTACCTTATTCTGATTTGCTTATTATTGTCATCGGGTACTTCCTGGGGCCAATATGAAGTATCATCTGGTATAGACATCAGCTACCCTCTGCTGACCAATAAGTATACTAAAAAACTCAATTACGGCCAGCTCAGTTTCGGTCTCAGGGCAGGTATCGCCTACAAACCACCTGAAACGCAGTTTTTCCCTATACTGAATGTGAGTCTGGGCCGTTGCAGGCTGCCCCTGCTCCAGTTAAATCAGAATGTTGCTGCGCTCAATTTCAATTACATCAATGTGATGCTTAATGAAAACTTCATCCTGCGTTTCCCTACCAGCGAAGTATTTATTTATGGTGGCATCGGATTTACCAATCTTAACCGCAAAACCCTTGTTTTTACCGGCCCCGGCTATTCGAATTTAGAGGCAACAATCGATTCGGTTAAAGATGTGACCAACCTCTTCCCTGCTATGAATATAGGTTTGGAATACAACTATGGCGAATCGGCAGGGAAGGACCTTTATATAACTATGGGCCTCAACTTTCAGTATATTATGCTTCTTGCTGACCGCAATAATTATTATCTCTCCGTGAGGCAATCATCAATAAACAATGTACCCTACTCGGCCAGCTTCTCAGGCGATGTAATAGCACCATCTTTTTACCTCGCTATTCACTACCTCCTGCACCATAACAAAAAGAGTAAAATGTACCTTTAAATACCAAATACCAAATTCCAAATACCAAAGCCAAAGCCAAAGCCATAACCAAATTTCAAAGGGCAAATAACAAAAAAAGCCCAATTATCCCAGCAGGCTCTTCTTTATCTTCCAGAGCAAAGCATCGTTTTTCTGAAGCACCATATAGAGCTCTCTATCGCCACCCAAAGTTCTGAAAAAACGTTCCACACCCTCATCCATGCTGCCCTCAAGGTCAAATAACTTCTGCCCCCGCTTCTTCGAATTCTTAATGCAGGTCCATAAAAGTAATGACATGGCTTTGTAACCATTCGCCTCAGGGTTTTGTCCGCCCATAAAATAATAACTCCGGTTATCATCCCACACATTCCATACTATTGCCTGGATATTTTCACCATTTTTTGCCACAAGAAGTTCGCCAGCATTATGAGCCGTACAGGCGTCCAGTATTTTCTGAAGATCCTCGGCTTTATAATAGATTTCTCTGCCCTTACCAGTCAGCGTATTCAGCTGAAACTGATATAACTGCTGCAATGCATTATTATCCGATAACACAACCTCTTCCTGAGCCGACTGCTTAATATTTCTGCGTGCAGTATCCTTAATATTTGCCAGCAGTGCAGCCTCTGTCTGTGCCAGATTTATCAGAAAAGTCTGCTGTACTTCTACCCTCAGATTATGCTGTTTACATATGCCGGCTTGCTTTATACCGGGAGAGACAGCCAGGTGCCAAACCTTGCAGGCAGGCAATTGCTTAATTAGCTCCGAAACAGTTTCATATTCAAAAGCATCTGCCCTGCTCTGTTTCAGATCAGCCGGATAAAAAACATGCGGCCCGAGATACGGCGTCAGCAAAGGGTTACGTATAAGACTCACCCCCATTTTATTTTCGACCGGATATGCCCATATACCACTTATCTCCTCACCCTTCCTGGCAATTGCCACTTCCCACGCATCACAGACCACATCCAGCCACCATGGCTGCATGAAGACCGGAATGCCGGGCTTTTCTTTGCATATTTTTCTATACTGTTCTTTATTTGACATTTTGACTACAGCCTATTGGTAACAACCTATTTAAATTGCAATACTCTCGCAGGTTGAATTCTTCGGATATACAAGGTTGGTAACCACATACAAAATACACAAAGCACCAATGTGGCCGCATCAATCAAAGCCACCTGCCACCATACAATCCTTATTGGTGCATAGTGCATATAGTATACATCTTCCGGCAATTGTATAATACCGTAATGCACCTGCAGCCAGCATAGGCCTAATGCAAAGGCATTGCCCAGTAATATACCTGCCAATCCTATCAATGCAGCTATACCCAGAAATATATTCCTTGTCTGGCTGAAAGGCATACCCAGCGCCTTGAGCAGGCCTATCATATTAGCCCTGTCTACCATCAGTATCAGTAAAACTGCTCCCATATTGATGATGGATACTACAGCCATTATTACCAGCAGAATAACGCCATCCAGGCTTATTAATTGCAGCCAGTCGAATATGGAGGAATAATTTTCAACAGTGGTATAAGCTTCCAGCGGAGCGTAAATAAGGTTATAATGTATATAGGCTCCCACAGTATCGGCATACTGATTATCGGAAAGGTCTATCTGGTAACCATTTATGCTATCGGCCGGCCAGTTGTTGATACGCTGCAGCAACCTTATATCGCACACCCCGAAGTTTTTATCTACCTCCTCCATACCGGTGTGATAAATGCCGCATACCCTTACTTTTCTTATCCGCAATTCACTGTTCTCATAAAAATCAAGCAGTACAGAATCGCCGGCATTAATATTCAGCAGATTGGCTGTGGTTTTTGAAAGCATTATTTGCCTGGAGTAGGCTGTATCGCTGTAATCTATCCATTTCCCGGTGGTTGTAATGCCCTCCATTAAATGGTAATCCCTGTTCACCCCTTTCAGCCCCAGTACTTCCATATTTCCGTTGGCCTGTACCAGCACCGGTTTTTCTACAAAGGGGTATACATCTGTTACATGCGGTATCTTCCTTATAGAGTCGGCCAGCCCATGGCTGTAAAAAACAGGCTCGGAATAATTCAGGGCTGAGGATTTTGTTTCATCAAACCGCACGACATGCACATGCCCCATAAAACTGAACAATTTCTCTGTGACTGCATACCGGAACCCTGTAACTACAGCTATGGATACTATCATTACAGCCACACTGAGCGCAGTAGCCACAATAGCCAGCCTTATCATAAACGAAGAGAAGGTTCCCTTCTGCTTAATCAGGTATCTCCGCGCTATAAAAAAGGACAGGTTCAAATTAACAATGGATTGAACTCAAAAGTAACCCATTTCGGGTTGTCATGCATAAAAGCCAGGTTAGATAAAATATAAGAAAAAAATAATATATCCAAAACATGTATTAACTGCCCGGTTAAGGCACTACAATGTAACCATTCAATAGCCAAATGTAAACTGACCACTTTTAACCTTCTACTGCTTCCCCCCTCCCGGCGGATTAATACTTCCCATACCAATGCGGTACGCTTCGCGGCTCATATCCACTTCTACATTTTCAGAGCTGCCCACTACATTGCCGTTAAGCGCAGTGATATTTACGTTCTTGGTTACATTGCCTCTTTTGGTTTCTTTATTATAATTGAGCTGGTCGCCTCTGGTAGTAAAATAGATCGGATTGGTAATAGTTACATTATAAGCTTCCACCAGGTCGTCATTTTCAAATATTATAGCGCTGTCGCAGGTAATCTGGTTGTTGCCTATCTTAAATTGTACCATACCTAAGTACTTTGTATTATCTTTTTGTTTCTTTTTACCTTCCTTTGGTGCAGCAGGTACTGCTACAGTTTTATCGGCATGTACAAGAGTTAGAACGCCATCGCTTTCTTTGTTTTCATCCTCTTTCTTATCGGTCTGGGCATTACTGAATAAGGGCAGTAATAACAATAAAAATATGATCTTCTTCATGTTTAAATTTTGCTAAAGATACAATGAAAATAAACTCAGTAACCGGCTTATAATTTTTTTAACTCTTATCGATAGATAATGAACCTGCCCCAAGGAAAATAAAACCGAAAAATACAAACAGCATTTCTATAGCCTCCGATGATTCTGTAATACCCTTACCCATTGCAAATAGTGTTGCAATGGCAACAATAAAATTGACCACCATAAGAATTGACACCAGCCGGAACCACAGACCCAACACACAAAATATCCCTCCTATCGTTTCGGTAATAGCGCTCATAAACCCCCACATAACTGGCAAGAAATGAATGTGCAGGTGCCCCATGTTCTGCCCCAGCGCCTCCCATTTGGGTATGCCACCGGTCAGTTTTGGCAGCCCGTGCAGAAACATCATTACTCCCAGTCCAGCCCGCATAACAAGCAGCCCGAAGTTGCGGTAATTACCTAATTGTGAAAATAAAGCCATGGCAGATTTTTATTGAGGTAAAGATAGTTGAATTGGTGGAATTGGAAATCAGAAACACCAACCCTGAAATATCATATTATCCCCAAAGAAGATATAAAATCTCTTCTTTGCTCTTGTTAAAATGATCAGCTATGTCTCCTAATATTCCTGAAAGAGTACCAGGCCTTACAGGATCATGATCTGGCACAGTGATATGGTGTTCGCCATTTTGCAAGGTCGTTAACCGTATATGGCTTCCCACTTGTCTTACTACTTTATAGCCTAATGGCTTTAATGACTTTATGAGTTCCTGGCCGGTAATATCCCTGGGTAATTTCATGCAGCAAATACCTCTTCTTTAACTACATGGAGACGGATAAGACGCGGCTTATTATCGAAGAAATGACAATGAACTGCCTCTTTTACAGCATTCCTTAATTCTTCCATGCTATCGGCTTCTGTAAAAATCGAAACACCGAGACATTTAGCTATATATCCCCCATCCTCACTTTCTTCTACTAAAAAAATCAACTCTTCCATACTGATCTTTTTTACCAAAATTACGGATTTATTTAAATATTTATTGCCCCACTATAAGTTTTGGCAGCCCGTGCAGAAACATCATAACCCCTACCCCTGCCCGCATAACAAGTAGCCCGAAGTTGCGGTAATTACCCAATTGTGAAAATAAAGCCATGGCAGCATTTGTTTCGGGTAAAGATAGGTGAATTAGGGAAATTGAGAAACTGCCTGACCTATACAGATCAATAAACTCTACTGCCCACTAATGCACCGCAATCTCAGTATAGGTACCATATTCATGCAGTATATCCATTGCCTTGTTTATCTCCTTCGCTTCCCTGCACTATAAGCAGTAATTTCCCGGCAACCAGCGAATCATGGTATTTTTTTTGCATTTTCGTCCGAGACACTGGCAGGTCCCGGTGAGGCTGCAATCGCAGTGATGATACCACCACCTCTGCGAGCAACTTTATCAATTCAAATTTTTCAGCCTGCAAATTCATATGCATAAATTTATGCATTATGATTCATAACTAAAATTAATTAATAAAAGTAAGGGTATTTACCAGAACGGAACCTCTATGGCAAAAGCTATGAATCAAACCCCTAAACTTTTAAATCCTTGTTACAATTAACACAATTATCTTTGCCCAACGGCGTTTTTCAATCGGCGCCCTGAAAAGCATTTATCAATTGATATATATCCGAAGTATCCGTTTCCGGAAGTATTTGCTGTTGCTTGGCTTTGTTATCACAGGCTGGCAGGCGTTCGCCCAGGTTGGCACCGCCGGCACCACACCGGCAACTACCAATAAGGATACAACCATGAACAAAACAAACACCACCAAATGGAAGGATGAAGATGCTAAAATAACCTGGGAAAAACTGAATTCGGCTAAGATATATACCCCCGACAGCAGCCTCCACACATTTCAGCGAAATCCGTTTACCCAGCCCTGGTACCGCGATATGGGCAACCTGGGCAGCCCGGTCAACAACCTGATGTTCACCCCCGTAGACCGCGTAGGACCCTCATTGGGTTATCATATCAATGATGTTTACCGGATGAATGTGGACAGCCTCAATTATTACAGTACTAACAGGCCTTATTCCATATTCTCTTACCAGCTGGGCAGCAAACTGGAGCAGACTGCCAGTATTATGCACAGCCAGAACATAAGGCCCAACTGGAACTTTATGGTAGATTACCGCAAAATCAACTCGCCCGGAGAATTCAAAATACAGCGCAATAACCACGATATAGCCGGTTTCTCAACCAATTACCTGAGCCTAGATAAACACTATGTGTTTAAAGCAGCAATGGTGTACAACAAGATTCAGCACGACGAAAACGGCGGCATTGTAAATGACAGCGAATTAGTACCGGGTTCCAGCTATACCGACCGCAAAACAGTAGATGTAGCCTACCAGAACGATCTGTACAGCGCCAACAACACCCGCTCGGCAATTACTAATGTGCAGCGCGATTTTACCATGCTGATACAACACAGCTACCGATGGGGCAGTTATGACACCACCTACAATTCAGACTCTACCTCATTTACCCACAAGCTCATACCCCGGATCAGCATTACCCACAAAATGGAACTGAGTACCGAAATGCATGCCTATAAGGATCTTAACCCCGACTCATTAAGATACAGCTCTTCCTTTAGTAACAATTTCGGCAATCTGGGCACTGGATCCTATGTGGCGGGAGAAGATTCTGTATACGCCCAACAAAAGTGGTTCTGGATAGATAACAAAGTGCTGCTGAATGGCTTTATAGGCCGGGCGGGCCACCAGAGCGAAGTAAGTGCAGGCCTGGGCAACCGGTATGATGAGTTTATATCTGCCCCTGTAAATAACGTAATCAAGGACAGCCTGCCAAAACTATACTATAGCACCGGCCTCGACCGCAGCAGCGTGCTGAGCAACTATGCTGTAGCCGAAATCAAAAAAGAAGCCCTCACTCCGGGCGCCTGGCAATATGATGCCAATGCAAAATTCTTTTTTTCGGGAAATGATGCCGGCAATTTTATACTGGATGCCAGTCTGGGGAAGCAACTGAAGAACAACCTGGGCAGCTTTTTGGTCGGTTTCAGGCAGGCCATCAACAGCGCGCCTTATAGCTATACCAACCTGGAAAATAACTACATAAAGCAGTTTTACAATTTCAGCAATGAAAGTGTAACTACGCTCTATGCCACTCTCGACATTCCAAAATTCCGGTTCTCGGCAGGGGTTAAAAATTACCTAATAGGTAACTACATCTACATCAACGACATTGAAAAACCCGCACAGTATACCATACCTTTTACCATCACCCAGGGGTGGCTGCGAAAAGTATTTAAGATGGGTAATGTATTCCTCGACAATGAGCTGGTATACCAGCAGATGCCACAGAATGCACCGGTAAATGTTCCGGCCCTCATGGGCCGCCACCAGCTGAGTTATGAGATAGCCTTATTCAAAAGAAGGCTGAAAATAGCCACCGGTATAGAGCTGCGCTACAATACCGCTTATCATGCCGCAGGCTATGATGCCCTGCTCAATAAGTTCTTTTACCAGAACTCCACCTATGTAGAAAATTACCCCGAAGAGTCGGTGTTCCTCAATTTCCGTATTTCCAGGTTCCGTGCCTTTGTTATGGCAGATAACATTCAGCAGCTTTTTACCAGCAATACCATACTCTATACGGGCTCACCCGTACTAAATTATTATGGTTCAGGTACGTCAGCTATACCCGTTTATACTGCACCCGATCTTATGCTGCGGTTCGGGTTTACCTGGGTTATGGTGAATTGAGGAGAAGATGATATTTTTTTAGGTACACCATCAAAAATGCTTTCTACGTTAAAACTCCATTCTTTCCGGATTTTTTTTCATATTCCAGAATGAAATGAGCGTAATTTTTCTTTTCGTTTTATAATAACGGTAAAACAATGCAATGTATTTATTAAGTCTTACCTTACGGTATTTTTTACTCTTTTTCCCATAAGGATAAGATTCCGGGAAGATTTGCAGCCTTTTTATTACCTTATCTGTTTGTTTAATAAATTTTGCTACTTCAGTTTCGCTCCATTCATTTAAAAGATAATCTATATTCCGGTTGTAAGTAGTATCAGCTTCAAGCGACCAGTATACTTCTATCGCCATTGTGCATATTTTTTCATTACCTCCTCATGTGGTATAACTTTCCCCTCTTTTGCCTCTTTCAGACCTCTTGCAATTGATTCTTGAGCTCCTTCTTCCACATCATCCCACCAGTCATTTTCTTCGTTTGCAAAAGTTTTAATCACACTTAGTACCACCTCTTTCTGGTGCATATTCAAATGCCCTAAATAATGATTTATCTCTTTATCCAACACCTTTGCAGCGCTCATAAGCTTACTTTTTTCCTTTTACAAATTTAGTGTAGTGATTCCTGATTTCAAAAAACCAACTGCGCATAGAAAGTGTAAATAGAAAAATAATCCTGACAGACATTTACCAATCACCACCTGCTAAGAAACCAAATTGCCCCCAATGACCATCCTCTCGCTTGTAAAGTTCAATAAGCTGACTGCCACCTTGTTGACAAGGCATATATACATGAAATACTGCTGCGAATTGACCATCATAAATAAATATTGGAAGACTGAATGACCTTATACCTCCCGGAAAACTATCTCTGAATTTTCTTTTTTGAAAAAGTAAATCAAGATATTTATTCTCTGCAAATTTGTGTTCAGGAAAAAAATCACTATCGAATTTGAAATTATCTCTGTTTTGACGGGTAAGTTTTTCAGCAATTGAAACCATTTCATTTACTGTCAGTGTAATACTATCACTCTTTTTGTACTCAATATGACCGTATTCATCTTCCTTTCCTGTCATTTTATAATGATATATTACACGGGAATCGGTGGAATTGGTAAGTTCATCAATCAGGTATTTCATATTAAAGCGACGCGAATCACTCGGATTATAATCAGCTATAAAATGATTTGTAGTATGCTTATTTGCATCGCACCAATCCCTGAAAAACCCCTTCACCGTATCCAAATACCCCTGCCTCAATTCCTGCCCGCGCAATCCAATTGACGATGCAAACCACAAACTAACCAAAATGAAAAACCAGCGCATACTATAAAAATAAAAAACAGGACACAATTACTTGCATCCTGCTCAAAAAAATCAGGGGAAATATTTATAAATATCCTTCCTCAATAAAAACCGTTTAAAAATTACTTTCGATTTTCTGTATTCAATTCCAATCTTGTAATCACCCATTTTTATCCTGTAGAGTATTGAAAGCCTTTTAGTTTTTTCACATCAGGGAGTTCGCTTAAGGAGCCAAGCGCACCTATTTTTTCAATCAATTCCAGGCACTCATTTTTTATGCGTTTATCTTTAATCTTATCAATATATTTACTGAAACTATTATGATATTCAAGTTCCATCAACTCTTTAATTTTCTCATTATTGTTTCTTTCGAAACTGGCTTGCTGTTTTTTGTCGCAAGTAAAGCCCGGGCCATTGCATAATCCTCTTTATCTTCATCATTGATCACAGCATACTTTACCTTCATATTCCTGACCATGTTTTTTAGCAATGTTGCTTCTTCCTTGTTTGCCGGCTTTAGGATCAATGCTTCCATTTCTTTAGTCTTTTTTAAATTGAAATTATTAAAACAAAGATAACCATATTGCAAAATAAAAAACAGGATACAATTACTTGCATCGGGCCTGAAAAATATTTTGATTACTGAGTTTAGATTTCTGCTTTTTAAAAGTTAAAATCTTATTGAGCAGACACAAAAAAGGATACAATCACCCGGATCCTGCTACTCAGTATTAATTTTGCTTTCAGCATAGTGTTTACCCTTCCTGATTGAAAGGAATGTAATTATTCCTTTCTGATATCAAAGAATTGTAAAAACTGATTCACTTCTGATCCTACACGAAAACACCTGCAATACTAATTTCATCAAAAAAGCTACTCATTCACCTTCCCCATTGCAGCCTGCTTCATCTGGTGGGTGGTAGCATGGCCCAGGTACTTTTCAATAGCTTTTTCGAGCAGGTAGATAAGTGGGGTTAATATTATTGCCATTGTAAACTTGTAGGTATAGTTCACCAGCCCTATGGCTATCACCCGCTGATACGACCAGTCTTTACCGATCTTAAACGCAATGAACAATACTATAAAACTATCTACCAGCTGCGATACAATAGTTGAGCCCGTAGAGCGCAGCCACACTTTCTTTTCACCGGTTACCTTCTTTATCTTATGAAATATCCATACATCCACAAGCTGGCTCACCAGGAAGGCAACAAGGCTGCCCACAATGATCCACATGCCCTGCCCGAAAATGCTGGTAAATGCAACCTGCATATCTGGTATACCATCCTGCTTCTGGCTTCCGGTCCAGAAGTTTGTATCAGGCGGCACCTGTATAGCAAGATAAAACATAAGGAAGGCATAACTGATCAGCCCAATGGCAATGAAAGAAATTCTTTTTATCGCTTTGGGGCCGTAATATTCATTCACAATATCGGTCATTACAAACTCAAGCGGCCAGAGCAGCACACCGCAGGTAAGAGTAAAGGTGAGGCCCTTTTCGCCCAACAGCGAAAACGAATGCGGCGCAAACCCAAACAGACGCTCCAGCGAAAATAACTTACCACCTATACATTCAGCAATCAGCGCATTGGCCACAAAGAATGAAGTGAGTAAAACAAAAAGCCTTGTAGGTTTATCGTTAAGTATTTTGTGTATCATAAGTGTAAAAAATCAATCAGTTGACCTGAATAAGCTCAAGCAAAATGTCTTAAGTTAAAATCAGTGTGATAAAGCTATCAGAAATTTTCCATTTACCGGTTATAGCGGTATAAAGAATAGCATTAACTTTGAGAAAAACGTGTAAATCAATGAAGATTGCCAGCTATATTTTGCCGGTTATAATAGGTGCTGTAGTTGGTATCCTGGTCATTTCGGCAGGAGAAATGTATCTGCACCATCTGTTCCCTTTGCCTCCCGGAACTGATGAGAACGATGCTCATTCCCTGTCAATAGCTATTAAGCAAATGCCTGCAAAGGCTTTTGAGTTAATGCTGGTCAATTATATGCTAAGTTCTTTTCTGGCAGGTTTTTTCGCAACGCTTGTTGCAAAAAGGACACAAATGATTCCGGCTGTTGTAGTAGGAGTAGTACTTACACTGTCGGCTATTTTTAACCTCATTATGCTACCGCACCCCTTGTGGTTTTCTGTAGCAAATCTGGTGGTTTATGTACCTTTCGCTTATTTTGGATACCTTGTAATCAGAAAGAAAGGCATAGTTCCTGCACCGTGATTTCGGGAATGGTTTTTTTCGATTATTTTGTAATAACTCAGGATTGCATTATCTTACGTTTAGATGCTAAAATCATTGCTTACTATATTATTTTATTTTATCCTGTTTCATGCCAGCGCACAGCATGCCACAGATACCTTCAGGCTATATTTTGATCTGGGTATTCCTTCACTGAATGCAGGCACCGAGAAGAAAATAGACCTGCTGGTGTATAATGATAAAATCATAAATGGCAGCAGTGTGATGATAGTAGGTTATGCCGATTTTCTGGGTACCGAAAAACACAACAGGGACCTTTCTATGCAGCGTGCCAAGAATGTAAAGAATTACCTGGTAAAATATGGCATTGATGCCAGGTATATCACTCTGTGCGAAGGAAAGGGAGAAGTGCGACGTAAAGGGATAACTGATAAAGGCGGCTACCCCACCGACCGGCGGGTGGATATAGTGGTAAATAACAACAGGGAGTCGGGGGAGAAATTGATTGCTTCATCGAAACCCACAAAAGACACATCCAAACCTAAAAAGCATGCTACATCATCCAACCTGGATAGTGTAAAAAACCTTAAGCCCGGCGCCCTTATACTCCTCAAAAATGTGTATTTCCCACCCGACAGGCACACGATCAAGCCTGAATCAAAGGAGACACTGGAACATTTGTTTAAAGTACTTAAAGACTACCCGAATCTTAAAATAAGTATAGAAGGCCATGTGTGCTGTATCAATCCTGAAGTAACTGATGCGCTTGATATTGATACATATGAACCTGTACTGTCGCTGAACCGGGCTAAAGCAATTTACAATTATCTGGTAAGCAGAGGGATTGATTCTACCCGGCTCAAATATGTCGGATTCGGTCACCGCAAACCGGTTGTGCCAGTAGAAATAACAGATGCTGATGCCGAACTGAACCGTAGGGTAGAGCTAAGGGTAACCGAGAACAAATAAAACCACTTGATTACTATTGTCCGACCGGCCTTTTGTACTTCCATCTTCTGTGCGACCATAGCCATGATTCCGGCTGAGCTATAATATCCTTTTCCAGTCGTTGAGTGTGCATCTCTGTTATTTCACCATCCCCTGTTGAAGATGGGCTATCAATCAATGTTTCGGCAAACATTTCATAGTATCCCCGTTTCACTTTTTTCACGCAGCAATACACTACCGGCAAATTTAGTTTTCGGGCTATTGTCTCTGTGCCCTTAAATACCGGGGTATCCTGGTTAAGAAAGGTAGTCCAGTAAGCATTTTCGGGCATAGGCGTCTGGTCAGAAATAAAGACAGTAGCGGTAATTTCATTTTTGTGTGCAATCATCTCCTTAAAAGCAGTGCGCATAGGTATCATCTTTGTGCCAAACCGGCTCCTCATCCGCAGCATCAGCCCGTCGAAATATTTATTGGCGAGCGGATGGTAAAGCACTACAAGCTGTTGCCTGCATAGCAGACTGAAAGGATGCCCAGCCCACTCCCAGTTGCCCATATGCCCCATTACCATGATGACACTCCGGTTTTCAGCCGCATATTTTGCAAAAACCGAGAGGCATTCCTCATTGAATTTGCAGTGTTTCTTTATGCCTTCTTTACCTATGGTGAGTATCTTAAAAGTCTCCACCATAAAATCGCAAAGGTTATGAAAAAAAGCCCGGCTGATGCGGTTGATCTCATCATCGGTCTTATCGGGAAAAGCATTTCGCAGATTCTGAATTACAACCTTTCTGCGGTAACCCAGGCAGGTGCAGAGGATGAAATACAAAAAATCGGAAAATAAATAGAGTACCGGAAAGGGTAGTATGGAGATAAGGAAGATGAACGGGAGCGTGATGTAATAGATAACTGCGTTCAATGTTGGTTGTGTTTGTGCGAAAATAGAGAAATAAGCTAAATAAAGCTCCTATAACAGTCATAATAAGAAACAGTATTCACCGTTAAGGTTATGAACCAGCGGAGTTCAAAGTAAAAATAATCAATTTTAAAGCACAAGAACTCCAGGCATTCTATACTAATTTTAACTACGAGGCAGCATGTATTTCTGAATAATATCCATCGGGGAAATGGTGGGTTATAGACGTGGTTCTGAAATTTCAGGATATTTAACGGTTTCAACCTTTTACAGGCCCATTATAAACCGTTGAAACGGTTATGATTCATTAATTTTCCATTTACTCACGGTTGAAACTGTGGGCTATGTTTTTGGCACTCCGAGGCAGCCTGTATTTCAGAATAATATTTATTGAGGATAGGGTAAGGTTATAGACGTGGACGGGTTGAAGCTGTCGGTAAGCAAATGAGGCGGAAGCACCTATTATGACTATACGGGATGCCTGGATTATCCGGGATTTTAGGCGCAACTAAATTGATTTTCTGAATTAAAGTGTACTTACATTGGAATTCAATTCTATTCACATACCTTACGGTTATGAATTACAATTATGTGCTCGATGGCTTTTTCTCTTATCCGTGGCTGGATTATGGGATTATCGTAATTTACCTGGCTTTAATTGTTGTTTTTTGTAAGAAACTGATTGCAGACAAAAGTTGGTTGTTTCGGACATTAATCACGATTGTTGTGCCCTTTGTATGGGTAATTACCCTATCGCAATTAAATCCGGGGCTATTGGGGTACGGAAGAGGGAAGGGGATAGACAGGATAATGAGTGATAAGGGGAAGTTGCTGGTGATAGACCACCTTGTTGCCGCAGGCAGTAAAGTATCGGCAGGAAGCCCTTGTTACCGCCTGCATATATTGGAGCCAAAAACCGGCGATAAAATAAGGCGCACCAGCCTTTTTAATATTTATAAACCCGGCAGAGTGAGTTTCGGGGGAGATACAATGATTTTAACGCAGCCCGATGAGGTTCTGTTTTACTCAACAGCCACCGGCAAGAAGATAAATACATGGTCGGTCAAAACTTTACCCGGGCTGTTTCCACAGCTCAAGGCAGGTATAGACAGACTGGAACCGGGTAATGCGACAGATAAAATTGTGATCAATTCGCCGGACGGGAACAAATGGGTGCTGAATATTCCGGGCAACAGCATATCCGCTTATGAAGGTGTGACCAATGGAGCGCAGCAGCCAACTGGCAAACTTTACCTGGATGAGAACGGAATAAGGAGAGACGACAGGCGGTTTGGCACCACTGTTGTGACCTATGGCAATGTAAAGGGTTCGGACCATAAAATGATGCTTATGGGGCCGGATACGGTGCTGAACAGGCGAATCAGTTTTTTGCATGGCAGTATTATTGCGGTATCGGAAAAAGAGGGTTGTTTTGTGATCAGGGATTTTGATGATACACGGGAAACAGGTGCGGGGTTTGTGTGCATGAGCCTGGACGGGCAGCGCAAACTATGGGAGGTGAGGGAAAAAGCCCTGAGGCCAGGCACTATGCCTGAAAAGCACGCCAATACCAGTTTTAGCATTGATGAGGTAAACCATATCTTCTTTGCCAACTTAAAGAATGAGTTATTTGCCATTAACCTTGGTGACGGGAAGGTATTGTGGCGGGATGTGCTGTGATACCTGCAAGGGCAGGAATGTGATATGGCGTGAAGTGGTTTTTAAGACATAGCCGGAACACTGTAAAATTTCAGTTTTAGTCTTGAATGAGCAAGAAAAACCATTTGATTTAAATAGATGGAGACTCGGGAGGGACAGAAAAGGATGTTATGCAAGCGGGGCTTGCAGATACTGAGACCAAGCGGGACGCCTGGACTAGTGGGGCTTCCTGATTCTGCAGGAGAGGAAGTGGCCGATTTTGCTGATTTTCTGGTAAAGAAAACGGAAGAGGAACAATTACAAAAAGGGATTCAACGACTTATAGATAACTCAGACGCTTTCGCCTTCCTTCATGATGAGGAAGATTTGTACACACCTGATGATCTGATAGAAAAATACGACTAGTCAGACGGCGGTGCCGCGCAAGAATTACCATTCGAGGATATAGATTAATGAATAATTACATTGAATTTTGCAAGTCTGCTAAATGCAGCCCTTTTTATTTATTATTTTGTAATTTTATCAAAACTATTGAGTGGAAAAATATTATTTAAAATGGCTACTATTGTTTCTTTCAATTACAATTCTATCGTGTGACGGATTTAAATCCAGACTAACTGAAATATGGTGGGTAGTAACGGAAATTAAGATTGTCAAATCAGAAAAAACACCCAAACTAAATTGGAACGGAATTAAGTTTTATGAAAACGGCACATGCCAGTTGCCCAAAATAAAATGGACTGATGACATGAATGCAACCTGGGAATATATTAAGGAACGTGAAAATAGATTTGTGATCATAAAATCAAATAATATATTTAACGGAAAATATATTTATTATCTAAATAATGATCCTGTTACAGTTTTTAAAATGGTGTTAATATCTGATAGTTTAGAAATAACTTGCGCTCCGGCCGCATGGTCAAATATAAAATAGAAATACATACTACCTTTATCTATGACATTGCCAAAAATACTGATGCATAAAGGGATATTTATTGCATTAAGAGAGCATGTTATTCATAATGTCCGTGGCAGGTAATAATAGTAACCGAATCATTAGTTACTGAGTAAACCAAACGATGTTCCAGAGTTAACCGCCGGCTCCAGCTACCTTTATTATTTCCTTTTAATGGTTCCGGTTTGCCTTTACCTTTGAACGGGTCTCTTTGAATTTCTTTGATCAGTTCGTTTATTTTTTCAAACATTTCTTTATTTCCCGAAGACCATTCTACGTAGTCTTTAAATCCAGCAGGGAGAAATGATACACACCTTACTTTTTTACCAGGGATTGGATTCCACTCAATGTCATTAAGAATGTCGCCCGCAGTATTTCGCCCTTGCAGGGCTTATGGTCGTTATATATGGTACCGGGGGCGTTACCCCCGGCTATTATATTTCGCTCTTTCAGAGCTATCATAATGATTAAGTTAGAGTTTGGGGTTTCACCAGCAGCTATCTATATTTGAGCCTGTTGGGTTTCTATGCAACATCCAGATGCTGCAATTTAGTTTTCTTTGTGAAGATAATAATTGCAGCAAGCAATTTACCTTCACGCAATCAATACCTTAAGAGTCAATCTAAACCATCATGCTCGAATTTCTAAAAATCAATTTGAATAAAATTATCGTCCACAGGGTGGGGAATAAGTCGCTGGGAGGGGTATAAGTTGTCGGACCAGCCGATGGATTTGCAGTATCGGCCGGAGGCCTCACCCCGGCCCTCTCCTTATAAATGGCACTAAATTAAGCGTCTTAAAAACATCCCCCCAACCCCCTTCGCTCCCGCACGATGGCTAACGCTAAAGGGGGAATACGTTCGGATCATTGATTTAGCTTCAATACTTCGATCAATTTTTCTTCTAAGTTAGTGGCATTGCTCTCCTATAGAGAGGGAGATATTACGTCTGGCTATCGCCAGAGAAAAAACTGGTGTAAAATATAATAATTGAGACCTCACCCCGGCCCTCTCCTTATTAAAGGCACTAACTTAAGCATCTTTAAAACATCCCCCCAACCCCCTTCGCTCCCGCACGATGGCTAACGCTAAAGGGGGAATACGTTCGGATCATTGATTTAGCTTCATCACTTCGATCAATTTTTCTTCTAAGTTAGTGGCATTGCTCTCCTAAAGAGAGGGAGATATTAGGTCTTGCTATCGCCTGTGGAAAGACGAGTGTAAAATATAATAATTGCCAGAAGCAATTTACCTTCACGCAAGAAAGTACCTGATATAAATTTCAATAGTCATGCTCGAATTTCTAAAAATCAATTTGAATAAAATTATCGTCCACAGGGTAGGGAATAAGTCGCTGGATGAGGGGTATAAGTTGTCGGACCAGCCGATAGATTTGCAGCATCAGCCGGACCTGGCGAAGGTGCTTACGGATTATTTCCTGAAGTCGTTTGTGGAGGTGCCGCTGTACAATTTCTCGCATGTGACCAACATTGAGCTGAATGAGATATATACGGTGGCACGGAATATTTTTGGCGGGCCGAAGGGGTTTGTGAAGGAGTCGAAGGAGATAGGGAAGCTGCTGTATGAATCTTCATCTCACCCTAAGATAAAGAACGGGGAACTGTATGTGGCTTATTTTAAGAACTGCCTGCTGGATGGGGTGGAGCTGGATGCGATTGGGATTTTTAAGTCGGAGAACAGGGATACTTTTCTGAAGCCGGAGTTTGATGGCAGCGATTATCTGCTGGCGATTGAGGAAGGGGTGAACATCAACAAACTGGATAAGGGCTGTCTGATACTGAATACCAATAAAGAGGGTGGCTATGTGGTGGCTGTGGTAGATGCCGTGAGCCGTGGCGAGGAGGCGATGTACTGGAAAAATGAATTCCTGAAAATAACACCATCGAACGACAACTACCATGCTACGCAGCACTACCTGGATGCGTGCAAAAACTTTGTGACCAACCAACTGGAACAGGAGTATGAGGTGAACAAAACAGACAAGATAAGCTACCTTAATAAGACCGTGGAGTACTTTAAAAAGAATGCTGCTTTTGAAGAGGACAGCTTTTTGGAGATGGTATTTGAAGACAAGGAGGTGATCAAATCATTTACGAAGTATAAGGAGGAATATGTGCAGGATACAGGTGTGGAGCTGGAGGATAATTTTGAGATAAGCAACAGCGCTGTGAAGAAACAGGCGAGGGTGTTTAAGAGCGTGCTGAAGCTGGATAAGAACTTTCATGTTTATATACATGGCGATAAGAGCCTCATTGAGAAGGGGTTTGATGCGAAGCTGGGGAAGAGTTTTTATAAGATATATTTTGATGAGGAGAGTTGAGCCCTGAACAACCGAAAACCCTGTCCCCCCCGCTGAAAAAGCGGGACCTTGTTCCGGGAACCATGCATTTAGCTGCTGGTTAGGATTTGAGGTTGGGATAGGGATTTAGCACGGGGTTTTAATAAGAGTGTGAGCATCCGTTGCGAACCGGGAGCGTGTTTCCTGATGGGCGCGAGATTAGACGGATGCAATCCGTCTCTACATAATTCCTGTGTTTTTTGTTCAATGATATTCGTTGTTGAAAGGTGCTATCCACTACAGGAAAAGAGATGGAGGTGGCTGGGACAACAAGTGTAACCTTTTAACCGAAGAGGGAAATCTGGATTGATTTCTGGGGGACGACTTTTTTTACGGTTTTTTCTTTTTTGCCGGGGGCTTCGATTTCGAAGATGGGGCTTTCTTCATCGCGGGAGGCGACTACTATGTTTGTTTTGCCGGCATGGCGCTCGAAGACTTTCCGGGCGAGGTCGGGGCGGTTGTTTTCTTTGGAGAGATGGGACAGGAAAATGTGGCTCATGAAGGCGGGGCTGTGGGCTATGAAGAGCTCTATGGCCTGGCGGTTGGAGAGGTGGCCCTGATCGCCGGCAATGCGTTTTTTGAGGTGTGCGGGATAGGAGCTTATCTCGAGCATGTGCTCATCGTAATTGGTTTCGAGGAAGGCGGCATGGCATAGTTTGAAATTGTCTATCACATGCTGGCATGGTGCGCCAATATCGGTGAAGATGCCGGTGGTAACTCCGTCGCCTTTTACGAGGAAACTATGTGGGTCTATGGCATCGTGTTGCTTAGGGAATGCTATGACCGACAGTCCGCCTACAATAATGGGTTCGTAGGGTTTGAATGTTTTTATAAGTGATTCATCTATTCTGAGTCGGCTGTGCAGGAAGGTGGATTGTGTGATGAACAAGGGAAGCTTGTACTTCGACAGGATACCTTCTACGCCTTTGATGTGGTCGCCATGCTCGTGAGAGATGAACAGGGCTTTTACTTTGTCCATACGCAGGCCGAGGCGCTTCATACGCTTTTCGGTTTCGCGGCATGAGAGGCCGGCATCAATGAGCACGGCCTCGCGGCCATTGCCTACGTAATAGCAATTGCCGTTGCTGCCGGAGTTGATTGATGCGATGTAAATGGACATTGGGCGCAAAAATAGCTGGAAACCGGGAATAGAGGGTAAATATTTTGGATTGTAAATTCCGGAGCATGTTGACCCACCATTCCGTTTTATGTTGACCCTCCATTCCGGTGATGTTGACCCACCCAATAAAAAGAGATTCCGGCATATAGCCACGGTATTAGCCTTTTTTCATGGCAATATTCGGGTATG
>CAILLK010000073.1 GCA_903835005.1 uncultured Bacteroidota bacterium | reverse complement strand
TGCAATTCCGGTTACTACTCCCGCACTGCTTACCGTTGCCAGCCCCGTGTTGCTGCTGCTCCATGTGCCGCCCGATGCGCTATGGACTAAGGAAACCGTTGCTCCCGGACAAATACTTGACGGTCCGCTGATGCTGCCCGCATATGGTGACCCGTTTACCGATATCGGCCATGATGCCACTGCTGTTCCGCATCCGTTGGTTACCGAATACCTGATCGTATCCAGGCCTGTCATTACCCCGGTTACCGCTCCCCCGATACCCACTGTAGCCCTTGTGTTCGAGCTGCTCCATGTGCCGCCGGTGGTGGCATCTGTCAGGGTTATGGTTGATCCTGCACATACTCCTGCCGGACCGCTTATGCTGCCTGCATTAGGGGCATTGCTAACCGCTACGCTCCACGTTGCTGATGCTGTGCCGCAACTGCCGCTCACTGTATATGATATGGTTGATGTCCCTGCCGATACGCCCGTTACTACGCCTCCGGATACTGTTGCATCTGCGTTGCTGCTGCTCCATGCGCCGCCCGGCGCTGTATCTGTCAGGGTTATCGCTGATCCTATACATACTCCTGCCGGGCCACTTATTGTGCCTGTTACCAGGGCTGCTCCTACCGTAACAGGGGCTGATGCCATCGCCGTTCCGCAGGCATTGGTTACGGTATAGGTTATGGTATCCGGTCCGGGGGTTACGCCGGTCACTGTTCCGCCGGTTACTGTTGCGCTGGCATTGGTGCTGTTCCATAGGCCTCCTGTTACCGCATCAGCAAGTGTAATGCCTGACCCCGCACATACAGTCGACGGGCCGGTAATAAACCCTGCTGATGGCAGTGATGTACTTACTTCCACTGCAAGAGTTGCAGCAGCCGATCCGCATGCATTCGTTACCGTATAGCTGATCGTATCTGTTCCTGGTGTGATAGCGGTAACCAAACCTGCTGTACTTACTGTGGCTGTCGGGTTGGAGGCACTCCACGCCCCGCCCGTTGCTACATCAGTAAGCGTAACCGGTGATCCCAGGCATACATTCGATGGTCCTGTTATGCTTCCTGCTGCTGGTGCAGATTCAACCGATACTGTTTTCGTGGCCGATACCGATCCGCAACTGCCCGTAACCGTATATGAGATTGTATCAACTCCAGCGGTTATTCCGTTTACCACACCTGCGCTCACTGTGGCATTGCCATTGCTGGCACTCCAGGTGCCTCCCGGTGTGCCGTCTGTCAAGGTTATTGTTGTGCCCGTGCATACAGCTCCCGAGCCAGTAATAGTTCCTGCCGACAGCGCTCCCATTACGGTAACCGTTTCGCTGGCGCTTACCGTTCCGCAACTGTTGGTAACTGAGTAGTATACTGTATCTGGTCCTGTTGTTAATGGCGTTGCCAGGCCTCCGCCTGTAATTCCTGCATGGCTGTTGCTCACACTCCAGGTACCTCCGGGTGCTGCATCGGTATACGTGGCTGGTGTGCCAATGCATAATGTAGATGGCCCGGTAACAGTACCTGCCGATGGCAGCGGATTAACCACAATGGAAGCTGAGGCGCTCACTGAGCCGCAACTGCCTGTTACAGTGTAATATATTGTATCTGTGCCAGCCGATACACCGGTTACAGTTCCCGCTATGATTGTTGCATGGCCATTGCTGGTGCTCCATATGCCACCTGAGGCCGGATCAGTCAATGATATTGCAGCGCCCGCACATACTGCGCCAGGCCCGGAAATGGTACCGGCAGAAATAGCCGCGCCAATGGATACTGCTGCTTCAGCCTCCGCTGTTCCGCAAAGATTGGTTACTATATAAGTTATTGTGTCGGTCCCTGTCGTCAGGGCTGTAACTATACCCGCCCCTGATATTGTGGCATCAGCATTGGTGATTCCCCATACACCACCCGGAGCGGCATCGGTATAAGTAGTAATAGAGCCTGCGCATACTATAACCGGCCCGGTTATAGTACCGGCTGCTGGTATGGGTACTACTGTTACTACCTGCGTTGCAACAGCCGATCCGCAACTGGCGGAGACTGTGTACATGATTGTGTCCACACCAGCGCTAACACCTGTTACAATACCGCCTGCTACTGAAGCAGATGAATTGCTGGCGCTCCATATACCTGCTCCCGTCGCATCTGTCAAGGTGACGGAGGATCCGACACACACAAATGATAGTCCCGAAATAATTCCCGCACTCAGCAACGGGCCTATGGTCACAACATCTGTGGCTGATACTGTGCCGCAGGCATTGGTAACCGAATACTTAATGGTGTCTGTTCCGGGTATTATGCCGGTCAGTAAACCTGTTGCTGTAATTGTGGCATTACTGTTTGTGGCACTCCATGTGCCGCCTGTTGTCGTATCCACCAGTATGGTAAATGTTCCGGCACATACGGTTGTTGCCCCGACAATTGTTCCTGCGCTGGCCGAGGAAGTTACCGTTACCACCTGTGTGGCCGTGGCGGTTCCGCAACCGTTTGTAACTGCATAGCTCAATGTAACTGTTCCGGGTGTAATCCCGCTGGCAAGACCCGATGTACCAATCGTAGCTACTCCAGGGTTACTGCTGCTCCACGTGCCGCCCGGTGATGCATCGGTATAGGTAACCGGCGATCCGGTACACAATGTAGCGGGGCCGACTATTACTCCCGCACTTGGCGACAGGTTAACCGTAACAGGTGCTCCTGCCGCGCACGTGCCGATTGTGTACGAGATATTGGTCGTACCCACTGTAAGACCCGTAACAAGACCTGCCGATACACTGGCTACTGCTCCGTTGCTGCTGCTCCATATTCCACCCGCTACTGTTTCGGTAAAGGCTACTGTATTGCCTGTGCATACTGTTGCACTGGCGGGCGCCAATGCCGTTGGCGTGCTCAGTACGGTTATTGATTTCGTGGCTGAGCAACCGGCTCCTGTTGTGTATAAAATGTTTGTTGTGCCTGCTGCTACTCCGGTTACTGTGCCGGAGGTGCCTACCGTTGCTGTGCCTGGCGATGCACTGCTCCACGTGCCGCCGGCGGTTACATCGCCTAGTGAGGCGGTTGCACCTACACATATGTTCACTGCTCCCGGTGGTGTTATAGCTGCCGGATTGGCATTCACTGTTACCGGCGCGCCCACCGCGCAGGTGCCTATGGTATAAGAGATTGAGGTTGTTCCTGCTGCAACTCCGGTTACTACACCGCCTGCTATACTGGCTGTGCCTGGTGCCACGCTGCTCCATGCGCCGCCGACAACACTCTCAGTAAAGGTTGCTGTACTGCCAACACATACTGTGGCGCTTGCCGGCGATAATGCTGCAGGTGTAGTTAGCACCGTTACTGATTTTGTGGCCGAACAACCTAAACCTGTAGTGTATAATATATTTACCGTTCCTGCCGCTACGCCGGTTACAATACCCGATGTGCCTACGGTTGCCGTTCCTGGTGCTGCGCTGCTCCATACTCCGCCGGATGTAAGGTCCCCAAGGCTCGCTGTACCGCCAACGCACATGGTTACTGCGCCGGGTGGTGTTATCGCCGACGGATTTGCATTTACAGTAAAGATCGCTGTGGCTGTGCATACTCCGCTGAGTGTATACGTTATTGTGGCTGTTCCCGGTGCATTACCTGTTACCAGCCCGGAGCCCGCTGCCACCGAGGCTGTGGCCGGTGCGCTGCTTGTCCATACGCCGCCGCCGCCATCGGCAAGTAACGAGGTTGACCCTACGCAGGCGCTAAGTGTGCCCGTTATTGGCCCCGGCGCTGCCACTACCGTTACATTTACGGTGGCTGCATTGCTGCCGCACGAATTGGATATGGTATAACTGATGACTGATGTGCCTAAGGATATACCCGTTACATTACCTGCACCCGTTGGCACTGTGGCTACAGTTGTCGTTACACTGGTCCATGCACCTCCTGAAGTAACATCATTGAGCGTTACTGTTGAGCCGTTGCAGATGGTCGTTGGCCCTGTAATAGCTGCCGGAACTGCCGGTGACGGATTTACAGTTACCGGATGTATCACGTACAACGTTCCGCAGGTGTAGGTTACTGTATACGAAATATTGGCTGTCCCGCCCGAGTTCCCCGTTACAATACCTCCGGTACCTACTGATGCAACCCCTGGTGAGCTGCTGCTCCATACCCCGCCCGTTGTTACATCGGCCAGCGGTGTGGTCGCGCCCTGGCAGACCGTTGAGGCCCCTGTGATGGCGGCAACCGTTGCACCAACAGGGTCGATTTTACGGATACGGTAATTATTTGCATCACAGATATAAAGGTCATTTGTGCCGTAAATGGCCACACCCTGCGGATTTTTCAATGTGGCTGTTGTTGGCGCAATTCCATCACCATTATATCCGGCTGCACCCGTTCCGGCAATCGTAGAGATGATTGATGTAGAGGCGCTTATCCTGCGCACCCGGTTATTGGAATAATCGCTGATATAAATATTTCCGGCTGCATCAAGGCAAATACCAACTGGCACATTAAACTCAACTGTTGCTGAGGTAGCCGGGCTGCCGTCTCCGCCAAAGCCCGCTGTCCCATTGCCTGCAAGGGTCGATATAGTTCCGTCAGGCGCTATCTTGCGCACAATGTTATTGGCTCCCTCAGTAAATAACAGGTTACCTGATTGATCAAATAAAAGATCAAGCGGCTCGTCCAGTTTGGCCGCAGTTGCAGGCCCGCCATCTCCGCTGTATCCAAGGGTACCTGTTCCTGCAATGGTAGAAATAATACCGGCTGTATTCACCTTGCGGATAACATGATTATACCGGTCTGAAAAATAAACATTCCCTGTCGCATCGGTGGTTACACCCCAGCAGTGATTAATGGCGCTTGAGGTTGCCGCAATACCATCTGCCCCATAGCCCGCAGCGCCTGTGCCTGCAACCGTTGAGATAATGCCCGATGTATTCACCTTACGGATCTCATAACCCAGGTAATCTGTTATAAAAAGATTGCCCGATGCATCAATCGCAATACCTGCCGGATTATGGATCGCGGCTGTTGTTGCAGGCGTACCATCGCCACTGTAGCCGGGCGTACCATTACCTGCAACTGTTGTAACAATGCCTGAAGTACTTATCTTACGCACACGGTTATTGGTATAATCACTGTAATAAATATTGCCCGATGCATCCATGGCAGTATGGATCGGGGTGGTCATGGCTGTAGAAGTAGCAGATCCGCCATCAGCGCCAAAACCAGAGAATCCCGTACCTGCATAGGTACTGATCTGCTCGGTGCCAACAGCAATTACGGCAAGGCCGTTGGTTGTGCCGCAACTGTTTGTAACAGTATAGGAAATAATGGTATTCCCTGTTCCAACACCCGTTACAACCCCGCCTGTTACTGTCGCAACAGCAGGATTACTGCTGCTCCATGTGCCACCACCGGTGGCATCAGTTAATGTGATGGTATTACCGGGGCATACAGTTGATGGACCAGCAACCACAGAGGCAGTAGGTGAAACTGTAACTGCCATGGTAACATAAGGGCTGCCACAACCAGTGGCTATATTATAAGTGATCGTCGCAGTTCCTGCTGCCACTCCGTTAACATATCCGGTAGCGCTGCCAACGGTTACTACTGCCGGATTACTGCTTGTCCATGTGCCACCTGGGGTCTGATCGGTAAAAGTTACCGGTACTCCCTGGCATAATGAGGAGGTACCTGTTATTGATGAACCAGCAGGTGCCACTTTCCTGATAACATTCGCATTTTGGTCCGAGATATAAATATTCCCGCTGGTATCAACGGCCACTCCCTTGGGCTGAATAAACATTGCACCAGTTGCAGGTCCCTTGTCACCAGCATAACCTGATGATCCATTGCCGGCGATTGTGTTAATAACGTTTGCAGGAGTTACCATTCGTATTACATGATTTCCACCATCAGAAATAAAAAGATCACCGGCCCTGTCAAAAACCAGGCCATTCGGCAGGTTTAATTCTGCTGAAGTGGCCTGGCCTCCGTCACCGGCATAGCCAGCAGTGGGGCCGCCGGCAAATGTCGAAATAGTCCCGGATGCAGAAACCATCCGGATACGGTTATTACCCTTATCAGCGATAAAAAGATTTCCTGAATTATCAATGGCAACAGCCTCAGGATAATATAGTTGTGATGTAGTAGCCGGAATGCCATCACCAGTGAAACCTGCGGTTCCTGTCCCGGCAACTGTTGTAATTATTCCCGTAGAAAATGTCACTTTTCTAATTGCGTGATTATTACCATCCACAATAAACAAGTCACCGGCTGCATTCAGGGCCAGGCCAAAGGGGTTAGTCATTTTTGCGGAAACAGCCAGCCCGCCGTCGCCGGTGTAACCGGAAGAACCGGTACCGGCATAAGTTGATATTACTCCGGAAGTATTAATTTTCCTTATAACTAAATTGTCGTCTGCTATATAAAAATTACCGGTTTTATCCATTACAACAGCATGAGGATTCTTGAGTGTTGCGGCTGTAGCAGCGGCACCATCACCTGTATATCCCGAAGCGCCTGTACCAGCAATAGTAGTGATGATATTTGTTGACGCGGTTATTTTCCTGATGCGGTTATTTCCCCAATCAGCAAAATAAATATTACCTACACTATCAGTAGTCATCCATTCAGGTGTATTCATTATTGAGAATGTATCAATGCCATTATCTCCGCCAAATCCTGCAGTTCCATTTCCTGCAATAGTGTTGATGATTTCATTTCCCACATTGATCATGGCCAGTGCACTCGCACTGCATCCGCCACTAACGGAATAAGATATTACCACATTACCCGCTGCTACTCCGGTTACTACACCTGATGTACCCACTGTAGCTATAGATGGACTTGCACTGCTCCAGGTACCACCGCCTGAGGCATCGGTTAATGTAATGGTATTGCCGGGGCAAACTGTTGTTGGGCCGGAAATAACGCCCGAGCTCGCATTCACGGTTACTGTCTGAGTTACAAATGGTACACCGCAGCCAAAAGAATTAGTATAGGTTATAGTAGCCGTACCTACTGTATTCCCGGTAACTAAACCAGATGATGTCCCCACACTTGCTATGGAAGGATTACTGCTCGTCCATGTACCACCCGAGTAAGCATCTGTCAGATTAATTGAACTTCCCTGGCAGACCACATACGAGGAACCCGATATAGCCGACGGTGCCGGCGAAACTTTCCGGATACGTTTATTGGAAATATCAGAAATGAAAATATTGTAGTTGTTATCTACACATACTCCCACAGGAGAGATAGCAGCCGCTGTAGCCGGTATGCCATTCCCGTTAAAAGCGGTTGATCCATTACCGATAATCGTGTTGATAATGCCATTCTGGTCTATCCTCCTGATTCGGCTATTGCCAAAGTCGAGGATATATATGTTTCCGGCAGCATCCACAGCAAGGTCACTTGGGTCATTTAGTGTGGCCGTAGCTGCCGCCCCGCCATCACCTGCAAACCCCGATGTTAAGTTTCCGGCTATTGTAGAAATAATACCGGAACTGTTCACTTCTCGCACGGTACTGAAACTATTGTTGGCAATGAAAATATCGCCTGCAGCATCTACGGTGATTGCGGGCACATTGCCCAAAGCTGCGCTCGTCGCGGGTAATCCGTCACCGGAATATCCGGCGGTGTGATTTCCGGCTACTGTAGAGATGATGCCGGATGACAGATTCACCTTTCGTACCACATAATTGGATACATCTCCGATATACAGGTTGCCGGAACCATCTATAGCAAGACTACGCGGGCCATTTAGCTCTGCAGCAGTGGCAGGCCCGCCATCTCCGGTGTAACCGGGCGTGCTACCTCCGGCAAGTGTAGTGATAATTCCGGTCAGATCAACCTTTCTCACTCTGTTGTTGCCAAAGTCGGCAATATAGATGTTGCCCGCAGCATCTATGGCCACGTCAGTTGGGTTATTCAACTCTGCATTTGTGGCAGGTATATTGTCGGAATTGAAGCCGTTAATCTCATTACCGGCAATAGTACTGATAATGCCGGCCGTGGTTACCTTTCTTACGTCGTTATTCTCATAGTCTGCTATATACAAATTACCCGAAGCGTCAGTTGTGATATAAATAGGCTGATTAATCTTAGCGGCGGTAGCCGCTCCTCCATTACCTGAAAAACCAGAGATTCCATTCCCCGCAACAGTACTGATTAATTCCTGCCCCACAGTCACCAGCGCTACCGCATTCGCAGTTCCGCAACTATTGCTGACAGCATAAGAAATAACTGCATTACCCACTGCCACTCCGGTTACTATTCCTGAAGTTCCCACAGTAGCTATTGAAGTATTTCCGCTGCTCCAGGTGCCGCTGCCGGTTGCATCACTCAGTGTTATTGTACTGCCGGGGCAGAGAGTTGTTGGGCCGGTAATGGCGGCAGCAGTAGGCATTGGTGTACATGTGCCAAATTTTACTAAAAAAACATCAGGAGCTCCTGCAAGTGTAGTCTGGTAAGCGCCTGATGTAGCGATCCCCGACGAACTTGTTGTAAGGCCGGTTATGAAAATTCCTCCAGTTGGGTCAAGCGCTATTCCAAGCGACCCGGTCCCGGCATTTCCACCGAAATAGGTAGCATACTGCACTACGCCTGCACTGTTGAATTCGGCAAAATACGCATCATTAGAGCCGGTAAAAGTTGTCTGGTAGGCGCCAGAAGTTGCAATCGCTGAGGTGCTGTAGGTGCTGCCGGCCATATATACATTTCCAGCACCATCAGTCGCCACTGCATAACTCTCATCTTGAAGACTGCCACCATAATAGGTAGCCCATTGCATTGCTCCCGAGCCATCGAATTTTGCTAAATACCCGTCTTCAATACCTCCGAATACAGTTTGATAAGCTCCGGACGTAGCAATTGCACTTGTGCTGTGGGTATAGCCTGTCAGGTAAACATACCCGCTGCCGTCAGTTGCAGCGCCCATACCATATTCTAAGTTTGACCCTCCGTAATAAGTAGCCCATTGTAATATCCCTGATGTATTGAATTTTGCTAAAAATGCGTCCTCAGTTCCGCCATAGGTTGTTTGATAAGCCCCGGAGGTTGCCAGCCCTGTAGTGCTTGCTGTAGCTCCTGCTATATAACTGTTCCCTGAAGCGTCGGTTGCCAGGTTGTAACCAACATCACTGTTATTACCTCCGAAATAGGTAGCCCACTGAATAACTCCAGAGCTGTTGAATTTTGCTAAAAACGCATCGTCAATACCATCTAATGTGGTTGAATAAGCTCCCGTCGTCGCTATTCCCGATGAGCTGGCTGCGTTACCGGTAATATAAATATTCCCTGAGCCATCAGTAGATACTGAATAGACTACGTCGGTGGCACTACCTCCAAAATAGGTACCCCACTGAAGCGCGCCTGCACTGCTGAATTTAACTAAAAACCCGTCGTATCCGCCACCAGGGGTGGTTTGGTACGCCCCGGATGTGGCAATAGCAGTACTACTGTTGGTTTTACCAGCCATATAAACATTGCCGGCTCCGTCTGTGGCCACACCTGCGCCTTCATCATCTCCGAGACCACCATAATAGGTTGCCCATTGAATAACTCCGGAATTATTGAATTTTGCTAAAAATGCATTTTCGCTGCTGCCAGCTACATAAGTCGTTGCATAAGCTCCGCTTGTGGCTATTCCTGATGTGCTGTTTGTGTATCCTGTAATATATACATTTCCTGAGCCATCAGTAGCGACCGAATTTCCAATATCGTTGCCGGCGCCTCCATAATAAGTTGCCCAGCCAAGCGTAGGGTCTATAATAAGATCTCCGTTATAATCTCCGATAGCATAACTCAGTACATTATTTGTTAGTAAAAATGCACTACTTACCTTCTTCCCATCTTTCTGGTAGGTATCCGGCGCCTTCTCTGTAATTGTGCCCTGTGGTGTAGTAGTACTAAGGCTTCCATCAGCCTTAATATTCAGTTCCTTTGCACCACCGTATTTCAGTTGTATATCACTCACCTTTCCACCCTGGTGCACAATAAACTCATGCTCCAGTGTGCCGTTATTAGTATACAATACCCAGTCTATATTCGGGTAAATGTCTTTGTAGGTAATCTTGTTGTAAGCAGCTACAGTAGCATATTTTCCACCACTCCAGTCTGTAAAATAATTTTCATAATAGGCCTGTTTCTGGTCAGCTATCACTTGCGCATTTTTGTTTGCTCCCACCAGTTCCACATCCATCCGGTCCATGGTATATGTAGTTTGCTCTGGCACAAATCCTGGCTTCATCCTGTCCTCTTTCGATGGCTGTACTATTTCTTTATCTGCCTTGCTGAACTGATAATGAATCGCCCCGTTGCCTATAAATATGCTCAGCCCGCCGGCCGCTTTCAGCTGGAATTGAATATCGGGACGGGCATTCAGCGCCTGGTCTCTCACCTGCCCTTTGTTCTCAATAAAAGCAAGTGGCGCTTTTTGCTGTGGCGTATTTTTTATATCAGGGCTGGCAATGGATTGCAAACTAAAAATAACTGCGGAACTTACCAGGAGGAGTTTCTTGTAGAAATTGGACATAAACCGGATATTGGAAAAGGATAAAAGTAAATCAAATATTTATTTATTCACAAAAAAAAAGCCATTAAACCACTAAATTAATACCATACATTGCTTATATACATATAATTTTTTGCATTCATTGTGCTCGTTATTATATTCATAACTTGCCGACTCCTAAAGGTACATGCACTGATTTTACGCTTTCCCCAAAAAATACCCCTCCGTGCATATCAAAATCTGAGGTATCATCGGTAGTAAAAAACTGCTTCCTCCCTTTTTTTGTTAGCTTTTGCTCCATTTCCGGATGGCGCTCAAGGTAAACAGCCAGGCTGTTCGCCACTATAGGCCCTTGAGATACAACCTGGATGTTTTCAGGCAGGAATTTCCTGATCTTATCCATAAGCAATGGATAGTGAGTACACGCAAGAAGAAGAGTATCCAGATCAGGTGATGCGGATAGCAGTTCATCCAGGTATTTCTTTACAAAATAATCAGCCCCCGGACCGTTGTATTCCCCGTTTTCTATCAGGGGCACCCACATTGGGCAGGCCAGTTGATGGACCTTTATTTCCGGAAAAAAATGATGTATTTCAATCTCATACGATCCGGAAGTAATAGTACCCTTAGTACCCAGAACTCCTACCGATTTCGTTTGTGTATAATTCCCTATTACCTCCGCGGTAGGCCGTATCACCCCCAATACCCGCTTGTCTGCCCCAAGGCCGGGAAGGTCGCGCTGCTGTATAGTGCGCAAAGCCTTTGCAGAAGCAGTATTGCATGCCAGTATCACCAGCGGGCATCCCTGCCCGAAAAACCATTGCACACATTCCAGCGTATACTGGTGCACGCTGTCAAACGACCTGTTGCCATAGGGCGCCCGCGCATTATCGCCCAGGTACACATAATCATATCCCGGCAGCAAATCTGCTATTGACCGGAAGACCGTCAGCCCGCCATAACCTGAATCAAAAATTCCAATCGGAGCATTGGTTACCATGCCTCAAAGATAATATAAGAGTCTCATACCTGCATTAAGTATACCACAGCTTCATTACATCCCACACCTTCTTCAGTTGTGGGACACGTAGGCAAACTATTAGCAAACGTTATATAGTAAAGACACTACGCTTCAACAGCTCTGCTGGCAATTAATAAAAAAAGCGCCCATCAGGACGCTTTTTTAAATATTCTAATTCAAAGTAGATTAATGAGCTACTACAAACTGCTTTACAATCTGGCTGTTTGCTCCGTTGATTTTTACAAAATAAGTTCCTGCCGGCAAAACGTTCACAGATACTGAGCTGAAATACTGTGTGCCATAATCCGATTTCCATTCGTTAACCACCTTGCCAGTCATATCATAAATGGCAATAGTAGCTGTCTGTGGCGTGCTCCAGTTAAGGTTAATATGAAGAGAATTGTTTGCAGGAACCGGATAAACCGCTGCATTATCCAACTCTGCTTTTACAGTATTTACCGCGGCAGTGCTGCTGGTACTGTAAGTTTCATAATAATAATTGGTCATTGGATCTCCAAGAGCTGGCTCAAAAATTCCAATGATATTCCAAGACACACCTGTTGAGTTGGTCATCTGGTTATAGGAATTGTAAGCATACATATACTGCCTTACATTGGTCCACGAACCGCCTGCTGCTGTATCCCAGGTCTGGTAAGTATCCATTGTTGGATTATTGGTTGAGCCAATAAAGCCGCTGTAATTATTCAGATTAACATTTACCCAGGTTGAAGTAGAGCTACTATACGTCTGGTTAAGCACATTTGTCAGATTTCCCGTTGTATCATAAGTATTGGTACTCATTGATGACGGAACCCATGCCGAACCGTTCCATGTGCTGGTAGTAGTTGTCAGCAATTGGTTGGTACCAGAATAAGTATATAGGTATTGTGTTGTATTCAGTGGGCCGGATGTTACATCCAGATCAGTTTCATTGATTTTGTTTCCCGATACCGGATCGTAATAATAATTCTTCTGCGTAGTAGGTGTAAAAGTAAGCGTAAGGCCGTTCCATGCCTGGTATTGATCTTCAACCAGTTTACCACCCACATAGTAATAAGCATCCTGAGAAACTGGTACCCATGAAGTACCGCCCCAAGACTGCTGTATCATCAAACTATCCTTTCCGGCAGTGTTATATAAATATAGATTTTTGGTAAGCAGTGTCCAGGCAGTGCCGCTCCAGAAGGAAGAAGTACTGGTCAGCAGGTTATTATTTACATCATAGGTCTGCTGAATCATATTAGCATTACTGTACGCTGTGTCGCCCAGGTAATCCCAAACTGTCGAATTATCATACTTGAGGGTGTGCTTAAGATCACCACCCCTGTTTCCTGAATATACATAATCAGTTGAATCCACAGGTGTATAGGAAGATCCGCCATTCACCAGGTGGGTCATCCCGATAAGCCTGGATCCCGTCTGGGCATGAACATTCTGGCAATAAATAACTGGAAATGCAAGTACTAAGAGTAGCATCTTTCTTTTCATAAAAAAGGCAATTTATTTTACGATATTTGAGGTTCTAACAGAAAAACCATACAATGATAGGGATAATTTTCTGTAAAATGCAAATTTCAACGAAAAAATAGTTGCATCGGCATGTTTACCCTTCCTGTTACACCCTCTTCATTCCACTGCAGAATAATTTATCCCGATTTTTAAAGATCATCTCCTAAAACCTTTGGTTTTATCCTGTTTGTTATTATCTTGTGCTCCCTATTATACTGGGGCTTCAAAGATATTATCTCTTTATGGCCCTGTTAGCTGAAATAGATATTGCTTCTTATCGTGTTTTTTGCTTCTGTATCAGAATAATTAAAACATAGAAATGAGGCTAAAATAATACCCAAACCCTTTGTTTTTAAACTTAAAGATTTATCTTGCGTTCAAAATCGTCTTTTTGTTCGCTGCAAACAGATTATAATTACAGCTTGCCGTTATACTTTTTTTATCGGTAATGCCGGTTTTTAAATTGAAATTAAAGCATACAATTAAAGTAAGCAATTTTTAAAACAATCATTAAAATGCCGTTTATGAAAAAAACAATACTTGTTCTGATGTCTTCGGTGAGTCTGGTGCTTTGCCTGTTTGTCAATACAGGCTGCCATCATCATGCATTTGCCTCCAAGCCCGATGAGCATAAAAACGATACAACTTATCTCACCTTCTCCAAATTGCTGAAAGAGCGTCTGGAGCATGATAATATAGATATTACCAAGATTCAGTTTTACGTTGATCAGAAACTGGTATTGAGGCGCCTCCAGAGCAATGAAAAAGGCACTGTTAAAGGTGGTATCATTCTTTTCAACAATGACCAGGATGTTAAGGAACTCGTTATTCCTGCATTTACTCCGGGTGTTTGCGAAAAAGTAGATGGCGACAACCTGAAGATCAGTTTCGACGTTGCAGGCAAAACCCTGGAATTCGGCGCTCTTTATGGCAACAACAATTTTATTCTGGTTGGCACCAACTGGCACCAGGGTATGGTCGATGTTATGTATGATGGCAATACTTACCAGGTGCAGTGCGGCAGTTGCAGCAACGCGGCCGAAGCAAAAATCGTGGTGCGCAAAAACCAGACCTACAAAGTTGACGATAAAGCCAAAGTAGTAGCCGGAAGAAAACTGTAATTAATTCAGTACCCTCAAATATTAGAAAGCCCTGTACTGATGTGCAGGGCTTTTTTATTGCTGGCAATCTAATCTCTTACTGATTACAAAGAGCCTCAATCTCCTCAAATGCTTCCTTGCTTTTCAGCACATATTCCTCCGCGCCCTTGGTAATACTTATCAGCGCTGTGCCATAGTCATCCTGGCCCGATAGCATAATAACCCTTATCCCGAAGTCTGTTTTCTTTATAGCTTCCAGTATCCGCAGCCCATTGGCCGCATCTTTAAATTCCGAGTTGAGATTAAAATCAAGTATTACAATGTCCGGCTGCTCCGCAAGGTGCTTCAGGCAATCTTCTCCGTTGTCAAACAGGTGTACATCATGCGGAAATTTACTGGTAAGCTGGTCCTTAAGCAGGCATGCGCTCAGTTTATCATCATCTACAACAAATATCTTTTTAATCAGCTTGGTGTGCATAATTGTAAATTTATTCAGTTACCACTGGATATGGATTTTATCCATAACAAATCTAAACAAAACTTTCCAGTTCCATCACCGATTGCCGGTTGTATTCTGTAAGTCTTAACAATGCATTTTTAATATGCTCCTCATTACCTGCCTCCTTGCTCATAAACTCCACCTTCTGACCCAGATCCACGCACAGGGCCATGCCCATCATCGTCCACTTGGGTTTAAAGGCATGGGCCAGTGCAGCAGCATCTTCAGGGTCAGGTGAGGCAATGGCAGCCCTGGCTTTTTCTTCAAATCCCGCCGCTGCCTTCAGGTACATGTTTATGTAGCCCGCTATCCGCTCCTTATCACCTTCACAGTAGTTGGTCAGGTAAGTGAGGTCGGTTATTCCACCTGCAACTACTTCCTTTACTATAGCTGGCACAGGCTTTTTAGCTCCGCCACTCAACCCCAATACCTCAGCTATCGCACCTATAAGCTGGCTGGCCTTAAAAGGCTTCGATACATAAGCGTTCATCCCCGCGGCCTTGCATTTATCCAGGTCCGTGCGCAGCACCGATGCGGTAAGGGCTATCACCGCTATATCCTTTACCGGCCCTTCCATTTGCTCCCTTATGTGGCGGGTGGCATCAAAGCCGTTCATTACGGGCATCTGCACATCCATCAGCACCATATCAAAGTGTTTTTGCTGCAGCAGCGCCAGGCCTTCTTTAGCGCTGCCCACGGCATCAATTTTTACCTTTGCCTTTGCTTCCAGCGTGTCCCGAGCCACTATGCGGTTATACTCATTATCATCCACTACCAGTATGCTCAGGCCATCCAGTGCACTGCCATCCACATCTTCCTCTGCTGCCAACCGCTGTTTCAGTCTTTCTGCCGAACCATGAGGCAGGTTCAGGATAAACGAAAAAGTGGTACCCGATCCCTCCTCACTTTCTATATGTATATGCCCGCCCATCAGCTCCACCAGTTGCTGACTGATGCTTAGCCCCAGCCCTGTGCCGCCATACTTGCGGGTATCGCTGCTATTGGCCTGTGAGAACTTTTCAAACACCAGTTCCAGTTTATCCTTCGGTATCCCTATGCCCGTATCGGTTACCGAAAACCGCACCCCTTCAGCCACCTTCTTCACTTTTATACTCACGCTGCCCTGTTCCGTAAATTTTATACCATTGCCTGCCAGGTTCAGCAGCGCCTGCCCCAGCCTCACCGGGTCGCCTGTCACCACATCGGGCAACGCCGGGTCTATGTAGGTGATCAGTTGCAGCCCCTTCTCCTCGGCCCGGTAGCTTAGCACCTGCTTCACATGGTCCACCGTTGCAGCCAGCGAAAAGTCGATTTCTTCCAGCTCCATCTTGCCCGCTTCTATCTTGCTGAGGTCGAGGATATCATTAATTATATGCAGCAGATTATCTGATGATTTCTTGATCCCCTCCAGATACATTTTCTGCTTTTCCGGCATACCCGTATCCAGTGCCAGGCTGGTCATACCCATTACGGCATTCATAGGTGTGCGTATTTCATGGCTCATATTGGCCAGAAACTGCTGCTTAAACGCCTCACTTCGCTCTGCCCGCTGCCGTTGCTGCTCCGCATTTTCCTTCTCGGCCTGTATAACCACATTGGCTTTCTTTTGCTGGCTGTAGTTTCGGAAGATGAAGAAGGCGAGGAGTATTACAAGGGCGAGGCCGGTGAAGCCACCATAGGTAAATGCTTTTTGGCGCCTGTTTTCGCTTTCTTTTATGGCAAGGTCTTTTGCGTGGGAAATGCTGTCAGAATATTCTTTACGAGCAAAGCCAGCATTGAGGTCTAACTTAATAAATTCATTTTCTTTATTTTTACTATATATCGAATCGCGAAGGGTTATATAATGTTTAAAGGCATCGTAGGCCTCCGACTTATTCTTTGTTTGTTCATATATATTATTTAGTTCCTGCCATGCATCTTCTTCTTCTTGGGCGAGGTGCATGGTTCTTGCTTTGGCAATAGCTTTTCTAAGGTAATCTATTGCTACATTATTTTGTTTCAATTGTACCTTTATTTTTGCCAATATTATATATGTCACTGTCAGCAGAGGTTCCGCTTTCTGCTCTGTTCCAGTAGAAAGTGCTTTTTCAGCGTATACAAGAGATTGAGTTAATGATCCTTGTTTAAGATAACTACTTGCAAGCTTTTGAAAAAGAACAATAGTTTGCGCTTGTGGTTGTTTGTTAAGAGATAATGCTGTCAAATATTGCTTTGTGGCAATCCCATAATTTCCTTCTTCGTAAAAGGTATTACCTTTGCCTGTTAAGGCACGCAGTTCCATAATTTCTATGCCACATGCCATTTTTAAAGCAAGTTCATATTGATCAATTGCCTTGCTGTAATTATGCATGGCTCTGTAAAGATCGCCCAAACCCAAATGCAATCCGGAAATCATTAATGAATCTTGAATTTTAGGGTTCTTTTTCGTTTTAATAGCCCTGTTTTGTATATCATAAGCTTTCTCAAAACAATCCATAGCTTTCGTATAATCAGAAACCTCACTATAGATTACGCCCATATTGCAAAATAAGCTGCTGGCAACATCTTTAGCAGGATTCAAAGAAAGCGCAAGATTAAAAAATTGAATTGCCTTTATATAATCGGTGCCTTCCTTGTATAATAGCCCAATATGGTTATACGCCTCTACTTCATTTAATGTATCGTGGATTTTTTTTGCGACCTCAGCACTATTCATATAATTTTCGAAGGCTCTTTCTTTATTGCGATAACAATACTTAAATACATCACCTAATACAACAGATGAATTAATTATGCCCTGAAAAGTGTTGTTTTTAGTAGCAATATCCAATGCCTGCGCTGCATATGCCATTTTTTGTAGGCTATCCTTGCAATTGATGTTTATTGATAACTCCAATAAGAGTTTAATTCGTTGCTCATCTCCTGTCGCTATCCTTAATGCCCTTTTTAAGGTGTCAATTTCATTATCATCTTTTTGAGCAGATGAACTATATGGCAAAGTAGCAATTATTATAAAGCTGAGAACACAGCAATTAAATTTTAGTAAATTCACGAAATAATTTTTTTAGAAAAATAAGAAAAAATTATGAAATACAGACAATAAAAATTAGGTTTACTAGCTAAAAAACTTTTATTAATCAAAATCAAACAATTTATGGAACACAATTCAGGTAATCCAAACACAAGTAATCCCAAGAATGTACTCGGGAAATTGCAACTCGGCGGTGATCTAAGTGGGTCTACCGCATTTCTCAATTTCGGTACGCCCACAATAGGAGGTGGTTGCAACGCTGGGACCGGTATCTGCAATGTTTCTAAAGCGGCGTGTTCAGGTTTATCAGTGCCTGTATCTATATTTGTTTTATCACAAACCCCCATTACCATTCCTGCGGGCAACCCGGTTACTTTTAATTCTTCTATTGCCATAAGTCTTAATTCTGCTGCTATTCAATTACTTACTACTGTATATAATAACAACGGCATATACCCCACAGGTAGTAGTAATCAATACATATCAGCCAGTTTTATGGCAGGAATGTTTGTGAACGTGCAGACAACCCCACAACAGATGTTTATGGTTCAATTATCTTTTAATTCTGGTGATAATGAAATAGCCAATGAATTATGGCCGGGCTGTACTTCAGCTCAATACATTACGCCAGACTTAATTAGCGGGATGCCAAACATGAATGGATCAACACTATCCGATTTTGTAATCATTTTGAGAAACGTTCAGGTAGTAATGCCTTCGGCTACAATGCCATCTATGGCCAATAATACTGTCCCTGGTTTTGTTACTTTAGGAGCAAATAATAATGGTAGTTATGCTGAATCCAATTCTGAAAATGCACAAAGTCAATATACAGGCAATATTTTATGTATTACGCAGTATCCGGTTAATGGGATGTCATTCCCTGTTAATATTTCAGCCGTTTGCGCTTCTCAAACTGTGGCACCTACTCCTCCAGCTCAGATTGCGGCGGTAATTGTTCTTGATTTCGATACGGTCAGTCTTAATGGCAATCCACCACAGGGGCCAAACCCTACTGGGGGAATTTTACAATGTGTAAACAGCCCCTATAATTATTGGAACAGTTTATTTAATGCTCAAACCGCTACAGAATATTTCAGCAGCCTCAATTGGGGTGGTTTATTACCTATCGGCTCAGTACCTATTCAGGGTGTTACTTATCCTCCCTCTGGTGATCCGGCAGATACCTTATTGAATTCCCTTTTTTATAGCCTTACTGAGAATCTTACATCTATAACTCTATCAAGTTTCCCATCAACAATAAATACATCATCAGGTCAGCCGTGGTACATGGCTCCGATGATCGGGACATATATATCAGGTCAAATAAGTAATAATATACTTGATTGTGTGGTGACTTTACCTATTATTCTTAATTATAACAACAATTAATTATGTATTTTATTCAATATTGGTCTATACTAGACCATTTGGAGAAATTGTTATTAATATTGTGAAATGATGGCATAAATTTGAATTATTAACCCAGATTTTGCAGTTAAACACCTGGTTGTCGAGTTAACTCATTGATTTTCAATGGTATTTAAAAAAACAGCTGATATGCAGTAGAAATTTTATACCAAATAACATTGATAATCAATATATTATAACGTTAATTGGATTAACTGTAAAATCTTGGATTAATCAGATAATAATGCTAAATGCTGGAATGCTGAAGAGTATTTTTTAATTTTCTAAAATTGTTCAAGCTTATAAGTTTATTTAGCAAAGATTAATTCCCCCTTGCCACCGCGTTAGTCTCGCAATGCTTTGGCGCACTCGGCATTTGCTCCTGCTTCGTATCCACTAGGGGGCGGCTAAGCATAGCTGAGTACGTGAGCTGGCTGCCCATGCCCACTGCCGCTACCCGGTAATATTTATAGCCGGTATCAAATGTCTCATACCGGTAGCAGCGCTCCATTACGCTGTTGCCCTTGGGCTTTAACACGCCAGTTACTTCCATTTGGGTGCTGTCGTTGCCTGCCTCTATGCGGTACTGGTATATATTAGTTTCAGAGGGTACCGAGAAGCTCAACACATAGTGGTTCTCTGTTTGCTGTATGGCTGCATTTTTAAATGCCTGCTGTCCGTTTGCCTGTGTGTAGCTGGCTGCTATGGCCAGGATAATGATGCTAAGCGATTTCATTAGTTTCCGTTTTTGAGATACAAACGTACCATGCCCGGAAGCCCATAAAAAGCACAAAGTAGCCTATGGCAATTTTGAGGAGTGAACGGCGAAAATGATTCCGTGAACGGCGGCAGAAAATCTGGGAGAAACAGAATCAGAAACCTTTTATTCCGTATTTTGAATCCGGAAGAACAAATAATTTATCTGAAAATAATCCTTGATGGCCTTATAAATATGACAGGTAGATATTTTATGCCCCTTAAAACTGCCCCACCAGCGCCATCAGCTCATCCTTCTTCCTCCTGCTCACATCCAGTGTCGAGCCATCGGTCATCACCACTTGGCCACCATCGCCGCGCAGGTATTTCTTCAGGTGCTTCAGGTTTATAAGGTACGATTTGTGAATCCTGAAGAAGCCATGTGGCTCCAGTATGGTTTCAAATTCGCCCATGGTTCGGCTGGCCATAATCATTTTCTTATCGGCTGTATATATTTTGGTGTATTTATCATCACTTTCGCAGCGCACTATATCCTGCAGGCCCACAAAAAGCAGGCCCTCCATGGTGGGCACTGCCAGGTTGTTCAGCTTTTTCTCGGCGGGTATGCCCATTATTTCCAGTGGGCGGGGTTCCTCGGTGGTTTTGGTCTGCAGCTTATCCTTCAGGCGGCTTATGGCCTCTTGCAGCACATTAGGGTCAATGGGTTTCACCAGGTAATCAAGTGCCGAGAAGCGTATGGCCCTGATGGCATAATGGTCGTGGCTGGTAGTAAATATAATCTCAAAGTTGCCCGCAGGCAGTTTCCTGATCATCTCAAACCCGTTCATTCCCGGCATCTCCACATCAAGGAATATTAGGTCCGGCTTCAGTTCTGCTATTTTCACCAGCCCTTCTGCACCCGAAAAGCAAACTGCCACGACGTTTATTCCAAGCGAGTACTTTTTTATCAGGTCCTGCAACTGAAAGCAGCAAAACTCATCATCATCTACTATAATAGCGCTTATATGCTTGGTTTCCATCGCCTAAAGATAATTTCTTTTCAGCAACGGGTGATAACAGGTTTAAGTTAGGGTTTAGTGAATAATTTATTCATATACATTTATCGCCGAATAGGAAAGTTTTTACCGGTTTCCGCTGGCAAGTATATTCGTTTCCACTGGCTTGGCCTGCTCATTTTCAGGTGTCTGTTTGGGCTCTGCAGCAGGTATACTGAGTATATCAGAGTATTTCAGCTTGCTGCCCATGCTTATTGCAGCTACCCTGTAATACCTGTAGGCACCCTCATAAACATCATAACTGTAGCTGCGCTCGGTTACACTGTTGCCTGCAGGCTTTACAACACCTGTTACCTCCATATCAGTAGTATCATTGCCCGCCTCTATGCGATATTGATAGATATTTGCCTCCGAAGGCACCGAGTAAGTAATGCGGTAATGATTGTTAACCCTCGCTATTGCTGCATTTTTAAATGCCTGCTGTCCTTTTACCTGTGAAAAGCTGGCTGCAATAGCCAGGAAAATAATGCTGAGTGATTTCATTGCTGTTTGTTTTTATGCTGCAAACCTACATTGCCGGTGAACCCATAAAAAGCATAAAGTAGTCAAGTGCAGCACCGGCGAACAAGCGGCGGAAATGATTCCGTAAATGGTAAATCGCCTTGAATCCCGGATTCAAAATAACATATTTGTTTTTACAAAAGCCTGATAAATAGGCAATAACAGGATTCAGAGCTTTAATTCTCTTTATCATTCCCGCCGTTCACTACCCCAATTCCGCCATTCCCGCCTCATTCCAGCCGTTGGCTACTTTATGCTTTTCCTGCCCTGCCGGCTATAGTATGTTTGCATCAGCGAAAAGGGAAAAAAGAAAATTACCCCGGAACCAATGCCATTAACTCTGGTTCTTTGATAGCCCTGAAGGGGAACAATACAACAGCGAGGGGTGAAGCCCCTCGATAGTATAATAATTTGACAAAGCCCTGTAAGGGCGTAATACAGAGGTGGTATTCTTAAGTTTATGATATTACCATCCGATGGAAAAAATAAAGCAGGAATAAATCCAAAAAAGATCAACCTGGGCAAAAGGCCCATCGTTATAAGAAGTTTGCGCAAACAGTGGAGACCAGCAAAACCACTCAAAAAAACAGGGCCTGCCCCGCACAGGCGCTCAAAGCGGGAGGGGGAATCCGAAAAGCCTTAAAAAGAGTAGGAGAACTTAATTCAAACAAATTTATTTTATGAACTATTCAGTTGAAAATCGTTGGGGCGGGGAAGACAAGCCATTTCATCCAGGCGGCCTTTGGGTATTAGGCGACCGTTGCGGCCAGGGAATCATTGAAATTGATATTACATCAAAAAACGATGGTAAATCATTCGAAGGACACGTCACCTATGCAGGCGAAGGTCAGATTGGCTTTAAGGCTCAGCACATTATTGGATTCAGTTATCAGGTTGAGTATTCATGGGGCGGCACAGATGGTCATAAAGGTGGATCATGGGTTATCGGTCAGCGTGTTGGCCAGCCATGTATTGCGCTGAATGTTAAATCCACCGATGGTGGCAAGATATTATCTGGTACTTGCACTTATAAAGGTGAAGGCCCTATAGCATTCTTAGGTAAAGCTGGCCTGCAGGATAGCAACAGGACAATTGCCCGCTGGGGTGGTGTAAACGAGCCATGGCATGATGGCGGCGTTATGGTTGTAAGCTCCCGTTCCACACAGGCTGTAGAGTCGCTCGATATTAAATCAAGTGATAAGGGAAAAACTTTTACCGGCAGCATGGTTTACCAGCACGAAGGCCCTATTGCCGTAAAGTGCACCTATATTATGGGCAACACTTACTCAGTTGAAAATCGCTGGGGTGGTGATAAAGCTCCTTGGCACAATGCCGGCCTTTGGCTCATAGGTGGCCGCGATGAGCAGCGTGCTGAACTGCTGAATGTCTCAGCTAGCCCGCTCACCGGAAAAACCCAATACATTGGTGAGGGAGAAATTTCAATTGTGCTGGAACCTCAATGTTAATCCCTTCAGTGCAGGCAGTATAAAAATCTGTTTTCAATATAGCAGGATATTTTCCTCAATTTAAAAAGCTCTTTGCCCGCCACGTTTTTTACTTAAACGTGGCGGTAACAAAGAAATTAGGTTAAGCACTTAGGTCATAACATTTTCAAAGGAACCTAAAGCCTTAAATTAAATTTCTATACCATAACGCAATTCCTGTTTCATCGCATCTTCATCTCCTCACCCGCCTTTAACTCAAACAAAAGACCACAAACAAAAGGAGATCAGAAATCCGGGAAACAGGAAAATCCACCCAAAAACCTCCGCAACCCGGCATCGGGCCGGAGGTTTTTCATAAAATTTGTCCTTTATTCACAATGCTGTAGAAATAATTTCCTCGCCTGATAAAAACTTTTTTGCATTTTTAGTTTTTACTTTTAAATTATTCCCCTATCTTTGCGCTCCGTTTAAAAAATTACATAGCATTTAGCATGCCTACAATACAACAATTAGTACGTAAAGGACGTGAAGTGATCAGGGCCAAATCAAAGAGCCGTGCACTGGATTCCTGCCCGCAGCGTCGCGGTGTTTGTACCCGCGTTTATACCACAACGCCAAAGAAACCAAACTCTGCCCTCCGTAAAGTTGCCAAAGTGCGCCTTACCAATAAGGTAGAGGTAATTGCATACATCCCCGGCGAAGGCCACAACCTCCAGGAGCACTCAATAGTGCTTATCCGCGGTGGTCGTGTTAAGGATCTTCCGGGTGTGCGTTACCACATCGTTCGCGGAGCCCTCGATACTGCCGGTGTTAAAGACCGTAAGAAGAGCCGTAGTAAATATGGTACCAAAAAAGAAAAAGTAAAAGCAGGTGCAGCCAAAGGCGCAGCGCCAGCCAAGAAAAAATAATTTTATAACTAATTAATATAGCCTCATTTAAATGAGAAAGGCACAAGCAAAGAAACTTCCGTTAGCCCCGGACCCAAAGTTCAACGATAAGAACGTAACCCGTTTCGTAAACTGCCTGATGATAGGCGGCAACAAAACCGTGGTATTGGGCGCATTCTACGACGCACTCGATAAGGTGACCAAAATGAACAACGAAGAAGGTTACGAAGTGTGGAAACGCGCTTTGAACAATGTAACCCCTGCTGTCGAAGTGCGCAGCCGCCGTATAGGTGGCGCTACCTTCCAGATTCCTTCTGAGGTTCGCCCCGACCGCAAAATATCACTGAGCATGAAATGGCTCATCCGTTACTCCCGCGACCGGAATGGTAAAACCATCGCCGACAAACTGGCCAACGAGATAGTTGCAGCAGCCAAAGGCGAAGGCGGCGCTTTCAAAAAGAAAGAAGATACCCACCGTATGGCCGAAGCCAACAAGGCATTTTCGCATTTCAAAGTGTAACCTCACTATCATTTCAATATATACCAAAGATCCTGCCTTCTCGGGCGGGATCTTTATTTTGTGCCCCGCACCGCCACAGTTATCCCGCATCTTCCATTGTTCTCCCGCACCTCCCGCGGTGCGAAACAACTACTATTTTCGGCGCTTACATTCTATACACATTTAGTGGGGTATAAGAAGAGGGTTGTCCGGCCTTATTGCATCTGTTGAGCTTTAGTGGCCATGGCACGCTTGTGCTATAGCTCTTTATTGAGCAGCCAATTAATCTATAAAAATCGAAATACGATGAGACGAAAAAATTGCGTCTCATCGTATTTCGATAAAATAATAAAATGAAAGGCATTGCCTCGCAGAAAGTTGTAAACACCTTTCTATGCTAATCTTTGGCAATCTTACCTATCATAGTTACCATATTGCCTTCCAGTATCCGGTACAGATACATACCCGGTACCAATGCATTCATTTCAATTGTGTTGGTGCCTGATTGTAGGGGTTGGGATATTAATAACCTTCCGCTTATATCCTCAATCTGTACTATTATTGCCTCTGGCGTCTGAGCCAATATATGGGCATTGCTTAAAACTATGCTTGAAATTATGCCAAGACAAACTGCGAGATGTGTTATCGAAAATCTGAATAACCTTTTGTAAGTGTTCATTGTTTGAAGTTTTATATGATGAAAAAATAAAAAACTATTTGATAATAAATTTGCCATTTGCAACTATATTATTTGAACTATAAAGCTGGTAATAATAAAAACCAGAGGGCAAATCATTCCTATCAATTCTTATTCTATCTAAATTGATATTATCTTTGTGTTGAACAATTTTACCATCTAAATTTAAGATATTTAATGTATAATATGTATGATCTTCGTTATTAAATAAGAGGGTTGCATGGTCAAAAAATGGATTAGGATAAATTTTAGTACTATTTTTTTTATTTAAAAATGAAATACCTGTAGTTGAAAGTTTTTCTACAATAATATCGTCTACAAAATAGTAGGCTGCATTAGCAGTAGTTTTATGCGCATTGTTGATATCCAGAATATTCATTTTTGAATAATTTTTAAATCCACCTATTATTATATTTTTATACTCAGAATCAGCAATAAATGTACCAGCTAATGTTTTCCAATTAACTGTATCAGAAATTACACCATAGTTTGAATAATCTATTTGAGGTTCTATATTTATTGTTTGGTTATTGTATTGATTGGGACTACCGTATGTAGTAAATAAAACACCAAATGCATCGGTAGCAAACTGCGAACTATCAGCCAATGACACATGTATAATCACTTTATATACAGTATCAATTTCCAATGTTGGGATATTTGATATTAGATATTCCTTATAATAATTAAGAGTGGAATCATACATACAGATGCCAGTATATGCAACTCCATCAAATGCAGGTTGAAAGCCCCAAATATTATACGGGACACTCACAATAGGTTTAAGCATACCAATTGATATTGCATATGTATCACAAGCGTTATAATAATCACTTGTATTAGTATTAGCTTGCCCCCAACCAACACAACCTAATGAATATTCAAAGTTTCTATCATTAAGATATATTGGGCACGAATCTGCCTGTTCAAAGCTGTAATTCGGTACAAGATTCTGAGCATACAAAAATGGGTGTGTAAATAGGATCAGAGAAAAAATAAGCAGATGTTTCATACATATATATTTATATATTATTAATTTCTTATGACTGGATAATCATTTTGCCATTGGCTATTATATTATTGTTATTGCGCAATTGGTAATAATAAAAACCAGAGGGCAACCCGTATCGTTCAATTCTTATTCTATCTGAAGTGAAATTTTCCAACATATACTTTAAATGAAAAGAAAATTAAAAACTTATGAGTAATCAGATTTAATCAAAATTGATTTCAATAATAAAATTAGTTAATCTTTTTGTAAGAACATACTTTTTTATAGATTTTATTTCCAATCTAACTAACTATTTAAAATAGATTTCCTTGTCTTTTTATCCTTCAGTCATAGCCAGGTGTCCCAGTGACCCTTCCAGGCCCAAATGCTGAAATCTTGAAATATCGCAGCCGTGTCTCAAAAACCATTACAGAATGAAAATCAGATCACGTTTTAATTTTCCTTAAGACCAGCAAAGCATTGAAGTTGAGAATCCAGTTCCAGCGTACTCCCCTTTAGGGGCCGGGGGTATTAACTTCCTCTATAATATCTCCAAAAACCCATTACATAAATCACCCATTTTGGCAGTTGCAAAAAACGCAAGGTACTTCTAACCTATACCCCATTAAACTTCAACCTATTAGCCCCGAAAAAACTTACATCATGTACCGTATACGGTACATGACAGTGCGAAAAGCGTACTATCATTAAAACTCTTTTTTGCCAATCCAGATATCAGAATGAACTTTGTTCCCGCATGGCCATTTTAACGTGAGTTCGATAGCTTAATACTTTCTTTGATGCGCATTGTTATTGGTTCGCTTGTAATCCTGAATGGATTAAATTTTTATAATAATCAATCTGGGAGTTTTGCCTTTGCAGCACGTGTCGCAGTAGCTTCAGCGGGCGGCTGCACTATTTTCCAGGAAGAAGTAAAGTATAGTAATGCGGTCAGTACCGCTTCGTCAGCGCTGATGGTATTATGTCGTTGATGTCACAATTAATAGGATAAGATGAGATAATCGTATATTTAGTTATATCAGCCACCAGCAAGGTTTTCAGCGTTTATCATTATCCCATCACGTCTCTTTAGGAGAACGCGATAACCAAACAAAATGCCTTTTTCCGGATGCTGCTTTTTTTCAGGGTTGAAGTAATGCATCAGGGACCAGACATTCAGTAGCGAGGTTAACGTGAGTTTGCTGTCTTAATAGGTTCTATGATGCTCAATTTTATTGGTACGATAGTAATCCTGAAGGGATTAAATGTCTATAGTAGCCATTCTATGAGTTTCGCCGATGCTGAAGGCATCGCATGTATTGATGGCAAAATGGGTAATTGGTAGAATCAATTGATAATCTTGTTAATAAACTCCGAACTGAAATTAGGTTACTTAATTCCCAATTTCACAAATAATAGGATAAGATGAGATAATCGTAATTTGTATTATATTATCCACCAGCAAGGGTTTCAGCACCTACCATTATCCCATTGCGTCGCTTTAGGAGAATGTGATAACCCAACAAAATTCTCAACAAATAAATTAAAAACATTATTATATTTTTATATTATACAATTTCCATATTTTTACAATGCCACCCTCCTAAAGTCCTCCCCTTTTATCAAGGTTGCCGGGAAGCGGCCCGGGCTGATCTCCTGCCGAAGGCGGAAGGCTCAATAAGGTCCAGTTTATAGCAGATCATTAATCATACCCAATCCCGTTTTCAACCTTCTCTATTTTTATCGTATTTTTACCACTTTATTACATTCATCAGCATGAGCAGACCTGTGGTTATTAAGGCGGAAGGGGTGAGCAAACTGTACCGCCTCGGGCAGGTAGGCACAGGCACTCTTAGCCACGACCTGAAGCGCTGGTGGGCACGCGCCAGGGGCAAGGAAGACCCGTACCTGAAAATAGGCATGGAGAACGACCGCACCCAAAAGGGCACCAGCGATTATGCCTGGGCGCTGCAGGATATTGGTTTCCAGGTAGAGCAGGGCGATACATTGGGTATTATCGGTAAGAACGGCGCCGGCAAGAGCACCCTGCTCAAAATACTGAGCCGGGTTACGGCGCCTACTAAAGGGGAAATAAAGGTTAAGGGCCGGATAGCATCGCTGCTCGAGGTGGGTACCGGTTTCCATCCCGAACTGACAGGCAGGGAAAACATCTTCATGAACGGCGCCATACTGGGCATGACCAAAAAAGAGATAACCCGGAATTTTGAGGAGATAGTAGATTTTGCGGGCGTAGCTATGTATATAGATACCCCGGTGAAAAGGTACAGCTCTGGTATGTATGTGCGGCTGGCATTTGCAGTGGCTGCCCACCTGGAGCCGGAAATACTTATAGTAGATGAGGTGCTGGCGGTAGGCGATGCCGACTTTCAGAAGAAGTGCCTGGGCAAACTGGGCGATGTGGCCGGGCATGGCCGCACCATCATTTTTGTGAGCCATAATATGCAGGCTGTGCAGAGCCTGTGCAAAACCGCCATATACCTTAAGCAGGGCCGCATGGTAGAAATGGGTCGCACCGACAGGGTGATCAACAACTACCTGAGCCGGGAAATAAACAACTGCCACAGCCGCAACTGGGATAGCCTGGAAGAAGCACCCGGAAATGGAGCGGTGCAATTGCTGAGGGCAGAAATAATAATACTTGAAAACGGCGAAACAGATGTAATAACCGTAAACACCCCCATAGATATAGAATTTGAGTTTCAGCTGCATAAAAATACCAACCTCAACCTCAGCCTGCACCTCAATACAGCCGGCGGTTATTGTATTTTTAATGTAGCTACCCCATCCAAACCACTCAGTGCGGGCAGGCATGTGAGCAGGCTGCGGATCCCGGGAAAACTGCTCAATGATGGTATTTACAATATCAACCTGATATTTGTGAAGGATATGGGGCCGCACTTGTTTAATATAGCAGACCTGCTTACTTTTGAAGTAGTTGAATTTGAGCGGGAGGGCAACTGGTTTGGTAAGTGGGAAGGAGCTGTGAGGCCCAACCTGGAGTTTTCCCTGGTATAAAAGGCTGCAACTATCTATTAAGGAAAGCTAGGTGTCATGGCATTAAATCTAAATACATAAAACTAATCAATGAATTCATTTCTTAACTGGGAACAATTCTGGCAGGAATGGCGGAATAAAGAGGCTGCTAATGAAGAGGATCTGTTCTTCCAGGTTGGGTTAACAGTTGATAAAAAGCCTATTGAAAAAGAAGCCTTTGACGAAATATGTGATAGTATTTCGGATGCGCTTGCCCTGAATAGCTCTGATATACTGGCTGAGCTTTGCTGCGGCAATGGCCTGATTACCTTTGTGCTTAAGGACAGGGTAAAGCATATATATGCTACAGATTTTGCGGCTCATCTGATAAGGGCAGCAAAAGAATTTAAGTCAGCGTCCAATATCACATATATCTGCAATAATGTTTTTGATTTTCTGGTGTATATAAAAGACACTGTTGCTGCAGCGCCTACTAAATACTTAATGAGCAATGCTCTGGCTTATTTTACTCCAGATGACCTGAAAAGAATTTTATTGCTGATAATGGATATAACTGCGGGCCAGCCATTTTTGTTTTATCTGAAGGGAGTACCTAATGATAAACTAAAATGGAATTTTTATAATACCGAAGAGCGCAGAAAAAAATACCTCCATAATATGTCTGACGGAAATTTCACCAATGACGGGATGGGCAGATGGTGGCATCCGGAAGAAATTGCTGCTATATGCCAGGAATTGAATCTTAAAAGTGAATTCTGGAACTCAGAGCAGCAGTTAACCGGCTTCAGAATGGATATAAAATTAAGCCGCGACTAAATAAGCGAAGATAGCATATGGAATATTTTGATAACTGGCAGGATTACTGGGATAAATTTCTTTTCAACCGTTATGGTAAAGAGGCGGTGCAAAACGAAGACGATCTTTTTCTGCAGGTGGCAAGAACTGAAAACCGGAAACGGGTAACACAGGAAATTTTCGACAGGATCATAGCTCTTATTAAAACAGGGCTAGACCTTGATGCCGGTGATATATTGGTAGACCTTTGCTGCGGCAACGGACTATTTACTTATGAACTAAGGGACAGTGTAAAGCAAATAACAGGCGTAGATTTTTCTAAAAGCATTATAGAAACAGCTAATAAGTATAAAAAGGCTGATAACATCAGTTATCACTGTTCGGGCGCAGTTGATTTCATGAAATCATACGGAACTTTTTTACCTGGTATCATCCCATCTAAGTACCTTATGAATGATGCACTGGCTTATTTTCCGCCAAATGATTTTAAAGAATTGGTATTCTGCATAAAGTCGGTTTCTCCTCATTTTAAATTTCTGGTAAGAGGTGTACCTAACGATGAGCTGAAATGGAACTATTATAACACACCCGAGCGCAAGCAGTTTTATGCCAACCTGCAGGCAAAGGGCGATCTGACCAATGACGGATTGGGAACATGGTGGCAACCTCAGGACATAAAAAGAATTTGTGATGAGCTTGGTTTAAACTGTGAAATCACCAACCAGCAGTTACCGGTCTCCAATTTCAGGATGGATATCTGTATTTCTATCTGAATTGCACCAATAAAATCAGGCTTTAAACCGGTGTCCTATGTTTAAGCAGCAATCGTCTTTTCCTGATTTTTTTCGGCATTTCTGCGTCGCCGGTAAATCCACGGCCCTGCAAACAATACTAACCCACTAAAGCTCATTATTAGCCCTGCGTTCCAGTAAGGCAGTTTGTAGGCCATTTCCACGGTATGCGCCCCTTTATTCAGCAAAACGCCCGTCATGCCTCCGTTTATCTCTATTTTATTGGTTTCTTTCCCATCTACTTTCAGATGCCAGCCTATATCGTAAGGAACCGACAGATACATCATTTTATCCTTGGCCACTGCAATTGTTCCGGATATATAATTATCATTGAATGCGGTAATTTTCAAGGTATCTTCACTCAACTTCCTTCTGCTGTCATAGTAGCTCAATGAGTCAAACACCGCGACCAAAGTATCTTGCAGCATATATTCTTTCATAGTAGTTACTTTGCCTGTATCTTTATCGCTTATCACAAAAGCATTCATTGTTATCTGCATCTTTTGTTTTGGTTCAATAGTTTCAAAACTACTTTCTTTTACATATTTATCATAAGTATACCCAAACGGAAACAAAAAATTATTTTTGAAAATTTTAATATCACCGATTATCGCTATTGAATCCCAAATGGGTGATAAGTTTTTACGATCAGTTTTTGTTTGAAGAAAATATTTTACATTGTTTTCCGATTCTAAAATAGGAATATTAGCTAAACCTGTTATCCATCGGGAACTCGCTTCATTGTTCTTGCTCACTATTCCCATCAGCATCAGGTATTTCACATAATACATCTGATTAAAGGAATTGTAAGATGAGGTACCATTAAAACCCTGTATCTGACTGAAATTCATCATGTCAGAAGAATCACAGGTCCGGTCAATCCGAAAGAAATTATCATCTCTTGATTTTATATAATTCACAGCATCAAGCGAATAGTCATTGTAGGAGCTACTATAATTAGTTATGTGATCTTTAGAATTCAGCGACTTTACTGAAATAGCGCCACGGGTATTTACAGTAATATTGACTGTAAAACATAACTCAAAGAATAGTGTTATAAGTAAACATCCTTTTAAATAAGGTATATTTTTATCCCTGCCGGCAAGTGAAAGTACAATTGTATAAATAATAATAACAATAACAACAAATATCCTGATCTTATTATTAATTATCGCATTTCCAACTAGTACCGGGAAACAAAGGAACAATATTAATATGGAAGAAGTAATAAAAAGTAAGAGCCGATTGATTTTCTTTTTATAAAAAATATATTCAAGTGCATTGAGGGAATATAATATGAATATTACTGCAATAAATAAAGCAAAAATCCGGTAATAATCGCCCGCAAACAGCCAGAATGCATACCTGAAATAGGGGAAAATAATTGGTATAACCCACATAGAAAGGAATAAAATAAATATTATCCGTGATCTTTTGCTGAGAAAAGTAAATACCTGAGGCAGTAAAAGAAGACATGGAATACCACAATAAAACATTGGCGCCTCGACATAATTGAACCATCCTTTAAAACCATCTCCACTTCCAAGCAGATCATTCGAAAAAAATCGCATGAGACTTGTCCCCATCTGTAATTTATCTGCAAATGCAAATACAGGTGATGATATCAGCTTTTTTGTATAAGATATCAGCCCGGAACCTCTCGGGCTGTTAAGCATCTGAACTATATGCTGAAACATGAACGGACCAGAAAGCAAAATTCCAATAGCTCCTGAAACAATCATTCGGAAATATAAACTACTGAGCCTCGAAACATTATATTTATCTGACTGTAACTGGCGAAAAATAGTATACGCAAAAAGGAAAATACCATAAGAAAGCAAATTAAATAAACCAGATATGCTTGCAAAACAAACAGCTATAGAAAATAAATATGGCTTATTCTTATTGAACAGTAATTCAAAACCCAATAAAAAGAGAGAAAAATTTACTGCCTGGAAAGTAAAAATAAAGAATGGACTCCCGACAGTTATAAATCCACAAAATGAATACAATAAACCACCAATAATGCAAGTAAAATCAGACAAATTCAACAATTTCAAGTATTTGAAAATAATTAAGCCAGAGATGACAATTTCCAGCACATCAATATAAATGATAAGAAGTGGTATGTTTTTTTTGCCTGCCACACAATTCAAAAGCATAACAGGATCATCTAAAAATGTAAACGGCCATAAATTTTGGCCCATACCTATTTTGAATGACCATTTTGGTAATCCGTAAGTATTAAAATAATCAAGCGTATTCACAAATTTCGGGTATTGAGACACATAACTATCTCCATTAATGTCACAGAATAAATATGCATTTCTAAACAGCAGGTAATCTTTGAAAACAACGAAACTAATGATTAAAATAATTGCAAATAATACAGTGAAAGCACTTTTATGATAATTTGACAGAATAGCTTTCATCCATATTCGTTCCTTAAAGCCCTTAAAAAGTAATAAGGAGGTAATTATAAGAATTGGTACAATCACAAACATATAATTTAGCAATAAATATTTAATGTTTGTTTGTGCATTCATCTTTCCGGAAATTTAAGCTTATATTGATGATCAAAAGTAAAACATATAGTTTGCCCTACAAACTTATTTCCAGTTGGCTCGCTCTTTCAGCCGGAATATAAGTAATTGAAAGCGGAGAATAATCACCACAATTATTATGTGCTTTTTCAAATTTTTCGCGTTATATTTGCACAATGTAATTGCAAATTACGAAAATAAAAATATCCTATGGTGCATTAGTCGGATTATGTAAATTATATTTATATTATACTTCAACAGTAACTACTGTTCATTTTATGATTGATCCAAGCAAGAAATCACCATACATTATCGATTTTCCACAAATAGGAGATTCATCTATTGGTTATATTTCAGTTACTCAGCTAAATGATTCCCTTCCATTTGAAATAAAAAGGGTTTTCTGGACCTACTTTACTCCGGAAAGTATAGTTAGAGGAAGGCATTCCCATTATAAAACACAGGAAATTATTGTTGCAGTAAGTGGACGAATAATTGTAACAACAGAAAATGGATATGGCGAAATTAATACATTTGTCTTGGATAAGCCTAATATAGGTTTGTATATCCCATCATGTGTGTGGCTTACAATGCAATATTCTCATTCAGCAGTTCAGATGGTATTTGCCTCCACCGAATTTAATCAAAATGATTATATTCGGGATTATGACGATTTTAAGAGGATCTGGGGAAAAATGGAAAGCCATTAAAGTATCCGATTTGCAGTTCCTTTCAAAATAATATTTCGAAATGTATTATTTTATTTCACTTTAAATAGCTCGGGATATTCCTTCGGAATGGCAATTAATTATGGAAATTGAGTATTTGGGTTAGAATTAACATAATTAAGCCTAAGTAAATCCCAGCTCGTTAAAACAAATGATATGTTATCAGTAATACTGCTATCTTATAAATCAAAAGAGCGACTTATAGTTGCAAGAGATAAGCTTGATCAAGTGTTGGTAGCCTCTTCCATTCCATATGAATTGATCATTGTAGATGACGGATCTCTTGACGGATCTTATGAAATTGCCTTAACCCTTGAGAAAAAATACAGTAATGTCAGAGCTTATGAATTAAGTAGAAATTATACTTCCCATTATTCTATTATGGCGGGTCTCAAGATGTCTAAGGGCGATTGTGCTACTATGATAATGGATGATGAGCAGACTCCTTATGAAAGTGTAACAGACATGTACAGGGAGTGGCAAAAAGGCCATAAAATCATTTTCCCTTACCGAACACAAAGAACTGACCCCTGGCTAACAAAGCAATTTGCACAATTATTTTATAAAATAATATCTGCCGTTTCAGACTTTAGCTTTCCGGCACAGGGTTTAGATTCATTTTTCATAGACAGAGAGATTATTGACATTATTAATGAACGAATACACCCTATTAATACTACTACCTTCACTGAATTGCTACGCCTGGGCTACAACCCGTTATATGTGCCCTATGTAAGATTTATAAGCAAAGCTGCAAAATCAAGATGGACGTTTAAGAAAAAAGTGAAGCTGGCAAAAGACTGGTTTTTTTCTACATCAACATTTCCAATAAAGTTAATTACTTACGTTGGTCTAACAGTGTCTCTACTGGCGTTTTTAATAATTATTTTTTACTTATATATAAAACTGTTCGGCAATAATAACTACTGGAAAGTAGATGTAAAAGGCTGGACAAGTATTATTTTAGCAATTTCTTTCTTCTCAGGCTTAATTATGTTAAGCCTTGGGATTATATCTGAATATATCTATAGAATATATGAAGAGGTGAAAAACAGGCCTGGATATATAATTAAAAAAAAGCCGAATGATATTGTGGATTAAAACAGCCATTTGTAATAGCAAAATAAAGTCATAATTTCTTGCCCAGCGCAAAATCAATGGTAAATATCGGATAAATGAGCAATTACTACAAGCACCCTTCCTCAATAGTAGATACCGAAAATATAGGGGCTGATACCAGGATATGGGCTTTTGTGCACATTCTGAAAAACGTTTCCATAGGGACCAACTGTAATATATGCGATCACTGCTATATAGAGGATGGTGTTAGTATAGGAAACAATGTAACCATTAAATGTGGCATATACCTGTGGGATGGTATTTCGATAGGAGATGATGTTTTTTTGGGACCTAATGTAGTATTCACAAATGATATACGTCCGCGCAGCAAACAATATGGTGAATCTGTGAAAACTATAATTATGAAGGGTGCCAGTTTAGGCGCCAATTCAACGGTCCTGGCAGGAATTAAGATAGGTAAGTATGCTATGAGTGGCATTGGTTCGGTCATTACCCGTAATGTACCCGACCATGCTCTGGTGTACGGTAACCCTGCGAAAATAAAAGGATGGGTGGATGAAAAAGGACAAAAACTAATACCTGGAAATAAAAACAAATGGACATCTGAAGACGGAATTATTTACATACTTGAAAATGGCTTACTAACTAAAATATGAGCATACCATATCTTTCGTTTGAAAAAATAAATACCGATGTAAGAAGCGAACTTACGCCGGCTTTTGAAAAGATCATAGATTCAAAATGGTACATTCTCGGTGAGTCTGTAAAAAGTTTTGAACAGTCATACGCATTATTCAATAAAACACAATACTGCATTGGCGTGGCAAACGGCCTGGATGCCCTGATCCTTTCCTTGAAAGTACTCAAAATCGGTCAGGGTGATGAGGTGATCGTACCTTCAAATACTTATATAGCAACCTGGCTGGCGGTATCCAGCGTTGGGGCAACGCCCATACCGGTTGAACCAAGGATAAATACATACAATATAAATCCGGACCTTATAGAGGAAAAAATAACACCCCACACTAAAGCTATAATGCCTGTACATTTATATGGCCAGGCTTGTGAAATGGATGCCCTAATGCGAATAGCTCATAAACACTGCTTATATGTTATTGAAGACAATGCACAATCGCAGGGGGCAACATATAATGGCAAACTCACCGGAAGCTTCGGGAATATTAATGCGACCAGCTACTACCCGGGAAAAAACCTGGGTGCGTATGGAGACGGAGGCGCTATAACCACCGATGATACAGACCTTGATAAGCGGGCCCGGATGCTTAGAAATTATGGTTCGGAAAAGAAATACTATAATATCGAAAAGGGTATGAATTCAAGGCTTGATGAGCTACAGGCGGCATTGCTGTCTGTAAAACTGAAACACCTGAACCTTTGGAATGAGGAACGTAAACGGCTGGCTGCTATATATGATCAGGAACTGAAAGGTATATCAGATTTAATTCTACCGGTTACAGCAGTAAATGCTACCCATGTTTACCATATCTATAGTATAAGAACAAGCAGAAGAAATGAATTGCAAGAATATCTTAATAGCAAAGAAATCGGGACTTTGATTCATTATCCGGTTCCTCCTCATCTTCAGAATGCCTATTACGAACTTGGTTATAATAAAGGTGCATTCCCGAATGCGGAACTCATTGCAGAGACCTGCTTAAGCCTGCCTTTGTATCCCGGCCTGCAGGAAAGTGATATGCATGAAATAATAAATAATATAAAATATTTCTTTAAACAGTAAGCTCGCACTTACAATCTTGTTTCCCGCACTGATTGTCAGAAAATTATAAACTGGATCAGCTTATTTTTAAAACAGGAAGGTGACTAATCTTTTAAATAATTGAAGAAAATGAAGATAGCAATAATGCAACCTTATTTTTTCCCTTACATCGGCTATTTTCAATTAATTAACGCGGTAGATCATTTTATATTATTTGATGATGTGCAGTATATCCGTCATGGCTGGATCAACAGGAACAGAATATTGAAACCAGCAGAGGGCCATCAATATGTCATTATGCCATTGGCTGATCATGGCAGGGATGACCTGATAAGGGATATAAAAATTAAAGAAGGGTATGAGTGGAAGGAAAAAATAATAAGGCAAACTGAACATTACAAAAAAAAATCTCCTTTTTACAATCCGGTAAAAAAGTTGCTGGAGGAATGCTTTGCTGTATCAGAAACGAATGTGGCATATGTGAATGGATTTTTTATTAAAAATGTTTTCAACTATATTGGGATTGATTTCGACATCAAAATATCCTCGGAGAGGGGATTTGATTATTCGAATGTTCATGATGCAGGTGAATGGGCTTTAAGAATCAGTGAGCAGTGTGAAGCCAGTGAGTATATTAATCCACCCGGAGGAATAGCACTGTTTGATAAAGCAAAATTTGAAAAAAGTAACATTAAGCTGAGTTTTATTCATCCACAATTAAAAGAATATAGTCAGCGGAGAAGTACTTTTGAGCCGGGATTATCTGTTATAGACATACTGATGTTTAATGCACCCGAAACTGTAAAGGAAATGCTCAACGATTATACCATATCATGACACCAATAGGCGGTTATTTTGGACTGGAATTAAGTAAAGGATGCCATCATTATCATGATACTCAGCATATTTTGAAAAGTGGCCGCTCATCACTTGAGCATATTCTTACCTGCCTTAAACCCGCAGTTGTGCATATCCCTTTTTATACCTGCGATTCATTATTGGAGCCTTTTCTGGTTACAAATATCCGGTATCAATTCTATGGCATAAATGAACATTTAGAGCCACTACATGAAATTGAGCTTAAAGAAAATGAATATTATTTGTATATTAATTACTCTGACCTGAAGGGCGATACTGTGAAACGCTTATCTGAATTATACAGAGATAAGCTGATTGTGGATTGTACCCAGGCCTTTTTTATGAAGGGTAATGGCATTTCATGGTACTTTAATTCTAGCCGGAAATTCTTCGGTGTACCCGACGGGTCTTATTTATACTGCCCTGACAACAAGGAATTGCCAAAGGTGGATGAGCAGAATGAAAATTATATTACTGATCACTTATTAGAGCGGTTCAACGGGCATGTAAATGAAGGATACATTACTTTTCAGAATAATGAAGTGCTTGCTGGGTTGGGGATAGCGCGGATGTCGAAGCTGAGCGAATACCTGCTTTCGGGAATTAATTATGATGCTGTAATTAGTATTAGGCGATCCAATTATGATTACCTGCATTGCCGACTAAAAAATATCAACAGATTTAAGACTACAACATGCACTTATGAGGCGCCTATGTATTATCCCTTACTTTTGGATAAAATCATAAACAGAGCACACTTTACTGAAAAAGGTATTTATATCCCTACCTTTTGGAGAGATACCCAGACAAGAGGAGTTGAAGGATTTGAATTTGAAAAGGAAATGCCAGATAAAATGCTGACCTTACCGGTTGATCACAGATATACTATTGCAGACATGGAATATATAAGCGATAATATTATACACTTATATAATAATTGCAATGACATATCGTAATATGACCCAGTTGCCAAAAACATAAAAGTCCTCAAATGTACAAGTAATGCAGATTCATACTTTCAGGGAAATCCACTGCATATCCTTCATAATAATATGCAGCAGTATAATATTATTGGCAAATCAGCAGGACCATTCATCAGTATATTTGTTATTCAGGCAGTTACTGAAATTTATTTAAATAATTTATCACATATTCCGCCTGTATTGCCCACCTACTTCAAACAAGGCCCTGGTGATCTGCCCAAGGGAACAATACTTCACGGTTTCCATCAGTTCCTCAAAGATATTTTTGTTGTGAATGGCTTTTTGCTGCAACTCATGGAGCATATGAGCGCTCTTATCTTCACTGCGTTTCCAGAGGTTTTGCACTGTTTGTATCTGGAACTCTTTTTCTTCAGTTGTTGACCGGATCACTTCGGCTGGAATAACCGTTGGCGATCCTTTAGAACTCAGGAAAGTATTAACACCTATAATTGGGAATTCACCGGTATGTTTCAGGGTTTCATAGTACAGGCTTTCTTCCTGAATCTTACCGCGCTGGTACATGGTTTCCATTGCACCGAGTACTCCACCCCGTTCAGAAATCCGATCGAATTCTGCCAGTACGGCCTCCTCAACCAGGTCGGTCAGTTCTTCTATGATAAAGGAACCTTGCAGCGGGTTTTCATTTTTGGCAAGGCCAAGTTCTTTGTTGATGATCAGTTGAATAGCCATAGCCCTTCGCACACTCTCTTCGGTAGGTGTTGTTATGGCCTCATCGTAGGCATTGGTGTGCAGCGAATTGCAGTTGTCGTAAATAGCATACAGCGCCTGCAAGGTTGTGCGGATATCGTTAAAATCTATCTCCTGTGCATGAAGCGAGCGGCCTGATGTCTGGATATGGTATTTGAGCATCTGTGAGCGCTCATTGCCACCGTATTTCAGCTTCATGGCTTTGGCCCAAATGCGACGCGCTACCCGTCCTATCACGCTGTATTCCGGGTCAATACCATTGCTGAAGAAGAACGAGAGATTGGGTGCGAAATCATCTATATGCATACCCCGGCTCAGGTAGTACTCTACAAACGTAAATCCGTTGGAGATAGTAAATGCCAGCTGCGAAATGGGATTGGCACCTGCCTCTGCAATATGGTAGCCACTTATAGATACTGAATAAAAATTCCTAACTTTTTTATCAATGAAATACTGCTGCACATCGCCCATTACGCGGAGCGAAAACTCGGTAGAGAAGATGCAGGTGTTCTGAGCCTGGTCTTCCTTAAGAATATCGGCCTGCACTGTGCCACGTACAGCCATAAGGGTATCGGTTTTGATTTTGGCATACACATCTACAGGCAATACCTGGTCGCCCGTAACCCCCAGCAACATCAGGCCAAGGCCATCATTTGTATCGGGCATAGGCCCCTCAACCGTATTATAATACGGACGGGGTATACCTTTTTGCTTATAAATACCATCGATTTTAGCATTCACCTCTTCCTCAAGTCCATTCGCTTTAATATACAATTCGCACTGCTGGTCGATTGCAGCATTCATAAAGAAGGCAGTGATGGTAGGAGCAGGTCCGTTGATGGTCATTGAGACTGAAGTCTTAGGGTCAGCAAGGTTGAAGCCGCTGTATAGTTTCTTGGCATCATCGAGGCAGCACACACTTACACCAGAGTTGCCTACTTTACCATAAATATCCGGCCTGTGGTCGGGATCCTGCCCATATAGCGTCACACTGTCGAAGGCAGTACTCAGCCTTTTGGCCGGCAGTCCGCGTGACACATAGTGGAAACGCTTGTTGGTACGCTCCGGCCCACCTTCACCGGCAAACATGCGTGCAGGATCCTCGCCTTCCCGCTTGAATGGATAGATACCAGCAGCATACGGAAACTCACCAGGGAAATTTTCAGCCAGCGCCCATTGCAGTATCTCGCCCCATGCCTCAAACCGCGGCACGGCCACCTTAGATATCTGCATATGCGACAATGATTCGGTATGGGTCTTTATCTTCAGCTCCTTATCTCTTACCTTGTAGCTGTAGAAGTCGCCAGTGTACTGCTTTTTCCTTGCCTCCCAGTTTTCCAGCAGGTGTTTGTTCTTCGGGTCCAGGTCCAGTTCTACCGTTGCATATACTTCCTGCAGTGTTTTTATCAGCCTGTCTTTATCTTCAATTTTTGAGGCCCTCAGTGTACCGATAGTATTGTTTATTGAGAACAATTTCTGTGCCACGCCACTCTGCGTTTTCGTCCATTGGTCATACTTCCGGTTGTTCTCTGCGATCTCGCTCAGGTAGCGGGTACGGGCGGGCGGAATGATGAATATCTTTTCACTCATCTCATCGGTTATCTTGTACTGCGAATGAAGAGGCGTGCCGGTCTTGTGTTCCAGCAGATCCATCATGGTCTTGTACATAGTATTTGTGCCCGGATCATTGAACTGCGAAGCTATGGTGCCATACACAGGCATTTCATCTGCTGCTTTATCAAACAGTTTGTGGTTGCGCTGGTATTGCTTCTTCACATCGCGCAGGGCGTCCATGGCACCCCGTTTGTCGAATTTGTTGATCACCACTATATCGGCAAAGTCGAGCATGTCAATCTTTTCCAGCTGGCTTGCTGCGCCGAATTCAGGCGTCATCACATACATACTCATGTCGCAATGCTCGGTGATCATGGTATCGCTTTGCCCTATGCCTGAAGTCTCGAGAATAATGAGGTCATACTTTGCGGCTTTCAGAATATTTACAGCATCCTGTACATGCCCGGATAGCGAAAGGTTGCTCTGCCGGGTAGCCATGGAACGCATATATACCCTCTCGTTGCGGATGGCATTCATTCTGATTCTATCGCCCAGCAATGCCCCACCTGTCTTACGCTTGGTAGGGTCCACAGAGATGATACCAATGTATTTGTCTTTAAAATCGATCAGGAACCTGCGTACCAGCTCATCAACCAGCGAACTCTTTCCTGCCCCGCCCGTACCGGTTATTCCCAGCACAGGGGTTTTAGATGCAGCTGCCTGTTCTGTAACCTTTTTAATTGCAGCTCTTGTTTCGGGAAGATCATAGTAATTCTCCGCTGCCGATATAAGCCGGGCTATCGACTTCACATCTTTCTCAACAAGATGCCCCGGTTCGCCATTGAGTTGATTACCCATCGGATAATCGCTTTGTTCCAGCAGGTCGTCTATCATACCCTGCAAACCCATAGAACGACCATCATCGGGTGAATATATCCGGGTGATGCCATAATCTTCCAGTTCCTTAATCTCGGTTGGCAGAATCACACCGCCGCCGCCACCGAATATTTTTATATGTCCGCAACCCGCTTTTTGAAGCAGGTCATACATGTACTTGAAATACTCCACATGCCCACCCTGATAGCTGGTAATGGCAATAGCATTGGCATCCTCCTGTATAGCGCAGTCTACAACTTCCTGCACACTCCGGTCGTGCCCCAGGTGAATGACCTCAGCACCGCTTGCCTGCATAATACGCCGCATAATATTGATAGAAGCATCATGGCCGTCGAAAAGGGAAGCCGCAGTTACCATCCTTACTTTGTTCTTCAGAGAATAAGACATATTCCGGATATTAATTAATAAGAGGATGCAAAGTTACGAAAACTGGGGGTAAAGAAGGAATGAGGCGGAAAGTGCCTATAGTAAGACAATATAAAGAAAATACCCAACTTTGTTATACAAAGATTGTTTTGATCACCAAGACATTAGATAACCAGTTACAGCAATACTTGCCATTACTTGTAAAAGAAGAAAAGCAGTTAATCCTTACTTTTAATAAAGGTTTTGTAAAAAGCAAGGAAGCACCAACAAAGCGAGTCACTATAGAAGAATATAACAGGGAACTTGAAGCAGCGGAAGTACGGACAGATGCAGGGGAGTTTACCACTCTTGGAGATGCCATTAGACACGCTGAAACGTGGAAGGAACGGCATTAAAGTGAACAGAGAATTTTGCTTTGTCCCAGCTCAGGTAAGCTTATAACTACCTTAAAAAGGATTCTCCACAAAATGCCTTAAAAGTAAGAAACGATATTTTCACTTCCTGCATCGCTTTGTTACCCTATCGAGTGAAACATGCGTCAGACAGGAACAAGCGTAACTATGATGGCACCTAAAGGGCACTTGAACAGCACCGATACAGGCTAGTTTAGTGTGTTTTGCCAACAGAAATTAAGGTTATGGCTATCCGGCATACCAGTATGGAACCTTTGGAATATTAATGGCATAAGTTCCGTACTAAAGATTGAGTGAAAACCGTTAATCTGGTTAAAGTGAAATTTTGAGTAGGGGCAGAAAAATTACCTGATATAATAAATAAATTTTCTATTCCCACCCATCTCGCCTTTCACTTTTATTTGCCTTCCCGATATACACCCATCGCCTTTATTATTTAATAAATGCCGGATTCCAAATAGTAGGTGTCCATAACAGAACAGCGCCGGAATACCGGCGCTGTTCTGTTATAAAAATCATCTTTATTTTCCTATCGTATCAGCGTTACCTCACCTTTATAGGTTTTGTTGGTTCCATCAGGTTCGGCAAGTATGATCAGGTAATTATAAACACCCAATTCTTGCGGAACGCCATTGAAGGTACCATCCCAGCCTTGCATAGGATCGGTGGTATTGTGGTAAACCAACTGCCCCCACCGGTTAAATACACTGAATTCAACCAGCTTCTGGTAATGTACATTACACAGCCTGAATACATCGTTTAGATGATCACCGTTTGGTGTAAAGGCAGAAGGCAGGCATTCTACTCCATAAGCAATTGAAACAGTTTCGGATAAAGTATCGCGGCAACCGTAGGTGTTCATTCCTATTACGGTATAGGTAGTTGGCACCAGCGGCCTGGCCACAGGATCATTGATATTCGGATTATCCAGCGTTCCATTATCCGGGCTCCAGAAGTAAATCAACTGCCCTGTACCAGGCGACGACATATTTATTGCATTGAGCTGCAGCGGATCGCCATAATTAATAGTAACATTTCCGGGCGTGATAGCCATACTAACAGGTGGACTGGTATTGAGGATAACACTGTCAGTACTCGTACATCCTAACCCGCTGGTAATGGTAAGGAAATATTTGTAAGACCCGGCAGTGGGTGAAAAGAAGGAAACATCCAATACTGTGGGATCAATGAGGTTAACCGTTGGTGTCCATGTTATTGAATACGGCGAATCAGCAGGAGTAACTACTACAGGAAGAGTAACTGTTGAACCAACACAGAATGTGGTATCTGTTGTAAGTATATTTACAATCGGATTTTCGATACTGAAGGTTACTACATGAACCATATTCGGGCAACCGGGATAGGAAGCAATAACAGAATAAGTAATGGTACCCGGCGGGGTAAGAGCGGGTGAAAGCGTGTCGGGATTTGATACTCCGTTCACTGGCGTCCAGAGGTATTTAAATTCCGTATCGCCACTTGCACGGACCTGGTAGGTACCGGGAGGATAACAAATACCTGTATCAGGGTTGAACAGGCTGAAATCATTGGGTAACACATGCAGCAGGAATGAATCGGTAGTCGGGCAGTTGGCCAATACTGTGGTAACTGTGACATAATATTCCGCATCAGCCACAACACCAGGAGTAACAATCGGATTGGCTATAGCAGGATTGTTGAGGTAAGTAGCCGGTAACCAGCTGTAAGTGTAACTGCCAGGGGGCGTAGCTACAACACCTATCTGAAGCGGTGAACCCATACAAATAGATTGAATTGGCGGGCCAGCATTAAGCGAAGGAGGAAAAACTACCTGTATGGTAATCTGTCCTTTTGACGGTGCACATCCCGAGCCAGGGAATACTGCCGAAACCGTATAGGTAGTAGTTACTGCAGGTGTGGCAGTAGGGCTCAGTATGGTAGTGCTGCTAAGTGTTGCCGCGGGCGACCATGTGTATTGTAAAGTTGGATCACCTATTGCATTGATCACAACATTCTGCCCTGTGCAAATGGCTGTATCGGGAGTAATGATCTGCACAAAAAATGAATCAAGAATGGTTATTTCCATGCTGTCAACAATTGTTGGAACACCGCCACAGCTATAAGGAGAAAGGATGTATAATTCTACAGTTTTAGGTCCGGTAGGTGGTATCAGCAGTCCATGAATAAATACAGTATCGGTAGAGTCGTGTGCGGGAATTATTACACTATCGGCTATAGTGGTATAATCAATTCCGTTAATTGCGGAACCTCCAATCACGTAATGAATGGTAATTGAATCGGCAAGTGAACCTGTATTGTGAAAAATGAATGCCCCGTCTTTGCAGCCCCTGATGCAATAGGGTGTACCGAATGCTGTATCAGTAGGATTAATTCCAAGAGCGCTGAACACGATATTGGTAGATGAAAGGCTTCCTGCTTTTAAGAACACGCCAGAATCCAGTACATCATCAACGGCATCGGCTACGCCCATTTTCAGATGGTAGGTATCGCAGGGGGTAACATGGGCAATTGCAGTAAGAGTAGTAGTTAATCCGTCATAACAGATTGTAGTGCCTCCCAGAGTGAGATTAGCCACATAATAAGCACAAAAAGGAGAGCCCGGGCCCATTGCATTGCAGGTAGCAATTGTTCCGAAGCCAACTCCTACGCCACAGTTTACACTGTTGATACATACAGGAATTGTAGTGCCCGGTACAAGAGCAATATTGGTAGTTGCACCAAAGCCGGGACCTGAAATAAAAAACCCGAAAACATCATTAAACTCGGTACATACATAATCAGTGTATTCCTCTGATCCGAATACGTAATCAAACTTAATTGTATCGCCTAAAGGCCGGAAATCAAATTCAAGAATACAGGCATCATTTGTTGGCTGGCCGCACAGAGCCGAAAGCATTGCATCGCCGGGAGTGCCCAGCGCGGTACTTGCGAAAAAAGTAGCCGGATTAGCCGCCTGAATTGCAGTACCATTACACAATATTATCCCGCTGTCGAAGCTAAGGGACGATGTACCTGAAAAGGTGCCGTTTGCAACAGGATCACAGGTTAATGTAGGCGATAAAATGGTTACGCCTGAGCCTACCAGCTTGTTTGCCAGCACAGCGGCTGTAGCTCCGGGCACAATGGTAATCTGCGATCTGGCCTCTACAGAAAGCAGAAGAAGAAATAACAGGTATACAGGGTAAAAAGACAGCTTTCTCATATAATGAAACGTATCAGGCTAATAAAACCTAATTGTTTATGATAATTATAACGTAAGGTAATAATTATTTTTATTAAAAAAATAAACTCTGATTCTATAGACGCATATTTTGAGAATTTCGTTGGTAATCTACCAAAAATATTAAGGTATATTTATCTTTTATAATGGGAATAATTCCTCAAAACTCCCTTTCTTTGCCCTTTTCCGTCTTTATGCGCTACACATATAATACTGTTTGCTTTATTTTTCTGGTACTTTTTCTGATTTCATGTGGCAGTTCGCGGCATTCAAAAAAGGCTCAGGCAGCATTACCCGGAACCTGGCAAAGCCAGCCAATAATAATTGATGGCGACAGCAAAGACTGGCCTTCTCCATATCCCAACTATGATGCCAAAGCAAAAGTAGCTTATGCAACCTCTAACGATAAAGAGAACCTTTATATTACAATGGAAACCGGTGATGAGATGACTCAGATCAAAATTCTGAAGCAGGGCCTGACCGTATCTATAGATACAGGAGGTGGTAAGAACCCTGATTTTAATATCAATTTCCCGTTACAGAATGACCTGGAACCTCTGGAAATATCTAAAAAAGATTTCGGGCAGAGTAAGGGAAGCATGGATGCATATGAGAACAAACAGATGGAGAAAAAAATAAGTAAGAGCGCCCTTGATGCTAACCAATTATCACTGGATGGGTTTATTCATTGCAACGGGGGGTATATGGCAAAGCAGACAACTCCTTGCGGAATTATGGTAAGAATGAGTATAGATGAATATAAAGAACTGGTGTGGGAAGCGGTTATTCCCTTTAAAGCTATTTATAACAAAGAAACGATTACCGCAACGGATGCAGGTAAGCACATAAGTGTTTGCTTCAGTGTAAAAGCATTTAAGAAACAGGAATCTAAGGGCGGCGGAGATAACGGGGCAGGAAATGGCGGCGGAATGAATAACGGCATGGGTGGCGCAGGAAGCAACAGCTCTATGCATGGCGGTGGCCGTGGCGGGGGCAGTAGGGGTGGTTCAAAAGCACCAGCAGAAAACCCGATGCAGCATTTATATGAAAGTACTAAAACATGGAAATTCTTTGGCTTAGCTTTTCAGCAGCTGTAATACTTTCTTTTATTGCAAATTATACCCAACCTTTCTGAACTATAGACTGTCTTCTTAAGTAGTGCGCTGATTTTTCGGTAGCCAACCATAAACACTATAAAATATTACCGGTGGCTGGCCCCTATAAATATTTGATTACCAATCTTTCACCTTATTACTCATATACCGGTAAAGTTATTCATAAAAACAGGTTAGTAGTTTTACTAACCTGTTTTTATTTTTAGCACAGATATAAGTATATTGTAAGCCAATCAATTTATGTGAAAATATTTTTATACATGTAAGTGGTAAAGGATTAAAGTCTGTTAATCCCGAATTCATTGGTAATAAAACAAGTACGGCAGACTTACCTGGATCTACTGGTAAGGAATTTTGTTGTCAGTACTGGAAATAAAATTTATGTACTGCAGCCTGAATAAGCTCATGATCAAAATATCAAGATAAAAATAAAAGAAGACAGCAAACTAGTTACTCCTTGTTCATTTTGAAATCCTGGATTATAAATGTGCCCTTCAACCGCATCAAAATATATACATTGTATTTAACTCCGGTTGAAGTTGTAAAATATGCGATAAGAAATTTGGAAGTATTATCGGGTGAGCCATTTTCCATTACGGTAAAGTCTCTTGGGCTGTTTTTCTCAAAGAAATCCTTCAGGACAATATCTGCCTGATTGTGGCTGTAATTAGCCTGTACATTATTAATAGTGATAGGCACAAAGCTATCAAAATACTTATCCATATCGGCTACACGGTCATTTTTAAACGCATTCACCATATCTTCGAGTGGAGAACCGCTGTTTTGAGCTTGAACCGTAAAAAACACCAATGTAAAGTTTACTAATAATGCTAATTTTTTAATAAAGTTATTCATAACGCTAACACACATGCCCATTTGATCAGTAAAAATACTACAAAAATCAAGCCAAAAATTTTTTTTTGCAAAGATTATTACAAAATAACTAATAATTTTTTCCGACTACAAGTAGCCTATTTAATACAGCAAAAATCAAGCCAAAAATTCATTTTCGGTTAAAAAAACTAAAAAAAGAGAAAAAATATGCTTTAATATGAGTAAAACACATATTTTATGAACCAAATATCCTTTAAATACCTATTTTATTTATACAAAGAGCAGAATATGACTTATGATTGCCAGTTTTTAGCTTCAACAATTTACAAATAATTTGCCTTATTTCGAAATATGGAAAAGATACATTGTGTTTTTTAAATGCCAGGCGTACTAAATTAAAGTTCCCGGAACGCCAGAAAAAATTCCTTGTAGAAGTAAAATCCAGACGTATAGCTGTAAAATTCATTTTAACCCGGGACAATTTAATAGCATAAATCTTCTTTCTGAACTGTAATTTTGAGGCTTCGATCTCAGAGATTTTTAAAACACTTACTAATGTCAGAAATTATCACAGGCCGCCGCACCATTCATGCCCCCCGAGGCACACAGCTTACCTGCAAAAACTGGGTTACAGAAGCAGCCTACCGCATGATTCAGAATAACCTGGACCCTGAAGTAGCCGAGCGGCCCGATGACCTGGTAGTGTATGGCGGCAATGGCAAAGCTGCACGCAACTGGGAATGTTTTGATAAAATACTGGAATGCCTCAGAAACCTGGAGGAAGATGAAACACTGATGGTGCAGAGCGGAAAACCAGTCGGAGTACTTCGCTCGCATAAGAATGCACCCAGGGTGCTCATCACCAACAGCAACCTTGTAGGCAAATGGGCCAACTGGGAAGTATTCCGGGAGCTGGAAGCCAAGGGCCTGATGATGTATGGCCAAATGACTGCCGGCAGCTGGATATATATAGGCTCCCAGGGCATTGTGCAGGGCACTTACGAAACCTACCTCTCGCTGTCCAATATGAATTATGATGGCTCACTGAAGGGCAAACTGAATGTTACGGCCGGACTTGGTGGCATGGGTGGCGCTCAGCCACTGGCCATAACCATGAATGAGGGGGTATGCCTTGCTGCCGAAATGGAAGAGTGGCGCATTAAAAAACGCATAGATACCCGCTACCTGGATAAGTGGACGCATAACATAGATGAAAGCATAGACTGGGCACTGGAAGCTAAACACAACAATGAGCGCATATCGATAGGAGTATGCTGTAATGTGGTGGATCTGCTGCAAAGGCTTATAGACCGTAATATAACCCCTGATACTCTTACCGATCAGACATCTGCACACGATGAGCTGATAGGCTACTTCCCTGAAGGGTTGAGTGTGGCCGAGGCCAATGTATTGCGCAGCAGTAACCCACAGGAATATATCAGCCGCTCACTCGATACTATGGCCAGGCATGTGCGCCAGATGCTGGAATTGCAAAAGCGGGGCGCTATAACATTCGACTATGGTAATAACCTGCGCGGCCAGGCACACGATAAGCGGGGTGTGGAAAATGCTTTCGATTTTCCGGGTTTTGTGCCTGCCTACATACGTCCGCTGTTTTGCGAAGGCAAAGGACCTTTCCGCTGGGTGGCGCTGAGCGGCGACCCTGAAGATATCTACACTACCGATAAAGCGCTGATGGAGCTCTTTCCGGAGAATAAGGGCCTGCACCGCTGGCTCATCATGGCAAGGGAGCGCATTGCTTTCCAGGGACTGCCGGCACGAATATGCTGGCTCGGTATGGGCGAAAGGGAAAAAGCAGGACTGATGTTCAACGAACTGGTGCGTACCGGCAAGGTGAAAGCCCCGATAGTAATAGGCCGCGACCACCTGGACACTGGATCTGTTGCCAGTCCCAACCGCGAAACAGAAGCCATGAAAGATGGCAGCGATGCTGTAGCCGACTGGCCCATACTCAATGCACTGATCAATACTGCAGGTGGCGCAAGCTGGGTATCGTTTCATCATGGGGGTGGTGTAGGTATGGGTTATTCGCTTCATGCCGGCATGGTGATTGTTGCAGATGGCACTGATGATGCCGAGGAAAGATTAAAGAGGGTATTATTTAATGATCCTGCAATGGGTGTGATAAGGCATGCTGATGCGGGATATGAAATAGCAAAACAGACAGGTAAAAAGTACGGGTTAATGTTATAATATTGTAAATGCCCCTTTAGGGGTTTGGGGTTTTATGTATCGTATAGGTCAGGGAATAGATTTTCATAAATTGGTTGAGGGCCGGGAATTCTGGCTCGGGGGAATTCATATTCCTCATAGTAAGGGGGCCCTGGGGCACTCAGATGCCGATGTGCTGCTACATGCCATTTGCGATGCGCTGCTGGGAGCGCTTAGCCTGGGCGATATCGGCCAGCACTTTCCCGACACCGATGCCGCTTACAAAGGTATAGACAGTAAAGTATTGCTGCAGCGCTCCTACCAGCTGGTTTGTGAGCGGGGCTATTCATTGGTGAATATAGATAGTACTATATTATTACAGGCCCCAAAAATCAGGAAGTATGTTGATGAAATGAGGGAGGTCATTGCCGGAATACTGAATATATCTGTGGAAGATATTTCTATCAAGGCCACTACTACCGAACAACTAAGCTTTATTGGTCGCGAAGAAGGCATTGTGGCTACAGCTAATGTCCTTTTGCGTAAGAATAATCAACCGGTTTAATGCCTTCTGTTCGCTCCTGAATTTGTCTGCTAAAACTTTACTGCCGCTAATGTGGCTTATATTTGCTTACAAATTCCGATAATGAAGCAATACCGTTCAGCAATATCCTTAGCCTGCATTTTAGTATCTTTCCTTTTCTCCTGCAAAAAAAGCGAGTCTTCATCTGTTCAGCAAAATGACCTTACCGGCAACTGGCGGATAACCCGGATTGCAATAGACTCAAACGGAAATGGTATAATAGATAATAATGAACTGCTTGCTGCTACATTTTATGACAGTACACACGTTTATCAGTTCAGCAGCGATGGCACAGGGCAGGTTACCTCATCAGGCAGTAATATTAGTTCTTTCAGCTGGGCGCTTATCAATGATAATACTTATCTCAAATTATACTTTCCCGGCTCTATAACCGGCCAGGCCATACAGCATTTAGATACCCTATCAGCCGAAGTGATGACACTGAGGGATACGTCCGTTACCCCTGTAGTATGGAATTTGTACACAAAACAGCACTAATGCTGAATGTGAATAAGGCATGTCTGTGTATCTAGGCCATTTACTATAGTATCGTAAATGGCAAGCGCATACAAAATGTTGTAAGGAGCATTATCGTGCGTATAGGTACCTGCACCCCAAGTTGTATAGGATCCGATTCTTTGAAGGGGTATTGTTATTCCACCGGAAAGTAAAGCAGTAATCATTAGGGTAGTATCATAAACCTTTACATTGCTTATAGTAATTGTATAGGGCGTGCCGGATATAGTATCTACCACTGATAAGAATGAATAGAGTGTGTCGGCTGGCTGGCAGTAGTTATGTGAGCCAGGATATGTACCGGCAAGCGTAGTTGAATAATCGGGCAGGGGGAGTATTTTGAGGATAACATTGTGATGCTTAATACCTGTAGCTGTGCAGTTGCTTTCCAGGTCGAGCTGGTAACTCCCCGGAGCTACATTGCCAACTTTGAAATTAAACCCACCTCCCAGCAGATTACTTGTAATAAAACTAGCCGGTGAATCGGTAACACCTGTTGGTAAACCGGAAACAGAATAGGTAACCTGATTGCCGGTAATACTGCCGGTAAGCACATTCAGACTTACTGAGTAGAGAAAGCTTGTATTGGCATAGGTGGTGATTACAGAATCATAAGTGGTGGAGAAAGAAAAAGCAACTGGCTTATTATTATTGCTTTTATGGCAGCAACAGAATAATATAAGAAATATAAAGGCTGTGTACCTGATTTTCATCAAACAAAATTAAGGTTTATAGCTGTAATGACAATAATTTGCAACCTCATCGTTTACAGATCCCTCAAAATAACCCACTGGTTCCCCGGTCTAAACAATAAAAAAGGCTGCACTTGCAGCCTCTTAAAAAAATTATCGGCTTGTTTTTCTACTCGAGTTTGAAAACAATCGGGAGTGTAAAATAAACCTTTACGGGTTTACCATTCTGCTTACCGGGCTTCCATTTAGGCATTGATTGCACCACACGTTTTGCTTCTTCATCACAACCGCCGCCTATACCTCTTACTATCTGCACATCCGATACATTACCATCCTCATTAACTACGAATTTCACAATTACGCGCCCATCTATATTAGCTTCTTTGGCGGCATCGGGATAATGCGTGTTTTTGCCAAGGTATGCATGGATATCATAATCGGTTGTTGGCATCTGCTCCACATAATTAAAGATAGCGGGAGGAGGTGGTGGTGCTACTACCCCAGTTCCCGGGCCTTTATCTACAATACCCGGATCAATACCGTTCGGGTCCCCTTTTTCATCCTTGATACCTGAAGCTGTAATTTCTTTCTGTGGCGGCGGAACTTCTTCCTCCTTTACTTCTTCATCCTTCTTGATTACCGGAGGTGTAAACTTAACTGTTGGTTTCACCGGTGGTGGCGGGGGAGGAGGAGGGGGTGGTGGTGGCTTCTTAGGGTCAATTGGCGGCGGTTCAGCCAGTGTTACCTGCTTAGCCACCAATACAACCTTCTTTTCTTTACCGGCATTCATATTAATAATAACATAAGTAGCGGCAAAAAGGGCAATGCCCGCCAGAACCAGCAAGGAATAAGTGATCCTTTTGGGGTAGTTTTTGCGCAACTCATATCCTCCATAATTTTTATTACGGCCTTCAAATATGATGTCGATATAGTCGCTTAAGAGTATCTTATTTATTTCCATCGTACTGTTTTTTCTTTAACTGCCTGCTGCTAAATGTAAACTGTAAATTGTTTACTTAATTCCATTGGCTACTTCTGTTTCATGGATAAAATTCTGGTCCACATCCGTAATATCAATAATGGCATATACCCTTATATCATTGATGTTCATTTCATCCAGCATATTTACCAGATCGCTGTAAGTGCTGGTGGTATCCGGCTTTATCAGCACGGTCATCGCATCTTTCGGACCGAGGGCGCCCGATGCCTTCATGGCATCTACTTCCTTCTTTTTCTTTATAATCTCGTCTCTTATTCCGTCTTTGGCAGCAAATGTAGTACCATGCAGATCCGGTGGCTTGGTAGGATCGGTAGCCATGCCTTCGTAATAGTACAGCTTATGGTTTTTGCTCAGCAAAACAGTGAGGGCAACGCTTTCCTTGATCTTGTTCTGCTCCTCCTCCTTCATATTCGGATCCTTGTAGGGCATGTTTATCTCCATGGTTTTGGGCTTTGCCAGTGTTGTGGTAAACATGAAGAATGTTATCAACAGAAACCCAAGATCCACCATGGGGGTAAGATCAATTCTTGTACTCAGTTTTTTACCTTTTTTGACGCCGGGGCCCTTTTTATGCCCCCCGCCCGAGGTATCCAATTCTGCCATATCAGAAGTTTTTTTACTTTTATATGTTTAAAAATCAGTTCTCAATAACTGCAAATTACCAATAATAAAAACTACCCTTTCTTTGCTGCCGCCGCTTCAGCAGCCTCAGCTGCTGCCGCAGTACCCGGAGGTACGCCTTTCAGATTGGTAATCAGGTTAAACTTAAAAATTTTCCAGCCTTCCAGAGTTTTAATGATTTTCTGAACACTTGGGTAGGAAGCATCACCATCGGCCTTGATACAAATACGCAGCTTCGGGTTGGTATTTCTTGCATTCTTAACCCATGTCGCAAGGTCATTATTCGGAGCATATACCGAAGTATCAACCGGGATACCAGGCGCATTTGTCTCCATGGTTTTCCTTTCATCGGGCGATGCATCCAGATAAGATTTCAACTGGCCGAATGGAATACCTTCTGATGCATCAATAGCAAACATATTCTTTTCTGCTTCAGTAAGGTTGAGACCTTTTTCATAATTAACCGCTTCTATAAGATCTTTCCTTTTATTCTTATTGTCTATTGAGAAAAATATCCTTCCTTTTGTGTCCACTGTCAGCAGCATAATGTCCACATCAGGCAACTGAATATCAGAAATGGAAGAGGGCGTTTTTACTACTACCGGCTCCTCTGGCTTGAACTTTGTAGCCAGCATAAAGAACGTCAATAGCAGAAAAGCCACATCACACATTGCAGTCATGTCAATATGTGTGCTTTTCCTTGGGAGTTTTGCGTGGGGCATTTTATTATCTCTTCAACTGTTAAACTAATAAGATCCGGAATAGATTAAATTCCACAAACCTTTTTCGTATATTTTTTTCAAGTACTTAGTCTTAAGTCTTTAGTCTAAAGTTCATAAACCGACTTTAGACTAAAGACTTTGGACTAAAGACTATTTGTAATTCGCAGCAAAGCTCTGAGTAAGTGTAAACCCGCTCTCATCAATACCATAAGTGATACCATCAATAATAGTGGTATAAAAGTTATAGGCAATGATGGCAATGAATGAAGTGCTGATACCAAGTGCAGTATTGATAAGCGCCTCAGAGATACCACCCGCAAGGGCAGCAGCATCTGGTGCACCGGCAGTATTCATTGACTGGAACGACCGGATCATACCCAATACCGTTCCGAAAAGACCAAGCAGCGTAGCACACGAAGAAATGGTAGAAAGGAACACAAGATTCTTCTCCAACATAGGCAGCTCAAGCGCAGTAGCCTCTTCTATTTCTTTCTGAATGCTCAGCACTTTCTGCTCAGTATCCAGGTCGTGATTGGTAGTCATATCCTTATACTTAACCAGGCCTGAACGCATAACGTTACCTACAGAACCGCTCTGTTTGTCGCACTCTGCAATGGCAGCATCAATATTCTTGTTGGCCAGGTGATACTGTACTTTACGCACAAATTCGCCTGCATCCATTTTGCCCTTTGATTTGAAAATTGTGAGGGCGCGCTCTACCACAAAGCAAAGCAGTGTGAAGAGTGTGGCAAGAAGAATAGGTACCACGAATCCACCCTGATACATAAGACCGAACACACCTGTAGCTTTTTGTTTTTCCTTATCCAGGAAGTTACTGTCTGCACCCAATACAAACTTCCAGGTAACATACCCCACAACAATGCAGGCCACTACGATAATTAAGTTGTACAGAAAATTACTTGAATTTTTTGGCTTACCTGCACTGCTTCCGTGGGTAGCTGATGGTCTTGCTGCGGCTGTTTTTACATCTGCCATAACTCTGTTTTTTGTTGGTTTGTTTTATGAATATTAGTGAAATAACTTTTTGTGCGTTTGCAAAGATATAGGTACCACCCTAAAAAACAATTTTGGGAGTAAAATTAATTTTCAAATATAGGGTTTTAACGTTTATTGCAGGCAAATCTAGTGTTATGTTACTATTTATTATTCCTTATAACCCGAAATGTCCTGAATTATTGCTAAGCGTTGTAAAAAATAAAGGTAGGCCATGAGCGAAAAAGATACTTTAAATACATAGACGTAAATCCGAACCATTTCCTTTGTATTTTTGAAAAATATTTTTTTTCACGCTTTTACTTCAGACTTCAGCCTAAACAAAAATGAATTTAAATATGACAACTATCCTCCTTTTGCTTGCACTTGGCCTTTTAGCGGGCATACTGAGCAGTATGGTAGGTATTGGTGGTGGTATTGTTATTGTCCCTGCCCTTGTATTCCTGTTTGGAATCAGTCAAAAAATGGCCCAGGGCACGTCACTGGTCATGTTGCTGCCCCCAATTGGTTTGCTGGCAGTAATTAATTATTACAAGGCAGGCTTTGTCGATCTGAGGCTGGCAGGTATTCTTATAGTGGCATTTGTTGCAGGTAGTTATTTTGGCAGCAAGGTAGCGCTGAATCTGAGCGAATTAATGCTTAAAAGAATTTTTGGTGTGTTGTTAATGCTGCTGGCTATTAAATACCTATTCTTCCCGAAAAATTAGATAATTATCTTATCTCTTTATTTAAATTCCTTAACAATGTTAAGTGAAAATAGTTATCAATATTGGAAAACCATGGCTTAATTTCGCAACTTGTTCTGCTGGCTCCATAAAGCAGAACAGATGCTTTAAGCTGAAATTAACATTATAAAGTACTTCCATCAGGAGCATAGGGGGTTGGGTGAAATTTTAATTATGAGGACCAAGATCAAAGACATTTTAAAGAACGAAACTTTCAGTTATCCTGTTAACGTTAAAGGATGGGTTCGCTCATTCCGCAACAACCAGTTTATTGCGCTCAATGATGGCTCCTGCATGGCCAATCTGCAGGTGGTAATTGGTTTGGATACCGATCCTGCCCTCGTGAAAAAGATCACAACCGGCGCCTCTATAAGTGTAGATGGTATAGTTGTAGCCTCTCTGGGCCAGGGTCAAAAAATGGAAATAAAGGCCGAGCAACTGACTGTGCTTGGTGAGTGCGACCCGGAACAATTTCCTCTGCAACTCAAAAACCGACCCAGCCTGGAATACCTGCGCGAGATAGCCCATCTTCGTTTCCGTACCAATACATTTGGCGGTGTTTTCAGGGTGCGCCATGCCGTAGCTTTTGCTATACACAAATTCTTCAACGACCGGGGTTTTGTTTACCTCCATACACCTATAGTTACCGCATCTGATGCAGAGGGCGCAGGTGAGATGTTCAAGGTTACCACCCTTCCTTTTGATAACGCCCCGCATAATGAAGATGGCAGTATCAACTTCAAAGAAGATTTCTTTGGCCGGGCTACCAACCTTACAGTAAGCGGCCAGCTTGAGGCCGAACTGGGCGCTATGGCCTTCAGTGAGGTGTATACTTTTGGCCCAACATTCCGTGCAGAAAACTCCAATACGCCCCGTCACCTTGCCGAGTTCTGGATGATAGAACCAGAGGTAGCCTTTAATGATATTTACGATAACATGGACCTTGCCGAAGACCTGCTGAAATATGTGATCAGTTACAGTCTGGAGCATAACCGGGAAGACCTTGACTTTCTGGCTACCCGCCTTGCCGATGAGGAAAAACAAAAACCACAGAATGAGCGTAGTGAACTGGGCCTTATTGAGAAACTGCAATTTGTACTTAACAACAAGTTTGAACGGATTACCTACACTGAAGCAATTAAAATACTCGTCGATTCACCTGCATACAAAAAGAAAAAATTCCAGTATGATGTGAGCTGGGGTATAGACCTGCAGAGCGAGCACGAACGCTACCTGGTAGAAAAACACTTCAAAAAACCAGTAATCGTTACCGGCTACCCCAAGGATATCAAAGCCTTCTATATGCGCCAGAACGATGATGGCAAAACAGTAGCCGCTATGGATATTCTGGCCCCAGGCATTGGTGAGATAGTAGGCGGATCTCAAAGAGAGGAAAGGCTTGACAAGCTTATGCAGCGCATGAATGAGATGCACATACCAACTGAAGAAATGTACTGGTATCTCGACACCCGGCGTTTCGGCACTGTGCCGCATGCTGGCTTCGGCCTTGGCTTTGAGCGCATGGTGCAGTTTATCACCGGCATGACCAATATCAGGGATGTAATACCTTTTCCGAGAACGCCTAAGAACGCTGAATTTTAGTTTTATATTGTACCAGATGTCCCATGCCTGAGAAACGTGGGACATCTGCATTTTTTATATATCTAATCTGCTAATAGCTGAATAAGGATCCTTCATAATGTAAATTATACAGTGCACACTTATTATCCTATTCTCTTACCTTTGCACTCCAAAATTATTAAACCTAAACAGAACAGCTATTATGAACTTACCAGGGCAAACCAATTTTTACAAAGGAAAAGTACGTGATGTTTATACTATAGCCGATAAGTATTTGGTAATGGTAGTGAGCGACCGGATATCGGCATTTGATGTTGTGTTGCCAAAACCTATACCCTATAAAGGGCAGGTGCTTAACCAGATTGCAGCACAGTTTCTTACTGCAACAAGAGATATTGTTCCCAACTGGATGATCTCGACCCCGCTGCCGAATACTACTATAGGCTATAAATGCGAAACTTATCCGGTGGAAATGGTTGTGCGCGGAAACCTGACCGGCCATGCCTGGCGCACATACAAGAGCGGCAAAAGAGAAATATGCGGAGTACCAATGCCTGACGGCCTGAAAGAAAATGATTTTTTTGCCAGACCCATTCTTACCCCTACTACCAAGGCGCATGAAGGTCATGATGAAGATATCTCGCGCGAAGAAATTATAAGCAGCGGCCTGATTTCGAAAGAAGAATATGAGCAACTGGAGAAATATACCCTTGCTTTATTTGAGCGGGGCAGGGAAATTGCCCGTGAGCGCGGCCTTATACTTGTAGATACAAAGTATGAATTTGGTAAAATCGGCAACCAGATTTACCTGATTGATGAAATCCATACTCCGGATTCTTCAAGATATTTCTACATGGAAGGTTATGAAGATCGCCAGAAGAAAGGAGAACAGCAGCGCCAGTTATCTAAAGAATTTGTGCGGGAATGGCTGATGGAAAATGGTTTCCAGGGGCTGGAAGGCCAGAAAGTGCCGGAAATGACCGAAGAAGTAATAGGGCAGATCTCTGAGCGGTATATTGAGCTGTATGAAGTGGTAACGGGGAAAACATTTGTAAAGCACGATGTAAACCATGCGGAAGAAGAACGCAAACTTCTGGAAGCAATAAACGCGCTCTCCTGATTTTATTCCCATTGACTAAATGTAAAGAGGTGGTGCTTGCGAGAGCATTACCTCTTTTTCTTTCAGCGCACTAAGTAGTTATCAGCAACCTGCAAAGATTGCCTGAATGATCTGGGTTAGATTTTCCGGGAGCCAATCTTCACTGCTTCCAGGAATTTTATTCTTATCTTATTTGCAAATGGATTTTCCGGCTGAGTTTTAACCAGCCTTTCCGGGTGCCATTGAACGCACAAAAGAAATGGTTTTCCGGTTTTATTTTTCCATTCTGCCCCTTCTGCTATGCCATCTGCCGACCAGGCATTTACTTCCAGGTCTGGTGCAATATTATTAAGAGCCTGATGGTGTGCGCTGTTAATGACACCGGTGTCTTTATCAACTATCTCAAACAGTAAACTGGTTTTGCTTATCATTATTTCATGTATTCCATCATTATCACAATGCCTGCGGTGGTCATTTTTTCCAGAGGCCTCAATATCCTGAATAAGATCGCCACCCAGGGCAATATTCACAAGCTGCATGCCCCGGCAAATGGCCAGCACAGGTAACTTTTTTTCAAGTGCATATCCGAAAACCATCAGTTCAAATTCATCCCGTTCTTCACTGAATTCCTGAGGCGCATTCGGGTAATCAAGATTCTTATTTTTATAAAACCGCGGATGGGTATCTATACCACCGCTTAAGACTATACCATTGCATTTTCCGAGATCATCTTTATTTCCGGGAGATAATTGAATAATACGTATGGCAGGATCATTATCCCTGATCCATAACGGATAGTTTTCGTAATGCGAATCTGTATATGATATGCCTATTGTCACAAGTTATGCAGGAAATATAACTGCAAAGATAAATGAAAGTTCTCCCGAGTTATACTTAGCTGACATAAAACTGATCTTTCATACCAAGAATAAAAATAAAGACAGCAAACATTATAGCATAGCAATACAAGCTAATTTTAGCAGGTACTTTTTGATTATTTGTATTATACAATTGATTTTATATACTATTATGCCACTTTGAAACCCAATATTAACCCATGATGAAACTGCAAGGAGTTTAAATTATTTCAAGCACTGCTTCTTCATTTATTTACTTGCGGATGGCTTGATTTGATCTTTTCAATTTGTCCGCTTAGTTCTCTATTTTTACAAAAAAAGCAAATGAGAAAATTCATTGCAATAAAAAATCTGATAACATTAATTGGTATTCTTTGCTGGACTTCATGTCTTTGGTCTCAATCAATGAATCAACCCTATTCATCTTCCGGATATACAGCTAACAATAGTGAAGGGAACAGTTGCAATGGGAACAAATGTTGCTGCAGCTGCATAGGTGACTTGCTGAAAAAAAACAACGGCAATTTCAACCTCGGGTTCAGTAACTGGAACTATGCCCAGACTGATAAAAACGCAATATCAACTCAAAACCCCTGGCAGCTATTCAATATTCTCTCGCTATATGCAGGATATGAAAACGATAATTTTTACGGTTATTTCCTTTACACATTCAATGACAATACGGTAGGCCAGTGGCTGGGTTATAAATTCAGGATCGGTAATAACGGGGAGGGGGGAAAACAGGCTAAAAAATGGGATGTTTATGCTGTATTTACAGAATATCCCAGCGGAGCGCTTCCATACGCCGGCATTGGGCTGGAGCACTCATGGGATATTCAGGGACCATTAAGTATCAGTTATTTTGTTGAAGGCGGGGTTAAAGATAATTTTACTTCCTGGTCAACCGGCTTTATACTCAATTGCCAGCAAGGCATACTGAGAACGGCTAAAAAATAACCCTTAAGAAGTTTAAGGAGTATAACTGACGCCGGTTTTGGTAATGGAGGTTAATTTATGATCAATATCGGTCTTTTACCATAGGTTCATATACAGATGCGGCTATATTGCACAAACCGATGGGCATTTCAATTAGAATATCCACGTTTACAGCTTAGCACATTGGATGATTTTAATTTTATTGTTTTACCAGTTTCCTTGTTTCCGGTACTGCTCCGGATCTCCCAGTAATCATTACAAAGTAAATACCATTGGGCGCTGATTTCAGATCAATTTGCAGGGTGCACTTTTCCATATCCTGTTCATAAACTACCTGACCAATTGCGTTAAGTATTCTTATCAGCAAAGGCTCAGTACCACCCGATGACCTCTTAACTGTAAATAGACCGTTGCCGGGATTGGGATAAACAATATTTTCACTGCTATCGACATCAACTTCTGGTGCAGCAAGTGTATTGGCTATGTACCTTATGCGGAAATTGAACTGGTCAACAATATAGATATCGCCTGCGGTATCAGTTTTCACATCATTGGGCGCTGCAAGAAAGGCATAGATTGCCGGGCCGCCATCGCCACTGAAACCCTGGATTCCAAAACCAGCAACATTTTTGATAATACCTGCCTGATCAACTTTTCGAACCTGATTATGTCCCTGGTCGGCAATAAATACGTTGCCGAAATTATCGGTAGTAATACCCATAGGCTCTGACAATAATTCTGTTGTTGCTGCAATATTGTCGCCATAATCAACTCCGGTATCGCAGCCAGCAATTGTACTGATAATTCCGGCCGCATTTATTTTCCTAACCCGACTGTTGTAGCTGTCGGCAAAAAAGATATTACCAGCAGTATCAACAGCAATGCCAACCGGCTGATTAATTGCTGCGTTGGTTGCAGGTCCGCCATCACCGCTGAATCCGGCCGAATCTATCCCGGCAATTGTTGTTATGATGCCGGCTGTATTCACTTTACGGATACGGTTGTTATGCTGGTCAGAGATAAAAAGGTTGCCGTTTTTATCCAGAACGATACAGGAAGGGCCACTTAGTTGAGCCTGGCTGGCAGGTCCGAAATCGCCACTAAATCCAGATGCCCCCCCGGTACCTGCAATAGTAGATATAATACCAGAAGCAACTACTTTACGGACGCAGGAATTACCCTGGTCTGCAAAATAGAAGTTGCCAGCACCATCAAATGCCATGCCCTGAGGACCGTTTATCATTGCTGCAGTTGCTGGGCCCCCATCACCGCTGTATCCGCTGGTGCTGTTAGATCCTATCCAGTCACTGATGGTACCTGCTGTACTGATTATACGTATCTGTCCTCCATCACTTACATAAAGGTTTCGGGCGCTATCCGGCACCTCAAAATTGGGATAATTGAGGCCAGGAAGCAAACTGGTGATTATCTGTGCCTTCACTTCACCAGAGAACAACAGCATTATTGCTGCATACAGAATCGCTACTCTATTTCTGATAAGGCAACCCAAAAATTTTGTCATTATTGTTTTACCAGTTTTCGTGTTTCCAGTATTGATCCTTTCTCATCACTTATTCTTGCACAGTAAATACCTGCAGGCTCAGCACTCAGGTCGATAATTGTATTCGTTCCTGACCAATTCTGATAAACTGTCCGGCCAAGGCAATTACTGATAGTAATCTTTATATCTGCTATGGTTTGGCTGGAAGTGAAGTTAAAAATTCCTGCCGATGGGTTCGGGCTGATAACATAGTTTCCGGCTTTAGAAATTTGCGGCACTGCTGCGGGTTCCAGTATCACCTTAAATACCATAGCAAAATGCTCCGTTCCGTCTTCCTCATCAAAGTAAAGGTTTCCTTTCTGATCGAAGGCCAGGTCATTTGCGGTAAAAATGCGGGAATTACGGGCAATTACACTGTCTCCGCTGTAACCGGAAACCCCTGTGCCAACAACAGTGGTAACAATACCATCTGTCGATATTTTCCTGATCCTGCTGTTATATCCCTCTGAGAAATAGAGTTCTCCGGCGGGGCTGAAGGCCATAGCTGTTGGGAAGATAGCTGCATTACTTATGGTAGCTCCGTCACTTGAATCCGTACCATTACCGGCATACAAGGAGATGATGCCGTTTTTATCAATTTTATTGATGGCAAATCCGGTTGAAAAATAAATATTATCTGAGCCATCAATGACCATGCCTATAGGATTAGCAATGTGTGCATTAACAGCCGGAATACCACTTGCTGAGGATGAGCCATTGCCGGCTAAGGTATTTATGATACCATCGGTAGTTACCTTACGGATAAAATAATGAGCCGTATCGCCGGGTGGCGGCGCATAAAAAGAACCAACTGCGAAATACAGGTTACCTGCATGATCAGCCACCATGGATGTTGCACCCAGGAATACGCTTGTAGCCGGCACTCCATCCTGGTAATTCATAGCTGTATCACTGCCTGCCACTGTAGTTATTATCCCTTCCGGGGTAATTTTCCGGTAAGTTACCTGGCCGTCATTTACAAAAAGGTTTTGGTTTTTGTCGAAATACAGATACCATGGTGCAGGAATCCCCGCGGTATCTGCCTTTCCACCATCGCCCGAAAAAGACATGGAGCCGCTTCCGGCCCAGGTCGAGATTATGCCTGTGGCAGATACTTTACGTATTACATTCTCACTCCAGTTACCTATATAGGTATTATCACTGTTATCAACCGCCAGGCCCCACGGCATACAAATCTCCGCATTTAATGCGCTGCCGCCATCGCCCGAAAAGCCGCAAAATCCGGTTCCGGCCAAACGCACCATTATCTGTGAGCTGCACGGGTTTGAAAATGTAAGTATTCCAGCCACAGCTGCTGATAAGGCAAAAATCTTGTAATAATGGTTCATAAAATATGAAGTTTAGAAGTATAGACGAGTAAAGATCGGCAAACGTTGGGTATAAATATATCGATCCGTTCATTATTAGGCCGTTTCTTCCTTCAGCACCATTTATTCCTGTTTCATTCATATAAATATCCGGTCCATCCTTATAAAATTTTTTTTAGAAATTTTTGATACATCTTGGTTTTTTTTAAGTCGTAATTTGCATTGCACTATTTTTCATCTTTCCAATAACTCAGTTATGAAACATCTTTTTTTCTGCTTCTTTCTTTCATTCCTGTTCCTTTCCGGTTTATGCCAGGCACAAACATGGACCAATCTGGGCAGTGAGGGTTTTTCACCTGGCCCATCTTTTTATATCACTATTGCTCTTGACCGCAGCGGCACGGCATATGTGGCATTTGAGGACTCAACAAACGGTGAGAAAACTACTGTAATGAAATTCAACGGAACAGATTGGGTAGTTGTGGGCAGCCCGGGTTTTTCAGCCGGAGCGGCTACGTCAATAAGTTTAGCAATAGACACCGGAGGCATACCTTATGTAGCCTTTTCAGATCAGGCAAACGGTGGAAAGGTCAGTGTTATGAAATTCAATGGAGCTGCATGGGTGAATATTGGCAGCCCTGGCTTTTCGGCACACGTGTCTCAATATGTTTCATTGGCAATTGACAAGAATAACACACCATACATGGGCTATCTGGGCGACGGGGCAATAGTCATGAAATTTGATGGCACAAACTGGGTTAATGTGGGCGCTCCGGGCTTCTCGGCAGGCAATACGCTATACAACAAAATAGCGCTGGATACCAGTGGCCTGCCCTGGATGATCTACCAGGATTTTGCAAATGGACTGAAAGCTACGGTGATGAAGTATAACGGCAGTAATTGGGTAACTGTTGGGAGCCCTGGTTTTTCGTCAGTGGCGCAAACACAATACACCACCATTGCCTTTGGCCCGGATGGCACACCCTATGTTGCCTATACAGATGGTTATGATGGCAGTGCTACGGTGAAGAAGTTTGACGGAACCAGTTGGATATTGGTGGGTACACCTGCCGGCAACGCTGACTGGACATCTATTGCCATTGATAATGCCGGTAATCCCTATCTTTCCTATGTTGATATTCTTCCGGGTCATAAAGCAACCGTATTGAAATATAACGGTGCAGCGTGGGACACTGTGGGTATCCGAGGGTTTTCGGCTGGCTGGGCCTGGTATCTCAATATGGCCCTGGATGGCAGTGGTAATCCTTATGTAGCTTTTCTGGATGCAACAGACGGTGATAAAACTACAGTAATGCGCATTAAAAACGCAGCTACTGAGGTAAAAAACAGTAGCACCCAAAATACTTCACTCTCCTTGTTTCCTAATCCCGGATTTGGTGAATTTACCTGCATTGTTTCCGCACCTGCAAATGAAAAAGTAACAATAATTATCACAAATGTCACTGGCGAAAAGGTATCAGAATACCGAACAACAACCAATATAAAAACGCAAATGAATCCTGATATCCGCCCCGGTCTTTATTTTGTTACTGCCCTGGTAAGTAATGAAAAGCTGGTTGCTGCTATTGTGGTGAAATAGAATACAAATCGGTTCTTTTTATTAAGCCGGGATGGTTTATTTATTAAACCAGCCTGGCTCATAAACGAGAAAATAAACTAATTCAATTACCGGTTATTTCTTTTTGGCTGCTTCTTTATTCGCTTTATGCCGCATATCAGGGGTACCGTCTTTTTTCAGTTTGCCGGCAGGCTTCGCTGCTTCCTTGTTCTCTTTATGGCGCATATCCGGAGTGCCGTCCTTTTTTAGCTTTTTACCTGTGGCTGCAGCTGGTTTTGCAGCTACATCTTTAGCCGGATTAGCTGGTTTTGCAGCCTCTTTCTTTGGTTTGCCCTTGGCTGATTTGGTATCCTGCGCATACGTACCTGTGCCCAGAACTATGAGGGCTAACAGTAAATAAATGATTTTTTTCATAAACGATGAATTTTGACACAATATAGAAATAATGTCTAAAAAGGCTTGTTAATTACCCATGAAATCTTCACTTTTATCCATGAACCTGAAGTTTTAAAGAATGAATAAAACCAGCGAGAACTTTATATCAGAGAATCAACTTTGTATAAAAGGCTCCTTTATTCCAAAACTATAACCAAAATCCTAAAAAGGTGCATCCTCATCCGGCGGCAAATTCTTTTTAAATGAAGTACCGGGACCCATATCTTCATCATCCCAGTTTACATTATTCACTTTCGATGGAAGTGTCTGGAAACCACCCTGCGGAATAAACAGCTTGGAACCGGCAAATTCGCTCGGATCGCGGCGTATCCCTGCCATTGGGTTATCCTTTGGCCCGCCTGCTGGTGTTGCCGGGTTGAAACCGCCACCGCCACCACTGTTAAAATTGCCACCACCGCTGCCACCGGCATTGTAGTTGCTGCCGCCGCTGTCGAAACGGTTATCTTCCATGTCCACAAATTTCTGGTACTCTTTTATAAAGCGCACCTTCTCCATACCTGTGCTGCCGTTACGGTGTTTGGCAATATGTATCTGAGTTTCACCTTCAATAGTCTCACCCATAGCATCATTATTGATGCCATGGTATTCCGGCCGGTACAGGAACATTACCAGGTCGGCATCCTGCTCTATCGCTCCCGATTCACGGAGGTCACTCAACTGTGGTATCTTCGATTCCTTCCTTGTTTCCACAGATCGGTTGAGCTGCGAAAGGGCTATTATCGGCACTTCCAGCTCTTTTGCCAGTGCTTTAAGATCGCGGCTTATCTTACTTATCTCCTGCTCCCTGTTTCCGCCTTTTTCAACACTTGCCTGCATCAGCTGCAGGTAGTCTATCAGTATCATCTGTATATCGTGCTTCTGTTTCAGCCTTCTGGCCTTTGCACGCAGCTCAAATATGTTCAATGCAGCCTGGTCATCCAGGTATATCTTGGCCTGCGACAATTTCACCATTCTCTGGGTCATCTGCACAAACTCATGCTCTGCCATTTTACCGCGGGTAATCGCTTCCATATGCACCTCGCTTACCGCGCTCAGCATCCTTTTCACAATCTGTCCCGCACCCATTTCCAGCGAGAAAATGGCTACCGGAAACTGCTTGCCGGGATTCATGGCTGCATTCATAGCCAGGTTAAGCGCAAAAGCTGTTTTACCCACAGACGGGCGTGCCGCAAGTATGATCAGATCGGTCTTTTGCCATCCTGCTGTTAGCCGGTCAAGGCTCGCAAAGCCCGAAGGCACACCGGTTATATCATCTGTTTTGTTCCTGTTTTCATCTATTTCGTTCATTGTCTTCACCAGCACATCCTGCAGGCTTCTGAAGTTTTTACGAAGGTGTTTGTCGGTTATTTCATACAGCCCCGATTCAGCTTTATCCAGCAGGTCAAATACATCGGTACTGTCTTCATAAGCATCACTGATCACAGAGCCGCTGATACGTATCAGTTCCCGCTGAATGAATTTTTCCATTACTATCCTGGCATGTGCTTCCACATGTGCGCTTGATAGTACGCTCATGGTAAGCCGTGTCAGGTAGTAAGCCCCGCCCACTATTTCCAGTTCATTGGTCTTCCTTAATTCTTCGGTTATCGTCAGCAGATCCACAGGTGTTCCTTTGTCGAATAGTCTGCGCATTGCCGAATAAATCTTCTGATGTGCATCTACATAAAAGCATTCTTCGCTCTGTATTATTTCCAGTACCTGTGCAAAGGTGTCCTTTTCCAGCATGGATGCGCCCAGCACAGCCTCTTCCAGCTCGGGAGCCTGCGGTGGCACTTTGCCATAAACCATCGTCGTCAGGTCTGGTTTCCGGTTCCTTACATTCCCAAAATCTTTTTTTATATTTACTGCCATTTAAAATAATACTTTATATAGTATGTTTAATTATAGTTTCCGATTCCACTTCTGTTTTCTTTACCCGGTTTCAGTAGCTTTGCGGGCATTTTTCAATGTTTCCGTAATATTAAGCCAACATTAATCGAAGGTTAAAAAGCAGGGAGGGGGAGCGAATGTAAACGGGAATTTTGTTCCTGCAAAGGTTTTTGAGTTATTAAATTTTAAGCCCTTTATAAACACCTTATACACTCTTTGCCCACATAAAGTTCCGTAAAAGGCGGGGTTTTCCACAAACAATTTAAGTTACCCACAACAATTAACACCTTATACATATTGTTAAGTGCAAAAATGGTTTTGTTAATGGTTTTTTTACGATGCTCTTTTTTGCTATCATATGGAGTTACCTTTGCTGAAATTTAGTTTCTGAAATGATCGTTTCTTATCAATGGCTGTTGGAATATCTGCCGGAACCCTTGCCGGTAAATGAATTGAGCAATATACTCACCTCTATAGGCCTCGAAGTGGAGGCTGTGGAACCCACCGAAAGCATTGCCGGTGGCCTCAGGGGCCTGATTATCGGCGAGGTGCTTACCTGTGCAAAACACCCCAATGCCGATAAATTAAGTGTTACTACTGTAACAACAGGCGGCCCGGATGTACTGCAGATAGTATGCGGTGCACCCAATGTTGCAGCAGGTCAGAAGGTAGTGGTAGCACCCGTTGGCGCAACCGTTCACCCTACTGAAGGCGAACCATTCCTGATAAAAAAGGCTAAAATCCGCGGAGAGGAAAGCAACGGCATGATCTGTGCTGAGGACGAAATTGGCCTCGGCAAAAGCCACGATGGCATTATGATATTGCCGGCAGATGCTGTCCCCGGCACCCTTGCAAAAACCTATTTCAATATCCCTGAAACTGATTATGCCATCCATATCGGCCTCACACCAAACCGCTCAGATGCCAACAGCCACACAGGCGTGGCCCGAGATGTGTGCGCCTACCTTGCCCATCATAAGGGTGGTAAGTATGCTGTAGTATTACCGCATTCAGATATTAAAACAGATGGAGCACCATTAATTGCCGTTTCTATTAATGCCCCTGATGCCTGCCCCCGCTACACAGGTATCAGCATTGCCAATGTAAAAATCGGCCCATCGCCCGAATGGCTTAAAGCCCGGCTGCAAACCATCGGCGTGCGCAGCATCAATAATATTGTAGACATTACCAATTATGTTTTGCATGAATCCGGGCAACCGCTTCATGCTTTCGATGCAGACAGAATAGCGGGAAACCAGATAGATGTTCGCTTTCTCCATGAGGGTGCACCATTCACCGGCTTGGATGAAAAGGAAAGGAAACTGGTTGCCACCGACCTTATGATCTGCGATACCGAAGGCGCATTGGCGATCGGTGGTGTATTCGGAGGTCTGCATAGTGGTATCACTGAAACCACAACCAATGTATTTCTCGAGAGCGCTTATTTCAATCCGAAACACATCCGCCGCACCTCTCTGAGGTTGGGACTGCGCACCGATGCAGCCACGCATTTCGAAAAAGGAGTTGATATCAATAATATTATTCCTGCACTGAAACGCGCTGCTGCCTTGATTGCTGAACATGCAGGGGGCACAATTGTGTCAGGCATCACAGATGTTTATCCAACACCGTTGCAGGGTACTACAGTAAATGTTGACTACAACTATATCCACAAGCTAAGCGGCAAAGCATATAAGCACCTGGCTATACAGGAAATACTCACTGCATCGGGCTTTGAGATTATTCACGAAACTCCCGAAGGACTTACCCTTAAAGTACCTTCAAATAAAACAGATGTTTCGCAACCTGCCGATATTGTTGAAGAGATACTGCGCATAGACGGACTGGACAATATACTGATTCCCGCTAAACTCCATATCGCGCTTACAAAGCCTCTTCCAAACGACCGTACTGACAGGAACCGTATTGCTGAATTGCTCTGCGGGATGGGCCTGCAGGAGATTGTAACCAATTCTATCGTCAACAGTAAGTATTATCCGGAGCGCACCGACCTGGTAAAAATGATCAATAGCCTCAGTAGTGAGCTCGATGTGATGCGGCCATCACTGATGGAAGGTGGCCTTGAGGTAATACAATATAACTGTAACCGTAAAAGCCAGGATTTAAGCCTGTTTGAGTACGGCAACGTATACACACAGCAGGAGGGCAAATACATACAGGAGGCTCGCCTGGGCATCTGGATAACCGGCGACATATCGCACCTGAACTGGAACCAGAAGGCGGTGCAGTCGGGAATTTTTCACCTCAAGGGCATGATAACAAATCTTTTGCAATACAGCGGCATCCGCAACGCTACTGTAGTTTATAATGAACAGGATGGAGGCGAAATATTGTGGAAATGGAAAAACCAGAAACTCTGCTCTGCACGGCAGGTCACCTCCGCAAGGCTGTCAGAATTTGAAATAAAACAGGCAGTATGTTTTGCTGAAATTTACTGGGATGTATGGATGAAAGCCGCTGCCACCGGTAAGATCAGCTATAAAGAAGTGCCTAAATACCCTGCTGTAAACCGCGATATTGCCCTGATTATTGATAAGGAGATTACCTGGAAGCAGGTACAGGATACTACAGAGCAGCTGCGCCTGGAAAGTCTGCAGTCTTTCGGCCTCTTTGATGTTTTTGAAAGTGAAAAACTGGGCAAAGGCAAAAAATCTTACGCTTTAAGTTATACCTTTCAGTTGAACGACCGTACTTTGACCGATACGGAAACTGAACAACTGATGAAGAAACTGATGGATGTATATAAAAACAAGCTTAACGCACAAATAAGGGAATAATGGAAGCGCTGGACCTGCTCAGTAAAAAACTGGACCTGCTGCTGAAAAAATACGCAGCCACCGAGTCCGAAAACAAACGCCTCAGGGAAACTGTTGCGGCACAAACAAGGTCGCTTGATGATCTTGGCCGCAAACTTTCTTCTCTGGAAAAAGATATGGTAAGCGTGCATATTGGCAGCACCCGCGAAAACGGAGAAGACAACGAAAACATGCGCCGCCAACTCGATTCAGTGATTGCAGAGATTGATAAAATTCTGAACACACTAAATGATTGATTTGTCCCGATATACCGGTATTTGTTTACTTGCCCTCACAGTTATTGGCTGGCTATCCTGTACCCAGCAGCGGCAACCTTGCCTTACACCCAAGATTGCGACCCTATCTATAGAAACTATACATTTCCCTACAGATACTTCTACAACCCCAGTGGATACAGCAATACCTGCTGCTACATTCATCCCTGTAGTACCCGGCAAAGATACGCAACTGGTTACTACTTACCCGCAGCAGGCAACCTTTACCCTCTCCCTTTCACCCGACAGCACTATTTGCCAGTGGATCTTTACGACCGACTCAATCCAATATGTTCACCTCTATCATTCCGATACCCTGACATTCTATTACCAGCGCAACCTGCAGTTTCTCTCCAATGCCTGCGGATATACCTATTTTTATACCCTTGATTCTGTACATCATGCTACCTCCTCCCCCTCTTATCCAATTATTGATTCAATCCACATTATAAATACCAGTGTTACCAACAATGTCAATACAAAGCATCTGCAGATATATATACATCCTGATTTTTAGCATGGTGATGGTATCAATGGTCACTACGGCATTGGCGCAAACCGATGCCGGGACACCCGATACCACTTCGCTGGCTAAGGTTAAAAAAACAGACAGCTCAGGCCACCAGCTGTGCCTGGGTGTGGATCTGGTGCACCCTGTTCAGAACTGGTATTACAACGACCGGCACTCTTACGAGTTCCAGTCCGATTATTACTTGCGCAACGAATTTTATGCCGCTATGGAACTAGGTTGGGGAGGATCAGATGTTAATTATACCGACCTCAGATATAACACCAAAAACGACTTCCTGAGATTGGGTTTCAACAAGGCCCTCCTCCCCCGCGACAGGCCTGCAGATTGGGATATGATGCTCTTTGGCCTGCGCATCGCAGCAGCCCATGTCAGCCGCAGCCCGGCTACCTACAACATTCCCGACAGTGTATGGGGCAATACACGGGACACCACAGTAGCCCACGCCAAACCATTTATGGCCATTTGGGTTGAGCTGACAATGGGTATGAGAGTAGCCGTATGGAACAACTTCGTAGCCGGCTGGAACCTCCGTGGGAAGATAATGATGAACAGCAAATCATTCAGCAACCTCTCACCGCTTTATATAGCCGGCTACGGCCGTGGCGATAAAAACACCGCTTTTGATTTTAACCTCTACATCAGTTACTGCATACGGTGGAAAAGAAAATCGCTTATGGCACCTCCTGCGACAGAATCTTCTAAGGAGGATTTGCCACCTGCGACCGGCAAATCAAAAGGTTGAATTTGTTTTTTCGTCGCTGATTACTAAAACAACGCTCCCTTACTCTGCTTCAGTGCTTTCCTTCTGCAGCACCCACCTTTCTTCATTGCAGTGAGTAACAGTTACCTCAGTGTTGAACCGCGTTTTCAGATACGCAGCCAGCTGATTGGCGGCATATACCGAACGGTGCTGTCCGCCGGTGCAGCCAAATGCTACACTCAGCTGCTCAAAACCACGGGCTATATAATCTTCCACATTTATAGATACCAGCGAATAAACATAATTCATAAAATCCGGCATACGGGTCTCCCGCTCCAGGAATTGCCTCACCATCTCATCATTGCCGGTGAGGTGCTTGTAGGCATTATACCTGCCGGGATTAAGGATTCCCCTGCAATCGAATACATACCCACCATTGTGAGGTCCATTTGGTTTAGGTATGCCTGTTTTATACGAGAAGCTGCTGATCTGCACTGTAAGCTTAGGCTTTTCGCCGTGGCTCACAACTGCATATTTTTCCTGCATCTCGGGCGAGGATAATTTTTCCAGCAGGCTCCTTAGTTCCGGATAAGCAGGTGTCTGGGGGTGGTCAGATAGAAATAAGTTCAGGTTTTTCAGCGCCGGAGCTATACTGGTAATAAAATGGGCTTTATGCTGCAGCAATCCCCTGAAACCATATGATCCCAGAACCTGTAATAACCTTACCAGCACAAACTGCACATAACCCCTGCGGAAGTAGATCTCATCCATACGGGGCACATGCAATTCATTCAGGCTGCTGATATAGCCATTCAGAAGGTCTTCTTTCCACGCTGCAGGCAGCTGCGCCCTGGCCTGCCATAACAGAGATGCCAGGTCGTATTGTGGCGGCCCCTGCATACTTCCCTGGAAGTCGATAAAGAATATTTTACCCTCATGCACCATTATGTTCCTGCTCTGAAAATCGCGGTACATCAGTGTCTGGGGTTGCACCCTGCCCAGGTCCTTACTCAGCAGTTCCATCTCACTTATCAGGCCCGACCGGTCGTAGGGTACACCCTGGAGGTCAGCAAAATAATATTTGAAATAAAGCAGATCCGACATGATGGCTTTTTCATCAAACTGCCTGCTTGCAAAACACTGTTTATAATCTGCCTCCCTTCCAGCTATCCACTGCACCTTGGCCAGTTGCGCCAGTGCTTTATGGTAAAGCTTTCTTACCGGCTCAGTATAGCCTTCGTTGATAACCAGGTCGAAAAGTGAAACTTTCCCAAGATCCTGCTGCAGATAAGAACGCCTGTCTTTACTTACTACATAAACTTCCGGAACATTTACCTGGTGCCTGCGGAATAATTCGGTGAAGTAGAAATAAGTGTTGTTCTCAGCCACATTGCTGTTATAGGTAGCAATAGCCGTGGTTTTTCCGTTACTGATGCGGTAATACCGCCTGTCTGAGCCCGAAACAGCAAGGGCTTCCATGCTCTCCGCTTTTTTTCCGAAGTGTTCTTCAAACAGCTTTTCGAGTATGGCTGTAATCTGTACTATTGATTTATTTTGTGTGATCATGTTTACCGGGGTAATCGAATAAAAATACTTTTCTTTTTTCTATGGCGTAGTTACTCCATTCCTCTGCATCGAGTTTTATCCCGGCTACTCCGCAGGTTGGCATGTTATCAATGCTGAAGCTCTGGGATTGCTGGTTTACAAAATCAGTGATGCCCGGGTTATGCCCTAATATGTACACTGTTTTTACATCATCGGGGATACCTGCAATCACTTCATTGAAAACAGACGGGATGCAATGATACAATTTTTCCACCCATTTAATGCCATCCGAATCATACCCTACTTCATCTGCTACTCTTTTGGCCGTTTGCCGGGTCCTTTTTGCCGGGCTCGATATAATAAGATCAGGTATTATTCCCAACTTTTTGAGTTTGATACCCATTTCAGGCGCCTCTGCTTTGCCGCGGTCATTCAGCGGCCTGTCAAAATCGCTTTGCAATGCATCTGCCCAGCTGCTTTTAGCATGCCTTATTAATATAAGTGTCCGTTGCATAATTCATTCAAAGATAATGATTGGACTTTTACGAAAGCTGTTTTAGCTATTTTATATTGATACAATATCGGCATATATTGCCAGAAAAATTAAATGCCGGATAACTGAAATTTCCGAAATAAGCACATTGGTATTTCGAAGGTATATGTTAGCAAACAGGTTTATCAGGAAGTAAATTACCCAAATCTATTACAAAAGCCGTATAAGTTTAAGGATACCGAAACAATATAATTCCGCCACTGCTCCGTTCTGATGGCTCGTCTGATACGTCATATTCATATAATCACTTTCCCGTCTCAGCAAACCTTTTAATAATTATGATTAATCCCGCTTCAAATGTCTTAATTTTGCATCCGCTTTAATAATACACTGATGTATAAATCAATTATTATAATACTCGGTATCGTCTGGCTTATCTGCACTGCCTGGCTGTCGCTTATAAGAATGTATGGGTATCCATACCAGGTAGCAGCTACCATTGGCTCATGGAGTGCCAGCTTTCTGTTGCTGGTGAGTATTATAATTTACATAAAAAAACATCGGGGAAAATAATTGAAATCCGGTAAAGGAACCAGGTAAGCCAAACCAATTAATGATGATTGGTTGATTGCACTGATACTTTATTTCGGCGAATTATATAAACTATATGTAATGAAAACCTGCTTGCTAATATTTATAGGTATATTATGTCTTTCGCAAAGCGTTTTTGCGCAGAACGATAATATAACGCTACTGGCACAAAGCGCCGATGGCAAAGCTGTTAAACTTTTCTGGATAGCCAAACACTGGAATAACAACTATACTGGTTTTGATATAAAAAGAAAAGAAGGCCTGCAAAGCTGGGTTAAACTTAATACTGCACCGCTTATGCCAGGAGTATTTACCAAAAGAAAATTTGCGTCTAGCGGCTGCAACCTGTATGATGAAAGCCTGCTGAAACCAAAAATGTATAAAATGCTTAAAGAACATACCGTTTTTGAAGCTGACTATAATAAATGCCTGCTGAAGCTGAATAGTGATACCAGCGAACTGGGTACCATGAACAGGATGATACTCAATGATTACGATATAGCTGTGATCTATGGCTTTGGCTATATTGATCACTCGGCTGTAAAAAAAACGGCTTATCAATACGGGCTCTTTATTCAGGGAACTGATAACCTTGTAGCTAAAACTACCTGGAACTATGGAGAGATCCCCGACCTGGATGTAGTTCAGGAACTGACTTCAAAAGCATTGCCCGGCACAAAAGGTATTAATGTGATCTGGGTCGCTGATACCGCAAAAATGAGGTTGAATCATGTGGCGGGTTTCAACATTTACCGCGATGGTATCCGTATGAATACCAGCAGGATTACTGCAGAAAACCTTTCAGAACCGTCTGTCTTCAACTGGTTCGATAAATATGTCAACACTACCGACCCGGCCCAGTACAGTATAGCTGCTGAATCCGTATTTGATATTGAAGGAATTATCAGGTCTTATGCCTACTACCCTTCAGATCATCCGGCCGAATATAAAAAGGCCCAGGTAACAGATATTGCATCAAATGGCTACTACTTTAAAGAAGGAACCGCTGTAAAATGGAATTTCCCAAGGGAATATGAACGCTATATAAAGGGTTTTTATATAGAGAAGAATAACGTGCCTGCAGGATATACTGCTGTTTCCGGCCTGCTCGACCCTTCTGTGCGCTCCTATACCGACAAAACAGCTTCTCAGGTAAATGGCTATATTAAAATAAATGTAAAAACGCTCTATAAAGACAGATCGGTCATTTCAGGCACCGAAAGGCTTTACTGTTATCTCCCGGTTACCGAGCCCCTTTCTCCGCAGAATGTAAAAGTGAAAAGCAATACCAGCAATAAATTAACAACGCTCTATATTTCGTGGGACCCTCCAGTGGCGGGCGACAGCCTTACCGACTATTTCAAGGTATATGCCTTTGATGCCCAGAACAATAAAATGGCCCTGATCAGCAGCCAGGAAATCCGGACCAGCAATTTCGACTATAAGCTATTGCATGGGCTTGCTGGCAGGCGCAGATTCTGCGTTTCCGCCGTGAGCAAAACTAATGTAGAAAGCTCTTACAGCGACACTGTCTCCATAGAGACACCCAGTGTGGAATTGCCGGCTCCTGCTATAAAGAGAGTAATACCCGACAACACCAATAAAGCAACTATAGAGTGGCAGTATCCCGATATTACGGACCTGAAAGGGTTCCGGCTATTCCAGAACGGAACGGTTATCGCCAATGAGAAGGAATTGAAAAAGAGTACCCGTACATTCCTCACCAGCAATCTGGTAGAAGGCGCACCCTATGAGTATGTGATTCAGGCTATATCAGAGACGGGTATTTTAAGCGAAAACTCCGGACCGTTCCACGTAGTAGTAGCCCAGACTGCCAAATAGAATGCGCTGACATACAGAAAGGGAAATTATTACTCACCACCAGATTCAGTCTTTTTTCGCATACCTAAACTTATTTGATCATTTCAAATTTTTCAATAGTCTGTATCTATTCATACTGGATTTGTATAGCGAAATTACTTTAATGTCACTCTTTTTCAATAAACAGGAAAAACTTTTGCTGATTTCCGAAAATAGGTACTATATTTGCAGCCCCAACGGAAAAAAGATTGGTAGTTCAGTTGGTTAGAATACCGCTCTCCCTGTGGTTTTTTGACAGTAATTGTTATCCAAAAGTTCTTTTTTCTTTACTAATTGGATTGGTAGTTCAGTTGGTTAGAATGCCGCCCTGTCACGGCGGAGGTCGCGGGTTCGAGTCCCGTCCAGTCCGCAAGTATGTCCCGAAACCCGCTCCCAGAGCGGGTTTCAGCGTTTAAGAGTAGGGGTGATGGCAGTTCAGGTGGCAGTTTTTCAAATCTGCTTTTGCTCATTTTACTTTAAATAAGAAAAACAACCATTTAAATAGGATAGTTTCTTCTTATGATTTTTGCATTTAAACACTCTTTTTGCAGACTACATCATTGAAGGCTTCAATCATTTCTTCATAGTGTTCTGTGTAATCGGCTCTAATTATATTAACAGACTTAGCCGTATCACTTTGACGAAGGTAGACCGACAAGAGGGTATTCAGTTTCTATTTGAGGTTAAAAAAATTATTGAATGTCGGCCTTTGAGCAAGTAAGTGCCTGGCGCCAAAGACAATGAATACTTTGTCGTGTGTTTGTAAGTACTTAAAGATATTGTTTAGGATTGCAAAGTCCCTTATCTGCATGGAATGGCGTAAAATATCGCCAAATTCACCCTGATCGTTTTCTGTTTGGGATAAGTCGAAATTCTCCAGATCTAACTTTTTATGTTCATTATTTTGCTCATACAGGTTTTCAAAAAAACTCCACTTGCTTTCAGAGTCAGAGAACACTAATTTACACCTCGATTTTAAATAGCTGTTCATGAATTTGTCGTACTCATAGTTTATATCTTTCAAATTGTGCCGGCCAGATATAAACCGGGGGATAAACCGTTGTATTACTAAAAAATACAGTATTGCTTTACTTTCATGAAGCCTTAAAAGGCTTGCAATTTCTAAACTATCTGGGCAGTCTGCGTTTAATAATTTTATGTTTGATTGGTCGGCCAAAAACTTTAGATAACCCTGAATGCCATTTTTTGTTATTGCTTCGTCCCTGGTCTTATAATGAATACTATCGGCCTGCTGCCCTCCTTCATTCAGAATAACTGATGGCTTGAGCTGTAAAAAGTATTTCTTAATTGTATCAAATCTTTTGTCATCAGGGTCGTTTCCGTGTCGTTCACCTATATAAATAATGTGTTTAGGCCCTTTGGATTTTTCATAAACAATTACCGGAAAATTGCCGTTGTTATTTTGTAATATCTCCTGAACCTGACTGTCAATCGCCGCATAATCTATATGCTCAATTTTGGGCATGTAGTATGCCTCCATTTTTTTTGTCCCGGATTTACAGCCAAGCAAAATTGCCCAAATCAGTAGTGTAAATATTCTCAACTTGATAATATTATTATCGCCAGTAACGGCTAGATCTCATAAAGATACAGTATCCGGTAATAAAAATATGCGATAAGTTTATAGTTATTTCATAGTAGCTTCAATTTTCTTTAAAATGCTTCTACTTGCTTCAAAAACACTTCAAAAATGCTTCAATTTACTTCAAAAATTTCCGGTTTTTGCAATTTTTGAAAATCAACTTACTTATTTACAGATATTTACACTTTCAAAGTCGATTTTCGCAAAAAATTATGGAATATTATTACGCTAAATCGGCAATTTGAAAACGCATAAACTATTTATATAATATATATTAAAGTAAATCATTATGCTTCAGGTTCAGGGAATAATGGAAAAAATAATAAATAATTATAATTCATAAATAAATTACCATCACATTATACACCGATTTATATTGTGTATAATTTTATATAATGAGGATATAATCAAGTACAAATAGTATACTCCAGGTATAATAGGGTTTAATGATTATTGGAATTCAGGAAAAATTGTGATTCGATACCTCAGAACTACAAGATAATTGTTTCATAGATGTATTATTTGGTATTTATTTGTTTATTTTCAAACAAATAAATACCAAATAATTGGTTTTTCCAAATTTATTATCATATTTATTTTCTGATTGGCTATAGAAGTAGCTATATCAATGGTTGGGGATTAGCAGGGGTATTTACATATATGTGGAATCCGGTATATAGTAGTGTTCAATAAAATAAGTAATTGGAGCAGGTTTATTTCAGACTACTTCAGATCGAACAGCGGAGTGCCGGGTCTGTGGATATCTGATCTGATTTTGGGGGTTTAGCAGTTTTGGAGACCCGGATGCGATCTCCATCTTTCTGCATTTCCATAGCTGGACAGTGAAAGCCAAGATAAATTTATGTGGCGCATCTCCTGAGACCTAAAATCTCGTCACCGACTTATAATCATTTTTTTGCTCCAAATTCCATGTGCTGTGACTGCATTAATAAAATAGACGCCGAATGGTAGTTCAGTAGTAATTGTTGTCTCTTTATTGGTACTGGTTTGGCATTCCTGTACATTTTCGCCCAAAATATTGGTGATAATTATACGTGCCGATTCAATTGTTTTTGAAGATAATGACACTACAAATCTGCCATCATTCGGGTCGGGCCATATGTGAAGAGTCGTATTTTCATTTGTAGTGGGAATTGAAGGTACACCGAGCGCACAATCTACCAGTTTAACAAATATAGTTGTCGTATCTGTGAATAAAGCACAATCTGTAACGACTACTTTAAATGTATCGTTGCCAATAAACCCTGTGGCAGGCGTGTAAAATAAACCCGTAGTAAAAATGGTACCTGTTGCGGACATAGTTGAGTACCCAGCAACGGCAGTGCCATGCAAGGGTGGGTTTAGGAGACTCCAGGTTTCTGTCTGCCCCGTATCAACATCACTGATGGTAAGCAATGCATTTATTGAATCAGCACCTGACAGAGAGCATATAACTAAATTCTGAAAATGACCACCCGTAAAAATCGGTTTATGGTCTTTGCTTACTTTGCGTATCCTTTGATTAGAGTTATCTGCAAAATACACATTCCCTGCAGTATCCACGCCGATGCCGTAGGGATTGGCGATCTGAGCTGAATCAGCGGAGCAGTTATCTCCCGAGTAACCAGACAAACCAGTGCCAGTAAATGCATTAATAATACCACTGGCATCAATTTTTCTTATAAGTGAGTTTCCGAACTCGCCCAGGTAAATATCTCCCGAATTATCAACAGCTACTGTGTACCCAAGCATACCTGCTGCAGTAGCCGGGCCACCATCACCGCTTGTCACGGAGCTTCCATTGCCCGCCACAGTACTGATTATGCCAGCAGCGTCAACTTTACGTATACGATAATTATGTTCATCTATAATAAATACATTCCCGTGCTTGTCGGCAGCAAGCCAATCGGGTACGTATAATTCGGCGGCTGTAGCAGGGCCGCCATCGCCGAGGAAGGCGCCGACACCGTTGCCTGCGAAAGTGGAGATGGTGCCTGAAGGAGTAATTTTGCGGACCCTGTTATTTGATCGGTCTGCAACGTAAACGTTGCCGGCTGTATCGGTGCAGACGGAAACAGGTTGGTGAAGGCTGGCATTTGTAGCAGGACCGCCATCGCCTGAAAAACCTGCAATATTATTCCCTGCAACTGTATAGATGTAACCAGATGGTGTAATCTTGCGGATAACATTATTGCCATAATCTGCAAAATATATATTTCCTGAACCATCCAATGCAATACCAAACGGCTCATTCAACTGAGCAAGCGTTGCAGGGCCGCCGTCGCCACTGTAACCGGTAGTTGAAATGCCGGCAATAGTGGTTATAATGCCCGCGGCATTAATTTTACGCACGCGGTGGTTTCCTAAATCACAGAAATAAATGTTTCCTGACGTGTCTATCACCACACCTCTGGAATCATTTAATTTGGCAGTTATTGCAGGGCCGCCATCCCCTGCAAAACCAGCGATACCGTTTCCGGCAATGGTGGTAATGATTTGGGCATTTGCAGGGTCGCAATTACAAAATGTAAAAACGAAAAGAGCGAAAAGAAAATTGAAAGGTTTCATAAGTAAATATATTTTTGCGAATATACAAATGTAATTGCGATATAACATACAGGTAATATCAAGTAAAATACATTAATTACATTTTTAGTTTTTTATTCTGTTAATAATATATTTCAATCATGAAGTAAGTGGTGTGAAAGGGGGGCCAATATGTGTAAATTAAGCGAAGGTATTAACCGACTAAGTATATGATTTCAAAAACATTTGCGTAAGTTAGTATCGGCTCCTGCTCTAAATGGAGGCTAAATGAGTACTACAGAAAACAAGAAAGATACTCCCACCAAAGCTTTTGCGACTGCAGGTGCATGGGAGCAATGGCTTGCTGCCAATCATGCTCAATCGGATGGTATATGGCTGCGGATTTTCAATAAAGAGTCGGGTGAAAAAACCGTTACCTATGATGAAGCGCTGGATGAAGCTCTTTGTTATGGCTGGATAGATGGGCAAAAGAAGAAACTGGACAGTGATTCGTGGATCCAGAAATTCACGCCACGGCGGGCAAGGAGTATATGGTCGAAGCGAAACATAGAACATATAGAGCGGCTTACGAATGAAAAGAGAATGAAGGCGGCAGGATTAAAGGCTTTTGAAGAGGCAAAGAAGGATGGCCGAATAGCGGCAGCTTACGATTCACCCTCCAATTCGAGCACCCCTGAAGATTTTCTGCGGCTACTTGAAAAAGACAAAAAGGCAAAAGCTTTTTTCGACTCGCTGAACAAAGCCAACAAATATGCGATTACCTGGCGGCTGCAGACCGCGAAAAAACCGGAGACACGGGAAAAGCGAATGAAGATGATCCTGGAAATGCTGGCCAGGGGTGAGCAATTTCATTAGGATGCAGCACCGTTAATGAAAAATACTGGACTCAAGGTATTTGAACAGCATATCTGATTTTCGGTGTCAGGTTGTTATGAACCCTGTTTTCATTTGTTATATAAATGGGCAAGGGAGATCCCTGCCCCTACGAATATGATTTTTGGGTTGATTTTTATTAGCTATTTCCTATTTCCCCCTTAGCCTGCCCTTTGCGTTTAGGCGTGTTATTTATACCTTTATTCTGTTTTTAGATTTACCAGTTAACAGATTTCTTCCATGCAGGTGCATATCCGCAAAGCGAGGGTTATAAACCCGGGGTCAAAATATCATGATAAGGTTACAGATCTGCTGATAACGGATGGTATAATAAGCCAGATAGCTACCGGCATAAAATGTAATGCTGATGTGGTGATAGAAGCCAAGGGGCTTTGCGCGAGTACGGGCTGGGTAGATGTATTTGCCGATTACCGGGAGCCGGGTTTTGAGCATAAGGAAACTATTGGCAGCGGACTTGCCTGTGCTGCAGCGGGGGGATTTACGGATGTGCTGCCTGGGCCCAATACTTTGCCACCATTGAGTACCAAATCAATAATACAGTTTGTACTGCAGCAAGCGGCAGGTAATGTGGTGGTGCTGCACCCTATAGGCGCAGCTACACAGAACACAGAGGGCAAGGACCTGGCTGAAATGATGGATATGCGGGCGCATGGAGCTGTAGCTTTCAGTGATGGCTGGAAACCGGTGCAGAGTACAGGCCTGATGCTGAAAGCGCTGGAGTATGTAAAAGCGTTCGGTGGAGTGATAATACAACTGCCGCTGGATGCATCGCTGGCCGGCGGTGGACTGATGAATGAGGGAGTAATGAGCACATCGCTGGGCATGGCAGGGATACCAGCACTGGCGGAAACCATAATGCTTCACCGGGACATTGAACTGGTGCGCTACACGGGCTCGAGGCTACATGTAACGGGAATAACAACCGCTGAAAGTGTGGAAATGATGCGGAAGGCCAAGGCTGCAGGACTATCGGTAACCTGCTCGGTAACACCCTACCACCTGGCACTGACTGATGAGGCCCTGAGCGGCTACAGCAGCGATTATAAGGTATCGCCGCCACTGAGAACTGAAGCAGACAGGCAGGCACTGATAGCCGGGGTAAAGGATGGCACAATAGACTGCATAGCAAGCCACCACCGTCCGCAGGAATGGGATGCCAAAACAAAGGAGTTTGAATATGCAGCAGATGGCATGGCGGTGCAGGAGATTGCATTCGGGATACTGTGGGATGTGCTGAAAGACTATATTACACCTGAGCGGCTGGTGGATATGCTTACAACTATACCCAGAGATATCTTCGGGCTGGATATACCGGAGATAAAAAAGGGGAACAAGGCGGTGTTGACATTATTTACAACAACAGGGCACAATACACTTGCAGCAAATAAAATACAATCATTAAGCAGAAATAATCCGTTTATCGGAAAAGAACTGAGCGGTAAAGTACTCGGAATTATTAATCAAAACCAGGTTTATCTCAACAACTGAAAATTATGGAACAAATAACTGTTGCCCAAAAGAATAAAATGGCGCTGCAATATGGCTTATTACTGGGCCTGATATATATTGCCATCACTACCGCTGTAACCATTTTCCTGCCAAAAATGATATTGTTTTACAGTCTGAAGTTTGCAGGTTACCTTATCTATCTGGTAATGGTGGGCGTATTTGCAAGTATGATCAGGAAGGCAAACGGAGGCTATATGGAATTCAGGGAGGTATTTGGAGCCATATTCATTATGCTACTGGTGGCCGGGCTGATGTCATTTATTTATAATTACATCTACATACTGTATATAGATACACACTATATGGATAAAGTGCGGCAATCGACTATTACTTTCATGGAAAAATTCAATACCCCTCCGGATAAGGTAGATGAAGCATTGAAGAAGTTTGATGAGCAGGTGGCAGAATCAAAAACCTTTCACCTGGGTAAGAACCTGATGGCTTATTGCGGCGGATTGCTGATGGATTGTTTATTCGGGCTTATAGTATGTGCAGCAGTGAAGAGGAAGAGGCCGGAGTTTGGTGTATGAGTTTGAAGTCACAGATTGATAAATCATATAAAGTATCGAGAAGAAGAGCTTTTTGGAATGTTCAAGTTGAATTAAAAAGATCCGATGAAGTTTTATTCAATGAAATTTACTTCTCCAGGGAATTTTGTGACGCGGCAGATGGAGAATAATGGGGTTTAAACATAAACATGATAAGAAGTGAAAGATACCTGTTTTTTGTTAACTTTAAATCAATTGACCCTCCTGGCAACCGGGAATGATACAGTGCCTAAGAGTATTATCATAAAAACCCGTATTTTAGCACCCGATGCAACCCGATATATCAGTTGTAATACCGCTTTATAATGAAGAAGAATCACTGCCTGAACTGGTAGCATGGATAGAGCGTGTGTGTAAGGAGCATAATTATGCGCATGAGGTAATAATGATAGATGATGGCAGCAAGGACAACAGCTGGGATGTTATTAAAAGTCTGTCGGCCCAATACCCTGCTGTAAAAGCCATTAAGTTTCAGCGTAATTACGGGAAGAGCCCTGCATTGTATGAAGGTTTTAAAGCGGCAACCGGTAATGTGGTGATCACTATGGATGCAGACCTGCAGGACAGCCCAGATGAAATACCAGAACTATACCATATGATAGTAACGGACGGGTATGACCTGGTGAGCGGCTGGAAAAAAGTGCGCTATGATAACGCTATAACTAAAAACCTGCCTTCAAAACTTTATAACGGTGTGAACAGGTGGATAAGCGGTATAAAGCTGCATGATATGAACTGCGGACTGAAAGCTTACAAACGTAAAGTGATCAAAAGCATTGAGGTATATGGCGAGATGCACCGGTTTATACCGGTACTGGCTAAACATGCGGGGTTCAATAAGATAGGAGAAAAGGTAGTGGTGCACAGACCCAGGAAATACGGAGTATCGAAGTTTGGATGGGAGCGGTTTATCAATGGATTCCTGGATTTATTGTCGATACAGTTTGTGAGCAGATTTGGAAAGAAACCGATGCATCTGTTCGGAGCACTGGGAGCATTTGCGTTCCTGGCAGGATTTATTATTGTGGCATGGCTGGCTGTGGAACGGTTTATGGAAGGCGCCAGTTTTGGAATTACACATAAGGTAGGTTTTTACCTGGCGCCGCCGATTATGATCATAGGGATTATGTTTTTCCTTACGGGTTTTCTGGCTGAACTGATCGTGCGCAATGCAGCAGACCGGAATGCCTACCTGACAGAAGAAAGAATAGGCCTGGATAAATAAAATTTATAAAATTTACTGAATATTCCCCGACTCTGGTGTTGTTATTGATATTGATACATTAACAATACTTTATTTCTGCAAAAACGCCATTGTCGTATAATTCTGGCAATTTTGCGCGTTATTCACAAATACATGCGCCTAAATTTATTTACTTTATTCATTGTGGTTTTGCTATTAAAAACCATTCCTGCATTTACTCAAACAGGAGCCCCGCCCAGCGGGAGTATATCCGGAATCCTAGTAGATTCAAAAAACTCCCCTGTATCATATGCCAATGTTACTTTATTGAGAAGTGACTCATCGGTAGTAAACGGTGATCTTTCGAAAGATGACGGATCATTCAGTATCGCCACCAATCCGGGCAGTTTCAGGCTTCGGATAGAGTTTGTGGGGCTGGCCACCAAGTATGTGACTGTGCAGGTAACGGCAGACCAGCCAGATAAAAAACTGGGCAAAATAAAACTGACGCAAACCGAGAACACCCTTGGCGAGGTAGATGTGGTAAGTGAAAAAGCAGTAATGGAGCTGAAGGTGGACAAGAAGGTATTTAATGTAGAGAAAAACACAACCACAGCTGGTGGCAGCGCAACTGATGTGCTGCAAAATGTGCCATCAGTATCGGTGGATGCAGACGGAAATGTGAGCCTCAGGGGCAAGACAGATGTGACGATACTAATAGACGGAAAGCCATCGACACTGCTGGGCACGGATGTTGCATCGGCATTGCAGAGCCTGCCAGCCAACAGTATTGAAAGCGTGGAGGTATTAACCAATCCATCGGCCAAGTATGATGCACAGGGTACCAGCGGTATCATCAATATTATTACCAAGAAGGATGGGCGCTTTGGTATGAACGGTAACCTGACACTGGGTGCCGGCACCAATGATAAGTATAACGGCAACCTTGGCCTTAATGTGCGGAAAGGAAAGTGGAGCGCTTTCCTGAACAGCAGTTTCAGGCTGAACAGTACTTATAATAATGTTACCACAGACAGGACCAATAAAGTAGCAGATTCACTTGGTGCTTTTCAGTCTTATCATACATACGAGCATGTTCCCCGCCATTTTGATGGCAACTTCAATTCGATAGGCGCTTCTTATGACCCGGACAAGTATAATTCTTTTACTGTGACTGAGAATATCAACCTGATGCAGTTTGGGTTTAAAGACAGTTCTAATTACAGCATTTATAATAATCCTAACGAATCAGGAACTCCTGTTTATCACCAGGCCAGGTACTCCAACTTTTATGGCGGGCCATTTTCGCTCTCTACTGCGCTGGACTATAAGCATAAGTTTAAAAAGAAGGATGAAGAACTGAGTGTAGATGTAACCTATGCAAATACGGTAATGCGCCGCCAGCAGGATTATTATACAGGATCTGATTCCCTCAATGCGGATGGTACTATTCGTAATCAGGTAAATACAACAGAACATGCACCCGGAACCGGTGGCAATAATACTTTTACAGCCTGGGCAGATTATACAGATCCGCTATTTACAAAAAATGGTAAGCTGGGGCTGGGTGTAAAAACACAGATCTATAATTTCTCGAGCAGCAACAACCCGATAATAGATACTTTAGGAGTAAATAATACACCTTACCCTACAGATTACTCTTTGCTGAGCAATTACAACTATACGCAAGACATACATGCAGCATATGTGAACTGGAGCGACCAGCTTGGTAAATTTGCTTACCAGGCAGGACTGAGAGCTGAGGATGCAATCTATAATGGTACAGGTCAACTGGCTAATGTAACAAGGAAGGATACCAGCTTTCAAAACAGCTTTGTGAATCTTTTTCCCTCCGCGTTTGTATCCTATCAATTACCAGATCAGCAAAGTATTTATCTCAATTACAGCAGGCGCACCAACAGGCCGGGGTTCAGGCAACTGATACCCTTTGTGGACCTGAGCAATCCGGGGACTATTAATGTAGGTAATCCGGCGCTGATACCTGAGTTTATTAATAATGTGGAGTTCAGCTACAGCAAGGCTGATAAAAAAAGTAATAATTTTATTTTGAGCGCTTATTATGCCTATACAGAGAACCTGATTCAGTCGGTACCGATTCCACTTGATTCAACAGATGCATTGAAATATCCTACTGTTCCAAAAGGCTCATTGATTACTATTCCGCAGAATATCGCATCGGGTGTGACCTATGGAGCGGAAGGAACCGGTCATTTTCAGTTATTACCTATCTGGGATGCCACTATAAACCTCAACTATTTTGAAAACCAACTCACAATAGGGAACAATATAAACAGTGCTTATAAGCAATACCTTACCAATACCAGCGGAACGGCGTGGTTTGGAAAAGTGAATACGAACCTTAAACTACCCAAGAATTTTTCGTTCCAGGTAAATGCCAATTATGAGTCGCCTAAAGTTATTGCTTCGGGAACACTGCGGCAGACCTGGTGGATGGATGTGGCCCTGCGGAAAAACTTCTGGAAAAACAAAGCTACGCTGATTGTGAACTGTTCTGACATTTTTAAGACCCATGTTTATGTTACTGACTATAAACTGAGCAGCTATACCGAGACCATTGACCGTGTCAGAGAAACAAGAATAGGCAACATTACCTTCACTTACCGTTTTGGTAAAACAGATGCCAATAAAGGCAATGGTAAACGTGGAAAAGGCATGGACGATAAAACCAAACCACCAATGCCCGGCGATGAAGAACGCGATAACAACCTGAAAGATAAAAACGATGACGGCGGCGGCGGACAAGGTGGCGGAGCCGGAGGCCCCGGAGGCGGCGGACAGAAAAATGGAGGAGGGGGAAATGGCATGGGACACTAAATGATCAATTAAAGACCATTACCGGATTTGCAGAAATTAATACCTGGAATTAAGGACTCAAACAATCTAACCTTAAAATGACACGAACCAATCTTATCTGTTTGCCTTTTGCGGGAGGTAATGCTTATTCCTATAATGGTTTCGAAAAATATTTCAGTGGCAAACTGAATATGATTAATCCGGAACTACCTGGTAGAGGAGTGGAATTTGGCCGGCCATTAATAAATGATGCCTGTGTACTTGCAGACCAGCTATTTAATAAAATAGCAAGCAAAATTTCGCATCAGCCTTATGCTATATACGGACATAGTATGGGATCGCTGCTTGCTTATCTGATAGCGATAAGGATAGAAACAGAGGGGCTACCAGCGCCAGTTCATTTATTTTGCAGCGGCAGAAAGGCACCTTCCCTGCCCGCCACAAATCAATATCATAAACTGCCCGATCCCGAACTAATTGCAAAATTGCGGGAATATGGCGGAAGCCCTGAAGAAGTGCTCAGTAACAACGAAATAATGGCAATTTTTCTGCCCATTATCCGCAACGATTTTGAAGTATCGGAAGCTTATAAGCACCAGCATGGTATAAAACTGAACATACCTATCACAGTTTTTATTGGTAATGAGGATACGGTGAGCTATAATGAGGCAGCAGCATGGCAGAATGAAACCAATATGAAGACAGATGTGCTCACTTATCCGGGTGGTCATTTTTTTATATTCGACCATGCAGAAACTATATGCAACATTATACTCAAGAATCTTATAACACCATAAATGCAGAAGTTCTGAATTAAAAAACTATAAAGCACAATACCTGAACATCATTTTGCCCATGCAAACCTTCAATGATACCTGCTATTGCGCTATACACCCTGCTTTCTAACGTACTTAGTTAATATCACAATTACCTGCCCTTCGATTTTACCTTCAATCTGTTCGGTATTGTCTTCGACAAGGCGGATATTTTTTACTACTGTTCCCAATTTGGCGTTGAGTGTTGTGCCTTTTACATCCAGCGATTTGGTGAGTATTATAGTATCTCCGGTCTGGAGCACGGTGCCATTGCAGTCTTTATGAAGATCTACAGCGGCATCGTTATCATGATCGCCGGAGGCTTTTGCCCATACCAGGCGATCATCGTCGAGGTACATCATATCCAGATTGTCGGCGGCCCAGCTTTCATTTCTGAGGCGGTTGAGCATGCGCCAGCTAACTACCTGTATGGCAGGCACCTCGCTCCACATACTGTTACCCAGGCAGCTCCAGTGACTGCTGTCCAGGTCTTCTTTCTTAGCTATTTGCGCCAGGCATTTATCACATACCATCAGGCAGTTATCTTCATTGGTCCTGTCTTGTGGCAATACTTCATACATGCTCAGTTTTAAACCCGATCCGCATAACTCACATTTGTTTCCGCACCTTTCTGCCAGTAATTCTTCCAATTTCATTCTGTCGTTTTTTTTGCCGGCGAAGGTAATTCATTTACAGCAGGTTATAGTTGTTCTGGTGCTACCAATTAATTGATTAAGGCCAGGAATTGAAATATAATTAATCGGGCGAACCGAATGCTAACTACTCAGGAATGAAATGTTACTCCCAAAAAAGGTTCACCCCCTTTACGGTTGTCTCAGGCTTTTTCGTTTGTACTTAAATAATACAATGTTTTAACCTTTATTTAATCTAATTCTTCTCTTTAATAAAGCTTTTACTATTAGTTTTGCACCCCTGATGAAAAAAATCAACGAATACAGAAAATTGCTGGGTGTAGCAGAAAATACCGAACTGAAAGATTTAAAGACCATTTACAGGAATTTAATGAAAGACTGGCATCCTGACAAATTCCAGGATAGCCATGAGCATAAGCATCTGGCAGAGGAAAAAAGCAAGCACATTATTGAAGCCTATCATTTCCTGGTAAGCATAGCTCCGGAAACCCGTGTAGCTAATTTTGCCGCCTATACACTCACTACAACAACGGTTGGTATCGAATCGTTTGATTATAAATCATCCATATTACAGATCAATTTTCTGGATGGTACCAGTTATGAATATTTTGCTGTGCCCAAGGCGTTGTACATCAAATTTGTAAATGCGCCGGCACCCGGCAGGTTTGCACGCAGGCATATATATGGTTCGTTTATTTACAGGAGTTTCAACAAGCAACTGAAAGCTGAGGCTGAAACTGTGTAGTTTATTATAGTTTAATGTTATTGAAATAACTTCCAAGGCGAAACCATGGAGGTTATTTTTGTTTATTGGCCAACGCTGCTCAGATTCATGATTTAAATAATTGCCGTACTATTGCTGCAATAATAGATTACAACCAATGACCAAAGAAGCACAAATCGGAGTAATCGGCTCAGGGGCCATGGGATCGGGGATTGCACAGGTAGCTGCCATGGCTGGGCATAATGTAGTATTGTATGATAACAATGTTTCGGCCATTGAAAAAGCAAAAACGGGCTTGTCGGCAACTTTTCAGAAGCTACAGGAAAAAGGAAAAATTACCTCTGCCGCCGACCTCCTGAACCGTTTTACTTTTGCAGATACCACCCAATCATTTGCCGGATGCAGCCTGATTATTGAGGCCATTGTTGAGAAACTGGAAGTAAAGAAAAGTGTATTTGGTGAGGTAGAGCAAGTGGTGAGCAGTGATTGCATCCTTGCCAGCAATACTTCTTCTTTATCCATTACTTCGATAGCTGCAGCATGTACTAAACCGGAAAGGGTAATGGGATTACACTTTTTTAATCCTGCACCGCTTATGGCGCTTGTAGAGATAATACCCGCCATACAGACAACACCCGGCCTGATAACTATTGCCAGAGACCTGATGCAACAATGGGGCAAACTGCCTGTGATAGCAAAAGACACCCCGGGATTTATTGTGAACCGCATAGCACGGCCCTTTTACGGTGAGGCTATCAGAATTTATGAGGAGGGCATTGCCGGTATAGGTACCATAGATAAAGTAATAACTGAGACAGGTGGCTTCAGGATGGGGCCATTTGCGCTGATGGATTATATAGGCCATGATGTGAATTATGTGGTTACAGAAACTGTATTCCAGGCTTTCTTTTATGACCCGCGGTATAAACCGTCCTTTTCCCAGAAAAGATTACTAGAGGCCGGGTGGCTTGGCCGCAAAACCGGTAAAGGGTTTTATAATTATGCACAAAGTGCAGCCGATACTGACTACACAACCGATATAAATACTGGCAGAGGCATTATGGACCGGATACTTGCCATGCTTATTAATGAGGCTGTTGATGCACTATACCTGGGTGTGGCAACTGTTGCCGATATTGAAACGGCTATGACAAAAGGGGTGAATTACCCGAAGGGATTATTGCAGTGGTGCGATGAGTGGGGAGCGGCAAATTGCCTGGCTGTTTTGGACGGACTTTATGAAGAATACCATGAAGACAGATACCGTGCCAGCCCATTATTAAGAAAACATGCTGCGGGAAATAAAAAATTTGTTTAATTTTCGGAAATGAAACAGACTCTACTTCTAGTTTTTATGTCTTTTTGCACCTTTTTGGGTTACTCACAGAGTAATACAATCTGGGGTATTTATGCAGGCGCAGGCGCTTCAACTATCTATAATTACGATGTAGGTATATCAGCAGGTTTTGATTTTGAAAAATCAATAGGCCCCCGGACATCATTAGGAGGCAGCCTTATGTATCAGAGTTATGCTTTTTTGTATGATAAAGAAGCAAATTTTGTGAATAATGGTGGTGGTAATGCGGGTGTAACGATACTCAATAAAAGCAGTTATATTTTTATAACCCCAAAGATCAGCCAGTACTTCGGGAAACATGGCTGCCTTGTAGCTTATGTGGATGCAGGGCCAGGTTTCAATATGAGCGGAACTGAAACCATGCGTAAGTGGGACTATAACAATGCTACAGGCACAGTGCCTTATGACAGTACAATCAATACATCCAAAAACATCAACTCAATGGTATTGCGTTTTGGATTCGGGCTCACAGAATATGTGCATCTCAGTACGCATTGGTGGTTCTCAATTACAGAAGACTGCGGATTCCTGGGCAATACCCTGAGTAAAACAAGTAATGTGGACGATCCGTCGCGCACGGCCTACAGCCCAAACAGTAAGCTTAACCCAAATTACTTTTCATTACAGATAGGTATATTCCATACCAAATACTGGGAAGAGCATAAGATGTGGACAGCTAAGTGGTAAATCAATATCTTGAATGTGTGATAGTATCTAGTTAATTTATTCGGGCGCTGATTCTTATCATCATTCACAGAGTAAGCTAAAATCCTGATATGGAATCAAACAGTTTATAATCTCAGAATTGCTTAGCTAAAGTTCTGCCAGGAGGAAATAGCAAATGGAAAAATCAATAAAATATTATCAGGTGCTCAAAACCCTTTTTTGTGTTTTCCTGCTTTTTCATTCTATGGCATCCTTTTCGCAGGGCAAGTACGGATTTGAAGCAGGCGTTGGGTATACTACTTATAATAAATCCTATCTTACAACAGCTTTTCAGGGTTACTGGCTGGGGCGACTGACACATACTTTTTATTTCGGCGGGGATATTGCATTCCAGAGATTGTCGATGAAATACAGCAATAATCCCTCTGCTGCTTCTCTTGATTCTGGGACCATCTTTAATATCAGGCAGAAGAGCGACTACCTTTTTTTTACCCCGAGAATAGAAATGGGAATAGGGCGGTATAAGCATCTTTTTGTCAACCTGTCGATGGGCCCGGGTATATACCTGGGAGGCAACCAATGGACCCATGAAAACCAGCCATTTAGCACCTCAAGCGTGATTGGTTATATACCAGATACTGTATTTATTAATACTTCGAACAACATCCAGAATATAATATTCAGATTTACCGGAGGTTTCAAACAACGATTTACCACCTACAGTTACTGGAATATAATAGTTTCAGAAGAGTTCAGTTATATACCCGGCAAAATAAGCCGGGAAACACCCGATTTCAAGACGAATTATTTTACTGTCACTGTTGGCATTATGCATAAATATCCTTCAACAAGATTTGAGGAAGATTAGGGCCATTTGCCAAAAAATACTTCCCACATCGATAAGTTCTCATTCCTGAACGGTTAAAGAATTGAAGTAAAATGTAAAATTAATGATAACGCAAATAGATTATTCGGAATTTGAATAATTTGTATGGCTTTATTTTTAAATAAATGCCGTTATTTCCCGAAAGTTCCATATATTTATATATTAAAAAGTAAATTCCGGAATTTATCAGAATTACTGCGAGTTAATTCCAGATGACTATGAACAATTCAGGAAGAAATTTTAATGCCTGAAACCTATACTTTCAGGCAAATGATTTATTTAATTATGATCAAATTTTTTTTAACCAAGTACTAATACCAATACTATGGCCCCAATTGTTTACCTACCAACAATGCTGGTTAAATACCTGCAAATTCTGAAAGATAAATTTGCATTCAGTACGTTTATACCGAGGCTGGCAGTTCTATTTCTGCTGCTAATGGCAAGTCCCCTGTTTACAGAAAAAACCTACGCACAGGTTACGGCCAGTTTTACTGCCGATGATACAGCCGGGTGCGCACCGATGACGGTGCATTTCACGAATACTTCGACAGGGGCTACGGGTTATACCTGGAATGTAGGAGATGGTCCCATATTTTATACAACCGATGCTCTTGAAAACTATCTGACCACAGGTACCTATACTGTTACACTTACAGCGAGTAACGGTACCAGCACCAGTACATCTACAATGGTTATTAAGGTGTATCCGCCACCGACCGTATTATTTACTGCCAGCGATACCCTGATATGCCCCGGCAGCCCGGTAACATTTACCAGCACAAGTATACCAGGATCCTGGGGATCGCTGACTTATAACTGGAATTTTGGCGATGGGTACAGCAGCGGAGCCACATCTCCCACACATTCCTATCTATCGCCCGGGTACTATAGTCCTACACTCTTTGCTACTAATGTGAAAGGATGCAGCGGCTCGTTGTCGAAAACGAACTATATACATGTAGAAACACCACCAGCTATTAATTTTCATGCACCTACCACATTTTTCTGCAAGGCGCCGGCTAGTGTGCCATTTATAAACAGTACTACAGGGGCTATGCCTATAACCTACAGCTGGAATTTCGGTGATGGTGCAACCTCACCGGCAGCCAGCCCAACCCATATCTATACCACTTCCGGAACTTTTTCAGTAACCCTGATAGCTACCGACAGCAAGGGTTGCAAAGACACCCTAGTTATGCCCAATTATATTACCATTGGCAATCTTCATGCGGCGTTTACCTCTCTTCCATTGTCGTGTGGTGATATTCCTGTAACGTTTACCAATACCAGCTCAACTCATATATCCAGCCAATGGTTTTTTGGTGATGGGGCCTACTCAGCCTCAGAAACCGGTGTGCACCCCTATACCACGCCAGGTACTTTTACAGTAAAACTGGTAGTATTTGACGGCACCTGTTATGATACGATAACTCACCCTATTACTATTTCTTACCCGACAGGCGGAACATTTAATATACTTCCCCTGCATCCTTGCCCTCCTCCTTCTTTACTCACCTTTGCGGGTACAGCACCAACCGGCTGTACAGTATCATGGGTATTCGACGATGGCTCAACGCTAGCCGGTCCTACCGTAACTCATACCTATACAAGCGCAAGAATCTACTCAACCAGTATGATTGTAACCAATAGTTTAGGCTGTACTGATACTATTATAAAGCTGGATACCCTCTATAACCTTAATGTTAATGCTTCCCCATCGCTAGGTGACAGCTGCATACCTGTTACCAATCACTGGACAGTATATGATTACTCAGTAGTCTACGATCCGTACACACTGGCAGATTTGTTTTTAGCCTACCCGTCAGCTATCACATCTTATACATGGAGGTGGGCAGACGGAACACCTCCATCTACCGGCCCCAATCCTTCCCACACGTATACCGCAGTAGGGCATTATGCCGATTCATGTACAATAGTCACAGCCAACGGATGTACAGCCACCGTAGTAGATACAATTAAAGCAGGCACACCACAGATTGCATCGTTTACGCGCACTCCTACCACAATATGCGCCGGACATTCGGTAGCTTTTACCAGCACATCAACCTCAACTTCCCTTATAGATAACTATTCATGGGCCTACCAGGACGGGTATGATACTTCAGACGCTCATGCTAACAATGTGGTACATACATTTTCCGCACCAGGTATATACAATGTTCTACTTACTGTAGATTATAACGGTTGCTCCAGTCTGCCATTTCAGCTTCACGATACAGTTGATTCACCAGGTGCAATAATAGATTACAGCTTTGACTGCAACCCTGCAAATGGTGTTACCTTCCTCGATACTTCGGTAGGAGAAACCAACCATACCTGGCTTTTCGGCGACGGAACCACATCAACCGCCCATAGTGTTGATCACCATTTCCCTGTCATTTCGTTATACACTATAAAACTGGCTACCTACAATTCTGTGAGCGGATGCCGGGATACCGCATCTGTGGCACTGAACCTTACAAAAGCAAATATTAGTTTTTTACCGCTGGATACCGCAATTTGTAAAGGGCAAAGTGACACCGTAACGGCAAATGTTACTGTTCGTACACCTGTCTCTACCAAATGGTATGATAACGGAACCCTAATAGATACCGGCAGGTCGGTTATTTATAATACATTCAGCAGTACCGGACTTAACAATATTATACTGGTAATAAAAGATAATTTCGGATGTTATGATACATCGTATACCCTGCACATACTTGCAGCCAAACCTGCAGACAGTTTCAGCCTCACCCCACCAACTGGATGCGGACCACTTGCTGTAACTTTTACAGATCATACCACAGATGTAGCCGGTGTATCGCTGAGCAGCTACAACTGGAGTTTTGGTGATGGAACGCCACCGGTATCAGGCCCTCCTATAACCAGTCATACCTATTCTGCTGCAGGAACCTATTCAATACAGGAAATTGTTACTGACAATTCGGGCTGCGCCGATACATTTACGAGTGCCACACATGTTATTGTACATCACCCCGTAGCTACATTTTCAGTAACCGCGACGATGGTTTGTGCAGGTACCGCTATACATTTTGTAAATACCTCGGGAAGTATTGCCAGTTCATTATGGTTGTTTGGCGATGGTACCACTTCCACCCTCACCTCGCCGCTACATTCGTATGGTTCACCAGGTGTTTATACCGTTCAGCTGGTTGTTACTGATTCACTTGGTTGCCATTCTGATACTTTAACAATGCCCGGAATGATTACCATAAATTTTTCTCCTGCGGCATCCTTTACCATGAGCGATTCATTTGCCGTATGCCCGCCGCTTAATGTCGTTTTTTCCAACACAAGTACCGGAGCAGTGTCGTATTACTGGAATCTGGGAGACGGTCATACATCATACGATCCCAGCCCAAGTAATGTGTATATAGCTTCCGGGTTGTACCCTGTTTACCTGGTAGCAACTGCCACTAACGGATGCACAGATACGGCCAGGCACAATGTGAGCCTTTTCGGATATACAGGAGCATTCACCTATACACCTCTTTCCGGCTGTTTGCCAGTTATAGTTCATTTCACGGCAATCGGAACCAGTGTTGATAGTTTTACCTGGAGCTTCGGAGACGGTGGGGGATTTTCGGGTGTGCTGGCAGATACCATTTCGCATACCTATCTTCATTCGGGCAATTTCATGCCCAAACTGATACTTAAGGACAGCTTCGGATGTACTACCGGCTCATATGGCTCAGATACCATAAGAGTGGATACTATAGCACCGAAATTTACGATTTCGCCAAACCCGGCATGCCAATATACAGCTGTCAGCTTTACCGATATATCGACTTCGGGCAGTTATTTCCCAATGACAGGCTGGATGTGGTCTTTTGGCAGCGGGGCCACGAGTACCTTAAGTTCACCTTCGTATTCCTATTCTGTATCGGGCAGCCATACTGTAACCCTTACCGTGACGGACTCCGGAGGATGTTCAGCTACGGTTACACACACAGTTACTGTAAATCCGGCTCCACCACTTATTTCAGGAGTTTCTGTTGTTTGTAAAGGAAACAGTTACCCTTTTACTGATGCACTTCCATCAGGCAGCTGGACAAGCAGTAATTCTTTAGTTGCTTCTGTAGGGTCAGGTACAGGCCTGGTATACGGAGCAGGAACAGGAACAGCAACAATAACTTATACATCCGGACCCGGCTGCCCTGCTGTAAAAGCGGTTACAGTTGTTACTTCTCCCTCATCAATTTCGGGCCTTAACAATATGTGTATCGGACTTTCATCCACATATACAGACAGTGTACCCGGAGGAACCTGGAGTATCGCGCCGTTAACGGTGGCAACAGTTTCGCCAACGGGTGTAGTAGGTGGCATAAACCCGGGTAATGCAACGCTGACTTATACTCTGGGTTCGTGTACAGCTACAAAAATAGTTACCATTACTCCGGCACCATCGGTAATTACGGGTTCATCAACTGTTTGTACCGGAACATCTGTAACACTACTTGACAGCATTTCCGGAGGCACATGGAGCAGTACCAGTACGCACATAACCATAGGTTCTTCCTCCGGATTTGTAACCGGATTTACTACAGGAACAGCTGTTATTACTTATTCACTGGGCGTAGGCTGTACAAAGACGGGCACAATTACTGTTAATGCCCTTTCTCCTATTACAGGACCTACGGGAGTGTGTGCCGGTGGTGTTATTACATTAGCGGATACACTTACAGGAGGATCCTGGAGTTCAAGTGCACCGGGTACGGCATCTATTGGTACCGGATCAGTTACTGTAAATGGTGTAATTGCAGGTACCGCAACAATATATTATACACTGCCCGATGGCTGCACCGCCAGTCATCCGGTTACTGTACACGGGCTTCCTTCCCCTATTGGCGGCAATGTGCCGGTTTGCCAGTTTGCGACCGAAATACTTACCGATACCGCTGGTGGCGGAACATGGAGCATAACACCACTCAGCATCGGTACCATTGATCCGCTAGCAGGGGCGCTTACCGGATTGCTAACGGGAACGGCTACGGTAACTTATTCACTGGGCAGTACCGGCTGCCAGACAATTAGTGTTGTAACTGTTAATCCGGCACCATCTCCTATTGGTGGCACCGCGCACGTATGTCAATCAGGTACTACGCCTTTGACTGATATCAGCAGCCCCGGGACCTGGAGCAGCAGTTCGGCAATAGCTACAGTAGGATCAATTTCAGGTATCGTTACAGGAGTATCGCCAGGCATTGATACAATAAAGTTTACGGCTGCAAGCAACGGCTGTTCTATTACTAAGAATGTAACGGTAAACCCACTGCCATCTGCAATAACCGGGCCATCAGCAACATGCATAGGAGTGCCGACACCTTATACAGATACCATGTCGGGAACGACATGGAGCAGCAGCACCACTGCAATAGCTACAATAGGCGCCTCTACTGGCATACTTACCGGAACTATGGCCGGGCCAGATACAATAATTATTACAAACTCCTCAACAGGCTGCAAGGCCAGCAGAGCGATAATAATTACCTCGGCACCTGCTCCGATAGGAGGAGCATCAGCCGTATGTGTGGGATCTACGGCAACTTTAAGTGATGCCACAACAGGAGGTAACTGGACCGCAAGCAATTCACGTGTAACAATCGGTTCTTCATCTGGAATAGTAAATGGTTTAATTCCGGGATTGGATACTATAACCTATTCAATTGGTGCTGGCTGTTCAGTACCCAAGATTATGACTGTGATAGCAATTCCAGCAGCGATAACCGGAACCAATCACCTTTGTGTAGGATATACAGATACACTCAGCGACGTATCTGGCACCGGGACATGGGGCAGCAGCAATCCACTTGTAACAGCAACAGATACAGCAGGACATATTACCGGCCTCAATGCAGGAACATCTGTCATTACTTATTCAGTTGGCCCTGGCTGTACAGCAACTATGGCTGTGACCGTGCTTCCATCTCCATCAGGAATTACCGGCAATAACTTTGTTTGCCTTGGCTCCACAACCAGCCTTGGTGATATAACTCCATCAGGTGTCTGGAGCAGTTCCAATTCAGCTATCGCAGCTGTGAGTCCGTCAGGAGTAGTTACCGGGGCAGGCACCGGAGGAGCCATCATCAGTTATACTATATCATCTGGCTGTGCAGCTACCAAGACCATGACTGTAATCCTGGTACCAGCGATTACCGGACTTCCGGCCAGTAAATGTGCATTCGGAGATACCTTGGATATCAGTGATGCTGCAATTGGCGGTGTATATACCAGTGCCCTTGTTACTGTAGCAACGCTTGGAGGAGGAGATGGCCAGATCACCACCCATAGTGCGGGGGCAGCGACAGTAACCTATACAATGCCTACAGGCTGTTTCACCTCTTCAACTATGATGGTGAACCCTTTGCCTGAGCCTATTGCAGGCGCTTACCACGGGTGTGCCGGTCTTACTTCGCTATTGACTGACGGAACGCCCGGCGGAGGATGGAGCAGTACTGGCTATTCATCCATTTTTACAATAAATCCAACAACAGGAATGGTTACGGGTCTATCCGTTGGCAGTGGTATCGTTACCTACACTTTATTATCAACAGGGTGTTATAAAGACACCATCATTTATATCAGTCCGCAACCGTCACCTATTACCGGGCCCAGCATAGTTTGTACCGGCGCAACAATTTCCCTGAGCGATTCAATTGCAGGTGGTGTATGGAGCAGCAACCATGTACCGATTGCCACAGTGGGCGCGGGTACAGGCATCGTTTCAGGATCGTCTGCCGGCACCGATACTATCTTTTATACACTCGGATCTTACTGTGCCGCATCTAAAACAATTACTGTGAACCCTTTACCTGCAATATTTACCACCGTTGGTGGTGGAAATTACTGCCTGGGTGGCACAGGGGTTCCGGTTGAGCTGAGCGGCTCACAAACCGGGGTAATGTACCAATTGTATGATGGAACGACAGCAATGGGCACACCTCTTTCAGGCACTGGCTCTTCTCTTAATTTCGGACTGCAAACAGCTTCCGGGACTTATACTGTATTGGCAACCAACACCGCTACAACATGCAACACAACAATGTCGGGCAGTGCCATTGTAGTTATCAATCCCCCACCTTCGGGATTCTTTGTTACAGGTGGTGGAGGCTATTGTGCCGACAGCCCGGGCATTCATATTGGTCTGGCAGGTTCAACTATTGGAACCAATTATCAGTTGCTTTACGGATCACTACCCGCAGCACCGCTGGTAGCAGGAACAGGCTCGCCGCTAAATTTTGGTGTCTTCTCTCCGACAGGCTATTACAAGGTATTTGCTACCAATGTAACAACCACATGTACGGGCTATATGCCAGATAGTGTAAACGTTACTATTGCACCAACAGTGGTTCCTTCTGTAAATATCAGTTTATCGCCCGGAGATACCGTATGTTCAGGTTCTCCGGTAACGTTTACTGCATCTTCGATCAATGGTGGGAGCTCACCTGTTTATCGTTGGTCTGTTAACGGATCAGGCGGCACTACAGGCACTACTTATACCTACTCACCTGCCAACAGCGATATGGTAAGCGTAAAACTGACCAGTAATGCTGCCTGCCCGCTACCAGATACAGCTGTCAGTTCGGTGGTTATGAATGTAGAACCATTGGTGGTACCAGTAGTTACAATTTCAGCTAACCCGGGCACTACGATTGCACCCGGGCAATCAGTAACACTGATTGCTTCCTACACCAATGGTGGTCCGGAACCCGCATTCCAGTGGTATAAGAACGGTATCCTTATTCCCGGGGCTTCTTCAGATACGCTGGTATTGACAAATGCAGCCAACGGCGATTCACTTACCTGCATCGTTACCAGCAGCGGCCCATGCGGGAATCAACCGGGAGCACATTCGGTTATTATTCTGGTTAACAATGTTGGCGTTATCCAACTGAATAATACCGGTGAGATAACTGTTTTGCCAAACCCCAATAAAGGAGACTTTATTGTAAAAGGATCTTTAGGATCGCTGGCTGATGAAGACGTAACACTGGAGCTGACAGATGTGATTGGCCAGGTAGTATATAAGGGCAGGTTTATCGCACAGGGCGGCATAATCAATGAGCATATTCATCCCGACAATAAACTTGCGAACGGGGTTTATTTGCTGAGTATACATTCTGGCTCAAAAAACAAAGTATTCCATGTGGTAATTGAGCAGTAGTATTTAATTTCTGCTGAAGAGTGACCCAGATATTTTTTTGAGACAAACAGAAAATTGCCCCGTTTCCATAACCGGGGCAATTTTTTTTGTAGTTAATGGTCAATTAAACAAGAAAATATTCTTTAACACCCTATTTTAAACCCAATAAAACTTATTCTCACTAACTTTGCCGGGCACTGTTTATAATTACATGGAATTACCAAAGGGTAAAAAGGTTTATTTCGCTTCCGATTTTCATTTTGGAATACCAGATCGCAAAAGCAGTCTTGCCAGAGAAAAGCGGCTCATAGACTGGCTGGATGAGATTAAGGCAGATGCATACCATATATACCTGGTAGGTGATCTTTTTGATACCTGGTTTGAGTACCGGAATGTTGTTCCACGTGGCTTTGTGCGGTTTATAGGAAAACTGGCAGAGCTCAGGGATTCGGGAATACTGATCACTGTTTTTACCGGCAACCATGATCTGTGGATGCGCGATTACTTCGTGACAGAAATGGACATTCCGGTGCATCATCAACCCATCAAAATTGAGATGAACCGGAAGAAATTCTTTATTGCCCATGGCGATGGCCTCGGGCCCGGCGACCATGGTTATAAAATACTGAAGAAAGTGCTGCGCAACAACTTTTCGCAATGGCTATACCGGAGATTACATCCGGATACCGGAGTGGGATTTGCTGGCTGGCTAAGCCGGCTTGGACCGAAGCACAGTGCTGAATCGCCCGCCAAACAGTTCATGGGTCCTGAAAAGGAAATGCTTGTTCAATTCTGTCTGGAGACCCTTAATAATGAACATTTCGACTATTTTGTTTTCGGGCACAGGCACATTGCTATTGAATACCCGCTGCCACAAAGCAGCCTTTATGTAAACCTGGGTGATTGGCTTCAATTCGACAGTTATGCAGAGTTTGATGGCAGCGACCTGAGACTGAAATATTACAGACCGGTTTCATGATTAGCGATGTTGCAGCGAAGCATTCTCCAATTTCCGTGCATATCCTTTTTCAGTTCCACATTGGTATACCCTGATGCTTCAAACAGTTGTTTGCATGCTTCGGCATGGGCGGCATCCAGCTCACAAAAAATCTGCCCTTCTTTTCTTAAATGCCCTTTACCAAATGCTGCAATTTCCCGGTAAAACACAAGGGGGTCATTATCGGGAACAAATAAAGCAATGGTTGGTTCGTAACGGGTTACATTGTCATGGAGTTTACTTTTTTCCTTATAGGGTATATATGGCGGGTTCGATACTATGATATCATACCTGCCCAATTCCTTATCTCTTACGGCTTCGTCCAGAAAATCCAGTTCCAGCAGCCTTATGTTATCCGCACATTTCTTTTTTTCTTCTTCGGTCAGTACCCATTGAATGTTGGTTCGCAAGGTATCAAGTGCATCGTGGCTGATATCTATACAGGTAACAATAGAAGAATTCAATAACCGGAGTAACGAGATGCTGATGCAACCACTACCGGAGCCAATATCGAGAATGCGGAATTTGGGACTTGGAACCTGAGGTTGGATATTTGAATTGGGGATTGGGAATTGATCAATAACCCACTGAACCAGTTCTTCCGTTTCAGGACGGGGAATCAATACATTTTCATTTACCAGAAATTCCCTGCCCATAAACCAGGCATTTCCGGTAACGTACTGAATTGGTTTTCCTTTGAGCAGATCTTTAGATCTGTTGTCGAACAGATCCTGTTGTCTTTTAGTAAACGGGGTGTCTTTCTTATCCAGCCTGTCCATTTTGCCGAGGCCGGTTATAAACTCAAGATACATATGCGCTATTGCAGCAGCTTCACCGGCATCATAGAGTGGTTGCAATTGTTTAACTAATTGGTAGTAGGCCTGAATGTAGGTTAACATGGGGTAAAGGTAAGCGGAAAAAAGTACCTCAAACCCTTAGGGATCAAGGAGCGGGATAAATACATGGATTGGATGAATCATTTAATTCCAGGATTCTAATCAGATTCATATATTAAACGATAAAGCATAAATTCGGCCAGTTGTTAAATATTAACAGGTATTATTGTCGTTTATTTACCTTTACCGAATTATGAACCACGAATTGTATATGAACAGATGCTTCTCGCTTGCTCAACAGGCCAGAGGTTTTACAGCTCCCAACCCAATGGTAGGCGCTGTGCTGGTGTATAATCAGAAGATCATTGGTGAAGGATGGCACCAGCAATATGGAGGCAATCATGCAGAGGTGAATTGCCTGAATAATGTAGAGAAAGGAGATAAACACCTGATACCGGAAAGCACCCTCTATGTGAACCTGGAACCCTGCGCCCATCACGGTAATACACCACCGTGTGCCGACAGGCTGGTGCAGGAAAAAATAAAGCATGTAGTTATAGCCAATACCGACCCGTTTGCCCAGGTAAATGGCAGAGGCGTTGAAATTCTGAAACAGGGCGGCGTTGCAGTAACCTCAGGGGTGCTGGAAAAAGAGGGTTTATGGCTCAACAGGCGTTTCTTCTGTTTCCATACTTTCAACAGGCCCTATATTATACTTAAATGGGCGCAGACAGCTGATGGTTTTATTGCGCCGGCAGATCGAAGCCGACTACAGATTACAGGAGAATACAGCCAGCTGCTGGTGCATAAATGGCGAACTGAAGAGGCGGCAGTAATGGCAGGAACTACTACTGCCATGAATGACAATCCGCAGTTGACCGCCCGCCTGTATGATGGCCGGCAACCATTGAGAATTATAACTGACCGCAACCTGCTGATACCCGATACACACCATTTATTTGACAAAAAAGTGCCCACCTGGATTGTCAATGCATTAAAAGAGGAAACGACAGACAATTTAGAGTATGTGAAACTTAATTATGATGAGCCGTTTCTGGAGCAATTGATGGAAAGGCTGTATGAAAGCCGGATACTTTCCTTAATTGTTGAAGGCGGGTCAGCATTGCTGAACAGCTTTATCAATGTGGGATTATGGGATGAGGCAAGAAAGTTTACCGGAAAGGTAATACTGAATGAAGGTATACCTGCACCGCAACTGAAAAACGGAGACCGGGTACTGAATACTTTTGTGGAGCAGGATACACTGGATATCTTTGTGAATAACAAAAGCCCTTTTACCTATGTAAGGGGAATGGATTTTTAAATACGCCTTAATGTTCTACCTGGTTATTGCCATTATATTGAATGTTGTTATTTCTTCACTATTCAAGTTGTTTCCGAAATATGGTATAGATACCTTTCAGGCAGTGGTAGTGAATTACCTTGTCTGCGTGGTTACCGGTTGTGTTTTTATGGGTCAGATACCGGTGAGTGCCGAAACGGTTCATGCATCCTGGTTTACCTGGTCGCTGGCGATGGGAGGTATGTTTATAGTCCTATTCACGCTACTGGGACTGTGTATAAAAGTGGATGGAATTACAACGGCAACAATAGCCAATAAACTTTCACTTGTAATACCTGTACTTTTCTCGGTGGTACTCTACAAAGAAGTACTGGGCCCTTATAAGATTTCCGGCATACTGCTGGCTATACCTGCCATATACTTTACCACAAGAGTAAAGCAAGCTGACAATAAACCCCAAAACCTATTGCTACCGGTACTGATTTTTTTGGGCGGAGGGTTGCTTGATACTTGTATCAAGTATGTGCAGACTTACCACCTGAAAACTGAGTCCACACAGGCTCAGTATACCATCTTTTGTTTTGGAACAGCAGGCCTCTCCGGCCTTTTGGCAATAGTTTTTATGATATTAACCAAAAAGATTAAAATACACCACAGTAGTATTATTGCCGGTATAGTGGTGGGTATACCTAATTATTTCTCCATTTATTATATCATCCGGATGCTGAACAGTAACATCCTTCAAAGTTCGGCCGCCATACCCGTTTTCAATATAAGCATTGTTGTTGTATCTTCACTTACTGCAATACTTATCTTCAAGGAACAGGTAAACAGATTACGGATAATCGGGCTGTGCCTGTCATTACTGGCTATCCTGCTTATTGCTTTTGGAGACAGGTAACAAGTTAGACAACACCTTCCACACCCTGATCAATCAATAAGTTTTTTCTGTCCGGGCTATCCGCATTTATAAGCATCACCACCAAAATTAACAGTCGCTCCGGATCTACTTTAAGATTAAAGACAGGAATTGAGGCATCTCCATAGCCCATATTTTTATTAAGATGGTACAATTTTTTTCTAAATCCGACTCTCCCGGAATCAAGTGAAATACCATCCTTCATGTATAAGCAAATCATCTGTGACTTGCCAGTGCTGATCAGAGCGGCCTCGTTAATATGCTGCCATTCCAGAAATATTTTTTTCCAATTCCGGATTGTTATCCCTTTTTCATTCATGATTACCGTTGGCCTGCGATCGAATACCATAAATAAACCAACAGGTATACCAAGGCCAAAGAAACAAGTACCCATCCAACCCAACCATTGACTATCAGGATCATGAAGAATCATGCCAATACCCAGAACAACAAACAGGAGACAACCAGCTAAAAGTTTTACCCCTTTCCATATAGACTTGTAGATTCTTATCTCGTTCATTTCATTTAAGTATTAATGCTCAGCCGCGATACTGCTGTCGTAATCTATGCCCTGCCTGCGCAATATGCCTCTGACACTTATGGCAAAGACAGCCAGGTAGCCAAAGCAGGCAACAGTAATCCAGTAGGAGTTATGGATACCTATACTCTTCAGGTCGGCGAGCTTGCCCTGTATGGGCGGTATAATAGCGCCGCCAAGTATCATCATAATCAGAAATGCCGAACCCTGAGAGGTAAACTTGCCTAAGCCAGCTATAGACAATACAAATATTGCCGGCCACATGATGGAGCAAAACAACCCGCCACCCAGGAATGCATAGGTGGCCACCTGGCCTGTGGTGAGAATACCCGTGACCATACATATTATACCCAGCGATGCAAACAAAAGTAAAGTTTTGGCAGGCTTGTCCTGCCCGGCATAAAAAGCGACGGCCAGAACCAATACACAGATGCCATAAGAATAGAGTGGTGAAATATCGTTCTGGGCTATTGCATTTACAGCCAGTACAACCCCAAAAGCAATAACCGGAACCACGAAAATAAGTATTGCCCTGAGCGATGCCGACGGATTAAAGTTCTTGATTGATCCCGTCCAGCGGCCGACCATAAGGCTACCCCAATACATGGAGATAAAGGGTGCAATCTGAGATGAACTGTAGCCTCCGAATTTGGGATCAGCCAGCAGTGCACCAAGATTGCTCTGAATGGTTACCTCAACACCCACATAAGTAAATATCGCCAGCATGCCCAGTACCAGTTGCGGATACTTCATAGCGCCCCATCCATCGCTATTACGACTGGCCAGAGCAAGCGATGTAAGTAAGGTACCAACTATAATAACAAGCCCTGCAACAAGCCATTTTATGCGGCCCATTTCTATGGCCTGTTTCAAAACAGGATCGGTTGTTTCGACGAGGTAGCTCCGGAAAATAGGAATGAAGATGCCAATGAGCAGGCAGGTCATAATAATAAGAGCTATAAGTGCGTTGGGTGATTTTTCGGCATCGGTTTCATACTTGCCTGAAGGCAGTTTGCTGGAGAAGAAAAACACCGCTGCTGCCAACACAAACAATGCTCCTACACAGGCATATAGTATAGTTACCTTACCCAGCCCCAGCGAATTGATCTGATCGTCGCTGGCCCTTGTAGCGCCAAATAACGCCAGAGCCACAACGATTGGGCCAATGAAAGTGCCGAATGAATTGATACCACCACCAAGGTTGATACGGTTTGCCCCTGTTTCGGGAGGACCAAGAAGCGCGGCAAACGGATTGGCGGCTGTCTGCTGCAGAGAGAAGCCCAATGCCACAGCAAACAGACCAATGAGCATACCGGGGAAGGTGTTGGCATTTACAGCCAGTATCATAATAACCGCACCAAGCGCCGAAAAGAGGAGCCCGTAAACAATGCTGTTTTTATAACCCCACCGGGCTATCACATCGCTACCGAGAAGGGTAGCAATGGCATACAACACCAAAGCGCCTATATAGTAAGCCAGGTAAAACGCAAAATCTATAAGCTGCGACTGAAACTGATCGAGATGAAAGTAATGCTTGCAGAAGGGTATAAAAACCCCGTTGCCGGCAGCTATAAAGCCCCAAAAAAAGAACACGGTAACAAGCGTAGAAAGCGCCCCTGAACTGGCGGCAGGTATGGCGGCTGTGTTTTTTTGTTGCATAAACTATTTACGTTGGGAGTAAAATAGGGAGTAATTGCGAATTATTATAATCGGGAATGGTGGCTGACAGTTGCAATCAACAGGGTTCCCAATGAACCATTCTCCTATGGTGGCTATTTATTCTTCTCCTTCAGTCGATAAAAATAAAACACATCAAGGGATAATGCACCTAATATGATCAGTATCTGGTAGGGACCACCTCCAGCACCGGCACTTCCCTTTGGCATAAGTAGTAGCAAACCTACGCATATAAACAGATTGCATATAATTCCCAGATAAATGAAGAAGCTGGCTGTAGTTGATTTTCCTGGTCGCAATGCAGAAATTAATGCTATCAGGTTAATTAAACCACAAAGGACTAAAATGCCCACAAAAAAATAAATAATCAACATCAAATCACCTCCATTTCCGTTGTTGTTTGAGTAATAGGCCCCCGATGCCAATGCGTGGTATCCCTTACTTAAGAACATGGCTGATAATAAAAGTATTCTTAGGATTTTTTTCATTTAGCGTGTCATAATTAAGCTTATACTTAGCTAAATTACTAATTCGCACTCTTCTGAGCAATTACCGGAGGAAGATTCCCAATAAATACTTTGCCTTTCCGTATGGAAATCTCGCCCAGCTCATGCATATGCCGCATGGCCCGTATAACCGTCTCGACACGCAGGCAGGTCATATTGGCTATCTGCTGGCGGGTGAGTTTTATTTTTCCGCAATCTGTACAAACATTATGGTTGTTTGTTTTGAGGTAGGCTATGAGTGATTTTATGCGTTCTTCAGGTTCATTATGCAGTAATTCTGTAAGCATAAAGAATTTGAACCTCAGCCGTTGGGCCATCAGTTTTGAAAAATCAAAATGAATTTCCGGATGTTCCTGGAGCAATTGATGAAATGTGGATTGATGTAATTTTATTACAAGAGAATCTTCATCTGCAACAGCAGTTGCTGCGTAAGGCGCCCCGTCAAACAGCGGTAATTCTCCAAAACACTCACCCGGCTCTACCACCATATGCAGATATTCTTTTCCTTCTTCGTTGAAATTTGCCCACCGGATTTTACCACTTACAAGCTGGTAATAAAAATTGCAGCGGTTACCTTCAAAAAAGATGACATCTCCTGCATCCACTTTTTTGTAAGTTGCACCAAGAGTCTGCAAAAGTTCAATGTCAATCATTGCCGGCATATACAAAAAGGGCAAGTTATAGATCGTCTGGCAACTAAATTATGATCTGTGGCACATCATACTATGATTAGAATCATGCAAACCTTGTTAACAGGCAGGTCAAAAACTTAGTTGAGAATAATCTTGCAGAATATGATTGCACGCATATTTCACTAAAGACTATCAATAGAACTTTACATCCAAATTAAAACAAAGAATCATGACGATTATACAGGAAACAAAAACACAGAATACTATAGGGCAGATGGTGGCCAATAACTTCAGGACCGCTGAAGTATTCCGGAAACACGGTATAGATTTTTGCTGCAAAGGTGGCAGATTGCTGGCTGATATTTGCAGGGAAAGGAACCTGGATATGGCAACCATAGAACTTGAACTGGCTGAGAAAACAGCAGCAGTTACACCAATTTCGGAAGACGCATACCAGACGATGGCTTTAGATGCATTGGTTGAACACATTAAGTCGGTTCATCACACTTATATAAGGGAAAGTATACCGCCTATGCTTGCTTTTCTGCACAAAATAAATAAAGTGCATGGTGAGCGCCACCCCGAACTGGCGGAGATTTATGACCTCTTTGAAGGCTGCGCCAACGAACTGACCCACCACATGGTAAAGGAAGAGAACATTCTTTTTCCGGCAATTAAGAAACTTGCTGCTGCCAGTAATTCGGGAGCGGCAATTGCACCATTTTATTTCGGCCAGTTGAAGAACCCTATCGGCATGATGGAACAGGAGCACACCATTGAAGGCGAGCGGTTTTTCAGGATTGCAGACCTGACCAGTAATTTTACCCCACCCGAAGATGCATGCACCACCTACCGCGTAGCATTTCAGAAACTGGAAGAGTTTCAGAATGATCTGTTCACACATATACACCTGGAGAACAATATTTTGTTCCCTAATGCATTGGAGACTGAAAAGAAATTAATGGGGTAATGACATATGAAACATTATGTTTCTTTATTTGGAAAAATTTTGTGATTTGATCAGCTATAAATATTACAAAAGAATAGGTTAATTTTGCAGGCTTATTCAAAATCAAATAATGAGCCGTATTTATTTCGATAATGCTGCAACCACTTCTCTTGATCCTGAAGTACTTGCTGCAATGATGCCATTTCTTACCGAAAAATTTGGTAATCCATCCTCCATTTATTCTTATGGCCGGGAAACGAAAATGGCTATCGAGATGGCACGCAAAAGTGTAGCAAAAACGCTCAATGCCAGCCCTGGCGAAATCTTCTTTACATCGGGTGGTACTGAGAGTACCAATACGGCGCTGCATGCCGCCATCCGCGACCTGGGCTGCAGGCATATCATTACTTCGCCTGTTGAACACCATGCCACACTACATACTGTGGAATACCTTGCGCATACTGGCCAGGCAACTCTGAGTTTAGTAAAGCTGACCGATAAAGGGCATATAGATATTAAACACCTGGAAGAATTGCTTGCAGGCAGCAAAGAGCGAACAGTGGTAACCCTGATGCATGCCAACAATGAAATTGGTAACCTCCTTAAAATTAAGGCAGTCGGCGATCTCTGCGAAAAATATAATGCCATTTTTCACAGTGATACGGTACAGACAGTAGGACATTACCCTTTCGATCTTAAAAAACTGAATGTTCATTTTATTAATGGGGCCAGTCATAAATTCCATGGCCCGAAAGGTGTTGGGATTTTGTACGTAAACGAAAATGTAAGTATCAAACCCTACATCAACGGCGGTTCGCAGGAGCGCAATATGAGGGCCGGTACGGAAAACCTGTATGGTATAGTTGGTTTTGCGAAGGCGCTCGAACTTGCCACAACCCGCTACGAACAGGACAGTGCTTATATTAAGGACCTGAAGACCTATATGACCGGAAAACTTAAAGAAACTTTTAATGATCTTGTTTTCAATGGTGATACTGAAGGCAGCAGCCTTTATACTGTGCTTAATGTTTCGTTCCCTATGACGGAACGCTCAGATATGCTCCTGTTTAACCTTGATATGGCTGGAATCTGTGTGAGTGGCGGCAGCGCCTGCACCAGCGGGGCTAACTCAGTAAGCCACGTAATCAAGGCAATTTATAACGGCCATGCAGCAGACAGAGTGCCGATCCGTTTTTCATTTTCGCGCCATAATTCAAAGGAAGAAATAGATTTGGTAATTGAAAAACTGAAGGAAATGGTTTAACCCGTTAAGAAAGAGAAACCTTTATTATGCTGAAAGAATGTTTTCTCTTACTGACTTTTTTGCTTGTGGCTATCATCTGCTATGGTATCAACCAGATAGTGTTGAAGGCATACACTGAAACTTCCCATCAAAAAAAGATAGTACGCAACGCCGGCATACTACTAATTGTTTGGCTCATCTATATAGCCGGACTTTCGCTCACAGGTATATTTACAATAGTTACTTTGCCTCCCCGCATACCCCTGCTCCTAGTTTTCCCTGCCTTTCTGTTCATCGTCTGGTTCTTTGGCCGCGGCAGGTTCAGAATCATTATTGAGGCGACTCCGCTCCATTGGATTATTTTGTTCCAGAGTTTCCGGATTATAGTTGAACTGCTTATTTATTGGTGCTATAATGAAGGCATACTACCCAAAGAGGCCACATTCAGAGGCAATAATTTTGATATCATTTTCGGACTTACGGCACCCCTGGTAGCCTGGTCGGTCAGGTTCAATAAAAAAGGCTCTAACATCAATTACCTTATCTGGAATTTCTGTGGTTTACTATCTCTGGCTATGGTTGTTTTTACGTTGATAAGCACTGCTTATTTTCCTGCTTTATGGGGCAGGCCTCAAAGTATTCTAAGTGCTGGGTTTGGTAATTTTCCTTTCACCTATCTTGCCGGCTTTTTTATGCCGCTGGCTGTATTTCTGCACCTGTTTGCCATAATAAAGATAAGGCGGCATATAAAGACCACATTACCTTAGCGCAAGCATTATTCTTATATTTGCAGGGCATGAAGAAAAATTTCTTAGTACATTCTTAATCTGTATTTAAAGTACAGGCAGCAAAGAATTAGGAAATTTACACCATGCAGGAAAATTGTATGTCGCATAAAACAAAAATAGTAGCAACAGTAGGCCCGGCCTGCAATACTTACGATAAATTGCTGTCACTTGTTACAGCCGGGGTTAATGTGTTTCGCCTCAATTTCTCGCATGGCACTCATGACCAGCACAAGCTGGTGATGGACCATATAAAGCAGATCAACACCGACCAGGGGCTGAACATTGCCATTCTCTGCGACCTTCAAGGACCAAAACTACGGGTAGGTGAGATAAAAGATAATGCACTTGACCTGAAAAAAGGTGATGAATTTTATTTTACAAACGATCCCTGTACAGGTACCCTGGAGCATATCTATCTTTCTTACCCCAACTTTCATAATGATGTAAGGGTGGGTGAAAAGATATTGCTCGATGATGGCAAAATAGAGGTGATGGTAAAAGAAATTCTTACCGATAACCGAGTAAAAGTTGAAGTACTTTCGCCTGGAATTCTTTCTTCAAAAAAAGGTGTAAACCTGCCCGATACCAAAATTTCTTTGCCATCATTATCTGAAAAAGATCTTTTCGACCTTGATTTCATTATCAGCCAGGATATAGACTGGGTAGCCTTGTCATTTGTGCGTTGCCCTGAAGATGTAACACAGCTCCGGGAAATACTGAAGAGCAAAAACAGCGGCGCCAAGATCATTTCGAAAATTGAAAAACCGGAAGCGCTGAAACAACTTAGAGAAGTGATACTGGCTTCGGATGCAGTGATGGTGGCCCGTGGCGACCTTGGCGTAGAACTGCCGCTTGAGCAGGTGCCAATGATTCAGAAAACCATAGTGAGCAAATGTATACACCGTGCCAAACCTGTGATAATTGCTACACAGATGATGGAGAGTATGATAGACCGAACCCGTCCGAACCGCAGTGAAATAACCGACGTGGCAAATGCCGTGCTGGAAGGTGCCGATGCTGTAATGCTGAGCGGAGAAACAGCTATGGGCCAGTACCCCGAACTGGTGATAAAAACAATGGTGAGTATTATCAATGAGGTAGAAAAAGAAGCCATTGTATATAACCGCAACCTGAATCCGCAACCGCACTCTCCCTCGTTTCTGAGCGATGCGCTTTGCTATAACGCCTGCCTGATTGCCAAGGAAATTAATGCCAATGCCCTGATAGGGATGACCCAATCGGGCTATACCGGTTTTATGTTATCCAGCTACCGGCCGCAGTCGCCTCTTTATGTATTTACCAAAACAAAAAAACTGGTGAACCAGTTGAGCCTTAGCTGGGGCGTAAAAGCATTTTACTACGATAAGGAAGAAAGTCTTGACGGCATAATATCAGACCAGGTCAATTTCCTTAAAGATAAAGGCCTGTTGAAAAAGGGTGATGTGGCTGTAAATACGGGAAGCACTCCCATTCATGAGCACATGCCTACCAATATGCTGAAGATAACGAAGGTGGCGTAGCCGGCAAGATTTGATTTTTAGTTTAGATTTACATTAAAATTTTACTTCTGAAAACCAGGTACCTTATACTTTGTCTTTACTTTCTTACAGCATCTGGAGCAGCACTTGCCCAGCAAATTTCATTTAAAGACACTGTAAGCGCATATAATGTGCATAAATGCAGGATCAATAAAACCGGCATGAAGGTGTTGGGGGCCTGGGGACTGGGCAATATTGCTGCCGGTGGTATCGGTTATTTCACTACTAACCAGAGCGAAACAAAATACTTCAGTGAAATGAATATGGCCTGGGGTGTAGTGAATACTGGAATAGCTGCGCTGAGCCTGCTTAATATAAGACGAGAATTGGCCGCCAACCTGGGTTATGAAGGTTCTTACAGAAACTACAAAGCCAATAAAAGATTGTATCTGATTAATGCTGGGCTGGATGTGGTATACATTGGCATCGGGGTGGGATTAGCAAGCTATTCTCAAAACTCAAAGCTCACAAAAACAGATCGGGCCATGTATGGGGGATTTGGCAAAGCAATTGTCATTCAGGGCGTCTTCCTGCTGCTGTTCGATAATTTTATGTTCTCCGCCCACCAGTTGGATAACAGCAAGTGGTTTCGCATCATGGATGAGATCCGGTTTACCAATAAGACATTGGGATTTGTTTATGCCTTATAGTGAATTGTTTTTGCAGCAACAGATTCCGGTAAATCAAAGCAGTGCATCAATTAAATTTTATTTGAAATCGTGCTGGTAAAATAAATTTTTTTCATAAATTTGATTTAACGAAAGGATGAAACAGTTAACTATTCTTCCATTCCCCCCTTTAGCCACTAATCTCAATAATATATTCGTTATAACTAAAAACGAAAATTATGAAGCTAGTAAATTTTCTTTTTGTCATAGGGTTTCTTATTGGATCTATACCCGATAAATCCTGCGCACAGATTATTACTACTATAGCCGGTACTGGTGTTGGAGCGTATAGCGGTGATGGCGGCCCGGCGACAATGGCCGGATGTACACCTTTTGATCTGAGAACAGACCCGACAGGCAACCTGTTTTTTACAGACAGGCTCAATCAAAGGGTAAGGAAAGTAAGCCCAGCAGGAATAATTACAACTTTTGCAGGAACCGGTACACCGGGGTTCAGTGGTGATGGCGGGCCTGCAACAAATGCAACCATGCAAGTACTTAATGGCATGTGTTTTGACCTCTCGTGGAATATGTATATAGCCGATGGGCCCAACAGCAGGGTAAGAAAGGTAAACGGAGCCGGTATTATTTCGACATTTGCCGGATCAGCTTTAGCAGGATTTGGCGGTGATGGCGGACCGGCAGTTGCAGCAAAAATGTATGATGAATATGGTGTTGCTCAGGATTACTCAGGCAATATCTATATCGCCGATTCCTACAATAACCGTATCCGTAAAGTGGATTTAGCAGGTATCATTACTACCATAGCAGGCACGGGCATGGCAGGATTCAGCGGCGATGGCGGGCCAGCTACTGATGCTGAACTTAGCTGGCCAACCGGCATGGTATTTGATCACATGGGCAACCTGTATATCACAGATGATGAGAATAACAGAATCAGGAAAATAAATACTGCAGGCATAATCACTACGATTGCCGGAAGCGGTGTCACCGGCACAACACCCGGAGGATTCACAGGCAGCTACACAGGAGATGGCGGGCCAGCCACAATTGCCACTTTAAATACTCCCGTATATCTTACCATAGATGACTGTGGTAATATTTACTTTCCAGATTATGGTAATAATTGTGTGCGTAAGATAAGCTCGGCAGGAATCATTACTACCATTGCGGGTACCGGCGCTCCTGGTTTTGGTGGAGACGGCGGCCCTGCAACTGCGGCTTTAATATACCGGCCTACAGGAATTGCAATAGATAATGCAGGGAATATACTTTTTGCCGACCAGGGTAATAACCGGGTCAGAAGAGTAACACTTTCAATATCAGAAACAACTACCTCCAGGGATACTGTAGTTTGCAATGGCTCCCCTGTCACACTCTTTGCTCCTGCCGCCGGTCCTTTTTTGTGGAGTAATGCAGATACTACAGCCTCTATTATCACAGATACCGGAGGAACCTATTGGGTGAGAACCATGTCGGCAGGCTGCAATATACGGACGGATACCGTACATGTCTTCAATTCGGCATTGCCTGTAAACCTGGGTGATGATACCTCTATATGTGCCGGCCAGAGTATTACACTAAGCCCTTCTGTTCCAGCAGGATCTGTACTTACCTGGAATACAGGCAGCACAGGTCCGTCAATAGTCGTAAATACTCCGGGTACTTATTGGGTAAAAGTTATGAACGGATCCTGTATATCCAGAGATACAATTCAGGTAGCCGTGAAACCATTACCATCTGTCAACCTCGGGCCAGATCAATCACTTTGTGCCGGCAATCCTGATACCTTAAAGCCATCAGGTACCTTTGCAGCAGCGAGCTATTTATGGAGCAACGGAAGCACCGGTAACGCTATCTACCCATTATCCTCAGGGAAGTACTGGCTATGTATCACTGAGGGAGGCTGCACCGGCTCGGATACTATTATGGTGACCTTTGTACCAGACCCTATAATCACCTTACCTGAAAAATTCCTGTGCCCCGGGCAAACGCTTACAATTGGCTCGCCAGAACCACATGGGGCTACCTACTTGTGGAGTACCGGAAGTACAGACTCTTCCATAAAAATTGCTACGGCTGGCACCTATTCGCTGACCGTGACTATAAATGGCTGCAAAAAAACTTCAACCGAAGTTGTACTCAACGGCTCCAACACAGGCAATGTATCACTAGGCCCCGATACTACAGTATGCACAGGCGACTCTTATGTGCTCAATGCAAATAACAATCAGGCCATCTGGAATACCAAACAGCAGGGATCTACAATAACTGTTGAAAATACGGGTATTTATTGGGTAACGGTACCCGAGCAATGTGGTACAGCCAGCGATACAATAAATGTAACTTTCCTGCCATGCGATTTATTCTTCCCTTCCGGATTTACTCCTAACGGCGACGGCCTGAATGATATTGCAAGGGCAGTGGGCAGCCTAGGGTTTATTACCGGTTTTTCACTGAGTATTTATAACCGGTGGGGGCAAAGAGTCTTTTTCACACAAGATAAGACTGCGGGTTGGGATGGTACTTTTAACGGTATAAAACAGGATGTAGGTGTATACTTTTATATGCTGAACTATACATTGGGCGGAAATAAACGCTTGCTGAAAGGTGACCTTTCCCTGATCAGATAAATAGATAGCCTTGAAAGGAAATTCAAACAGCCTGTAATGCTGCAACCATCTGCCGCACTTCAGCCTCATCAGAAAAATTAACGAGTCCGCGCGAAATAACCCCGGAACTATGAAATTCCTGAGCCCCGGTAACACGGGCCAGAGAGGCTATATTATTAGACCTGACAGTTCCACCAGGCATTATGGTAATGCGGCCTGCTGAATGCTTAACCAACTTTGCAAGAAGATGTGCGCCCTCAAGAGCTGTTTTTTGCAGTCCGGATGTAAGCACCCTCACACATCCAGCATCAATAAGGCCATCAAGCGCCTCAAAGGCATCGGGTGTTTCATCAAATACTTTGTGGCAGCTTACCATCATCGGGTAAGCAATGTCCACAATATGCTTCATTTGAACAGTATCAATCTTTCCGTTGGCAAGTTGCACACCTGTAACGATGCCGGGGCACCCCAGTTCGCGACAAACCAGAATGTCTTTTAGAATTATTGCCATTTCGGCATCGTCGAAAACATAAGAACCACCTCTGGGCCGAATCATTGGCCAGACCGGGATATGCGTATGCGCCAGTGCATATTGTATCAGGCCATAACTGGGTGTAGTACCTCCCTCCAGCGGATCGGCACAGAGTTCTACTCTGGCAGCCCCGGCTTTATCGGCTATCAGGCAAGATTGTATATTGAAAGCACAAACTTCTAAGATCATTGGTATAGTATTCAGAAGTACGTTAGAGAATTTAAATCATCGTTTTGAAGATCTCCTATCTGGTATAAATCGCCTTGGCATGAAAAACATCTTCGGTAGTACCGTTTTTTACCGCATAGGAGAACCCTTCCTGTAATGCATAGGCGCCATACTCACCTTTCTTATTCAGAGCAAGGAAACCTACCTGCACTTCTTTAGCTGCTGCCGGATTGCGGGTCACTATGCGCTCCACTGCCTTTTTGCAGGCAGTTTCAGGGTCCATACCCTGGCGCATTAATTCCACTACAAGGTGTGAACCTACTATCCTTATCACTTCTTCACCCACACCCGTGCTTGTAGCTGCACCTACCTCATTATCTACATACAGCCCGGCCCCTATGATTGGTGAATCACCTACCCGGCCATGAAGCTTATAAGCCATGCCACTGGTGGTGCAGGCGCCGCTCATATTACCGCTGGCATCAAGCGCCACCATACCAATGGTATCATGGTTTTTGGCACTGCCGGGTAATATATTTTCGATATTCTTTACCGGTTTATATTTCGAAGTCTTGAGCCATTCCTTCCATTCTTTTTCACTTTTATCTGTAAGCAGGTTTTCTTTCTTAAATCCATTTTCAAGTGCGAATTGTAAAGCGCCGTCGCCAACCAACATTACATGTGGTGTCTTTTCCATAACCATACGGGCTACCGATATGGCATGTACCACATGCTCCAGGCAGGCCACTGATCCGCACTTGTAGTTCTCGTCCATTATACATGCATCCAGTGTCACACGGCCGTCCCTGTCGGGCCTGCCACCAAGGCCTACTGATTGATTGTTTGGATCGGCCTCAGGCACCATAACGCCTTTCTCTACAGCATCCAGCGCCCTGCCACCTTTGCCCAGAATGGTCCAGGCTGCGCTGTTGGCTTCCTTGCCGAAGTCCCATGTAGAGATTACAATCGGGTTATCTTTTACCAATGGATATTTGTATTCAGTAACCGGATCTGTTTTTCCAAACAATCGCTGGCCGGCCATAACAGCGGCTGATGTGAGTAATGAAAGCTTAAGAAATTTCCTCCGGTCGGCCATAATTAATAATTAGGGTAACAAGGTATAAAAAACTATTAATAAAATATCCTGTATTAGAGACCAGGCTCCAATACAGGATAACATTTTCTGACTGATAACTTAATCAGCAACTATCTCTATTCTACAACAACCTTAACTACATTCCGGCTGTTGGCTGTTCTTGCCGTCAGAAAGTAAATACCGGCAGGCTGACTGATTTTAATATCTGTTACCTTATTGGTTGTGGTGGCGGTTTCCAGAACTTTTTCACCTACAGTATTGGTTACTATCACATCTACAGGTTCATCTGTAAACGATTGCAGATTCAAGGTAAAGAAGCCTTTATTAGGATTAGGGGCAAGTGTAAGTTCGTTTTGTTTTGAATTGATCATTTGCACACCTACATCACTGATACTGACAGAAATAACATTACTGATAGCAATATTGGAACAGGCATCACCACCGCCTGAAACACAATTTACCAATTCAGTGCCTGCCAGGCTGCTGTTTACAATATACGTGCTGTTTGTGGCACCGGAAACAGCACCGCCATTTACGAACCATTGATAATTAGGGCTTAAAGTGCCGGTAACTACGGCAGTCAGTGTATCATCCTGATGAACCGAAACCGTATTACCTGGTGAAGAGCTAATACTAATAGCAATGACCGATGGTACAAGCACAGCCATCGTAATATTATTACTGAATACAGAATCCAGCAAGCTGCAGGTAGCGCTGCTGGAGAGCATAGCGTAAACAACATCGCCATTGGATGGAATATAAATGTATTCCGGCCCGGTTGCCACATTCACACCATTTTTACTCCACCTGAAGAAAGGTGCTGGTCCACCATAAAGTGAATGAGCAGTGAAAGTGGCTGTTCCTCCTTCACAAATTGTGCTGCCCGGCGCTACTGTAATATTTACAGTTGGGGTTTCAGTGGTGTTTACTGTCATTGTAATGGTGTTGCTGGTTACAGTGGCAGGCAACGGGCAAACATAATTACTGGTAAGCAAGCAGGTAACAATATCACCATTGGCTGGAACATAACTAAACGGATTACTGAATGAATAAACCGAACCATTTACGTTCCATTGGTAAGTAGGTGCAGTACCACCATTTGTTTCAGTAGCTGTATATGTTATTGTATTTCCTGTGCATACCGTGTCTCCATAAACGCCATCAGTAATATGTACAGTTGGCACCAATGAAGGGTTTACAACCACCGCTACAGTATCAGAAACTGCAGTAGCGGAGATACAACTCAGACTACTGCTCATTTTACAGCTTATATGGTCGCCATTGGACGGCGTATAGATAAATGCCGCACCACTGCCCAGCACAGATCCATTAACAGCCCACTGGTATACAGGAGCGCCACCACCATTTACAGGGTTGGCAGTATAGGTAACAGAAGTAGACGGGCAGGTAGTAAAGCCGGGGCTGGCAGAAAAACTGATAGCCGGGGTTACAACTGTATTGATGCTCATATTGACCGTAACTGTTGTAGTTCCGCAACCATTAGTTACGCTGTAGTTTATTGTATCCTGGCCGGCCACCAAACCTGAAACAAGTCCCGATCCTGTTATGGATGCATTGGTATTGCTCACACTCCACACACCTCCTGTTGTAGCATCGCTCAAAGAGGTCGTAGCACCGAGACAGACGTATGACAAGCCACCTATTACTGCAGGCGCAGGTAGCGGATTAATAGTAATTGATTTTGTAGCATAGGCAGTTCCGCATGATGTACTGACGGTATAAGAGATAACATCAGTTCCGCTTGTAACTCCAGTTACAGTGCCACCCGCTACAGTAGCATTCGCATTAAGTGAAGTCCAGGTGCCACCCATAGTAGCATCGGTAAGAACTGATGTTCCGCTCTGGCAAACGGTAGCCGAACCCGTTATTGTGCCTGCGGAAGGCGAGGATATCACATTGACGGTGGATGTAGCATGCGATGCTCCGCAACCATTGCTGACTGTATAGGAAATAACAACTACGCCTACGGTAACACCGGTTACCAACCCTGTGCCGGAAACAGTAGCATGGGCATTGCTTGCGCTCCAGGTACCGCCCGGAGCAGCATCGGCCAGAGGTAAAGTGCCCGCCAGGCAAACATTGTTAAGACCTGTTATTACACCAGCATTTGGTAACGGATTCACAGTAATGGTCTTGGTAATATTATTGGTACCGCAGGCATTTGATAATGCATAAGTAATTATGTCTGTACCCCCAGCAACACCGGTCACAGTACCTCCGGTTACAGAGGAATTACCAGTGCTCTCACTCCAGGTGCCTCCACCATTCGGATTTGTGAGAACAATTGATGAACCCTGGCATACTGCAGACAGGCCAGTAAGAACAGATCCTCCACCTATTGTGGTAATGATATTGACCGTAACTGAAGTTGTTGCAGTACCACAAGCATTAGTTACAGCATAGCTGATAACATCTGAAGTACCTGCAGTAATGCCGGTAACTGTACCACCGGCAACCGAAGCATTTCCATTACTTGCGCTCCAGGTACCTCCGGTAGCTGCATCAGTAAGCACGGTAGTGCCTCCTGAACATACCGAGGATGAGCCCAGAATGGTTCCGGCATCAGGTGCAGGTATAACTGTAACATTAAGTGAGGCAGTTGATGTTCCGCAGGCTGTAGTTAATGTATAACTGATTACATCGGACCCCGCAATCAGACCATTTACCGTGCCCCCTGTAACTGATGTATTACCCGTGCTTTCGCTCCATGTACCACCGGTGGTTGTTTCACCAAGCACAATTGAAGCGCCAACACATACCGGACCCGAACCCGTAAATGGCGCAACAACCGGTATTGGATTAATTGTAACTATTATAGTATCGGTGGATGTGCTTATACCATCACTTACCTGCACAGTGAAACTATCCGCGCCGCTATATCCTGCATTGGGCAGATAATATAAGCCTCCTATCTGCACAGAACCTCCGGTAGTAGCAGCGGTACCTGCCAGACCAACAGTTCCATTGATTGGCGTCCAGGCGCCTCCGCTCCAGGTAAGGGTTTGCTTCTGATCTGAATCAATAACGGCCAGCAAGGTTTTTAAGCTGTCGCCGGTAGCATTTTCACACATGGTTATTGACTGTCTTGTTCCACCTGTGAAATAGGGTATACTGTTTGGTTTTACTTCTCTGATTAAATTGTTCGAACGGTCTGAAATGTAATAAAACCTCCCTGAAGCATCTACTGCAATTGATGAGGGAGCATTCATTTTAACTGCTGCTACTGTAGCAAGGCTGCCATCACCTGCCCAACCTGCAGCAGATGCTGAACCTGCTATAGTTGATATGATGCCTGATGTATTAACCATCCTTATGCGGTTATTGCCATTATCCACGATATACAGATTACCAGCTGCGTCAAGACGCACATCAGTAGGCCCCTTAAGCTCACATGTAGCGGCAGAGGCCAGGCCACCATCGCCTGTAAATCCTGCAGTGCCGTTGCCCGCAACAGTTGTAATTATGTCTGTACCAACGGCAATCTTTCTTACCCTGTTGTTGCTATAATCGGCAAAATAAACATTGCCAGAACCATCTACACAAATACCACGTGGATTATTAATTTCTGTACTTGTAGCAGCAACACCATCAGCCAAATATCCAGCAGTTCCATTGCCTGCTATAGTAACAATTGCACCAGAAACTCCAGAAATAAAACGAATCCGGTTAGTGCCGGCATCCGAAAAATAAAGGTCTCCTAAAGCATCCACAGCGATACCCCTTGGCGCACTAAGTTCACAGGTAGCAGCTGTAGCAGGTCCGCCATCACCGCCAAAACCTGCAGTACCATTCCCGGCAATAGTATTAATGATACCGGTAGAAAGTACCACCTGGCGGATACGGTTATTTGATCCATCACAAATATACAGGTTGTTACCAGCGGCATCTACTGTTATACCAACAACACCTGGATTTGGCCCACCGGCTGCACCTAATTTGGCTGCTGTGGCCTGCCCGCCGTCTCCTGAGAAACCACCCGATGTTCCGGTTCCTGCAATGGTTGATATGATACCTGTTGCAGCAGTTATCTTACGAATGCAATCATTCCCGTTGTCGGCAATATATAGATCGCCCGAAGATGTCATTGCTATCATATAGGGGGAACTCATTTTCACAGTACCTGAAGCACTGGCGGGGCTACCATCACCTGCCCAGCAACCAGAAAAGCAAAATCCGGAAGTACCAGCAATTGTTTCAATAATATCATTTTGCGCACTTGCAGAAAACCCAAATGCCAAAAAGGTTAAAGCTATAAGTAAACGTGTTTTTATCATGCTACCCTATTTTAAGCCGAAATTAATATTATTTTAAGATAATTTTACAATTTGTAGAAAGATTTCTAATTACAGATATTCCAAGAAGTATTTAAGAGGCATTTATCCTCCTTTCGTATTATGTTATTAAAGATTATGGCACCGGATCATAACCATGCCTGCCCCACGGGTGGCACGAGCCAAATCGTTTCAAGGTTAGCCAGCCTCCCTTGAATGGGCCGTACTTTTTTATCGCTTCCATGCCGTAGGCGCTGCAAGTGGGTGTGAACCGGCAACGGGCTCCCAAAAATGGAGAGATGGCACCCTGGTAAAACCGGATGAGGCCCAGTAATAATATAGAGAAGATTTTACTCAATGGTTTTATTGCCGGCCTTTAGTATGGTTTCTGATAAATTATTGATTCCCTTTGTTACAGCCGTTGAAACCGTTTCGTACTCAGGCATTTTAACATCTGTAAAGATAAGGAATAAGTGTAGTTGCTTTTCCGCTGCTACATTTGCATAAAGAAGGTGCTTATTGAGCCGCCATGCTTCAGCCAAAAGCCTGCGTATACGATGCCTGTGAACAGAACTGCGGAATTTTTTTTTGGGCACAGAAAAACCTGTCATTACCGGAGCATTATCTGCATTCGTGCGGGGAAGCAGCAGATAAATGAATCTTACCGGAAAAACAGAAAACGCTTTCCCTGAGTGGAAAAGCGTAGAAATATGCTGCTCTCGCTTGAGCCGCTCATATACCTTGAAAGTATAACGAATGGCCATTGATATTGATGTTTACTTCAGGCGGCGTTCGTCAGATACGGTCAGTTTATGACGACCTTTGGCGCGGCGCGATGCCAGTACTTTACGGCCGTTGGCAGATTCCATACGCTTGCGGAACCCATGAACTGATTTGCGGCTGCGGCGGTGCGGTTGATATGTACGTTTCATATTAATTCTTATTTACCCCCTTTTTCAAGGGAGTGCAAAGGTATGGGAAATAATTGAAGTGAACAAAATAATTCAGAATAATTCTGATTACCCGATTTTTATACTGTTTTCTTCACCTATTAACAGCTATCATTATCAATTAAGCATCATACTATAATCAGGTATAAAAGTATCGGCCCGGCTTATATGCATATGAAACTGGTATTTTTCGGGATAAGGCTCCTGAAGCAGGCTGCCGGTAGGGATATAAGGATACGTATCTGAATAGGTTTCAATGGTATTCTGAGATACCCTGCGGTGAATATGCCATCTGTGAAGGTCGTCTGGGCCTTTAAGCCCGGCTGCACCCATCATTTCAACAGCGCTCTTCACTGTTTCGTTGTGGAAGTTGGCGACCCTCGTTTTTTTGTCGCTCACCACGAGGCCGCGCATCAGGTCCTTATCCTGTGTGGCCACACCTGTAGGGCAGGTATTGGTATTGCACTGCAGTGCCTGAATACAACCCAGCGCCATCATCATGCCCCTTGCACTGTTGCACATATCTGCACCCATAGCAAAATGCTTCACCATCTCAAAACCGGAAGTTACCTTGCCTGAAGCAATGATTTTAATATGCTTTTTTATTCCAAAACCCTTCAAAACATCATATACAAAGGCCAGTGCATCGCGAAGCGGCATACCGACCGAATCAGTAAATTCCATTGGAGCTGCACCCGTACCTCCTTCGCCGCCATCCACTGTTATGAAATCGGCATATATGCTCTTACTTACCATTGCCTTGCAGATAGCTATAAACTCACTACGGTGCCCTATACATATTTTAAAACCAACAGGTTTACCACCCGAAAGGTCCCTGAGTTTCTGAATAAAGTCTACCATTTCAAAGGGAGTTGAAAATGCAGTATGGCCGGGTGGCGAGAGTACATCCTGGCCCATTGCTACCAGGCGTATACGTGCTATCTCGGATGTTACCTTTGCAGCAGGTAAAATACCTCCATGGCCCGGCTTAGCTCCTTGAGAGAGTTTGATCTCAATCATCTTCACCTGAGGCAATACCGCCCGCTCGGCAAAAGCTGCCGGACTGAATGAGCCATCCTGGTTACGGCAACTGAAATAACCGGTTCCTATCTGCCATATGATATCACCACCCGGCTGCAGGTGATAATCACTCAGGCCACCTTCACCTGTATTGTGGGCAAAGTTGCTGAGTTTAGCGCCACCATTCAATGCCAGTATGGCATTCTGACTCAGGGAACCGAAACTCATAGCTGATATATTGAAAATACTTGCGGAATAAGGTTGCTTACAATCTGGACCTCCCACTTTTACCCTGGGATCGAAATTCAGCTCAGTATGACCAAAAGGAGCTATACTATGGCTCAGCCATTCGTAGCCCGGAGCATAGACATCGAGTTGGGTACCGAAGGGGGTGGTATCATCCAGCTTCTTGGCCCTACGGTAAATTTGGCTGCGGGTAAGCCGGTTGAAAGGTGCTCCGTCTTTATCGCTTTCTACAAAATACTGGTAAATCTCGGGCCTGATTTTTTCCATAATGAACCGTATATGGCCAAGCACAGGGAAATTCCGTAAAATACTATGGTGTGCCTGGTACATATCCAGTATACCAATTAGGAAAAGCGGCATGACTATTACATAGAGCCACAACACAGGCAAACAGAAATAACTCAGTGCGGCCACACCTATAATTGCGATAGCAGCTACCAAAAGGAATTTATTCTTCATTACAAAAAAATTTTAAAGAATAAAGATAATCCATAAACCATCATAACAGGATAAAAAGATCTGTTACTATGGCATTAATATTTCATGAATCCTGATTCCGATCAACCTATCTGTTTTGCTTCACACATAATTAATTATATCACCCGCGATGGCATAAGGAACATTATTATGGTGTGTTTCAACGTCTACGACCACAATATGGTCCTTTACCTGATTTAAGCCATTAACAAAAAGTTTATCAATACCGTTATACTCAGTTTCAAGGTAATGTTTAACATATCCCTTAAATATTTCTTTTTCACTTACTTCTATATCCGCAATCACATCTATATCATGAAATTCCTTTCTTGCCTTGAACAATACAATTTCAAATCCTACAGAAGTAAATTGCTTTTCGTATCTGTAATTTAAAGTCTTCCTTGTTAGTTCAACATACTCCTCAGGTAGATAGCGGTCTGCATCCCTTAAACTGAAGAAACTATCAAGCAGTATGAGCTTATTTATTTCAGCACCTTCTTTTGTCAGTTGCATAGCAATTTCAAAAGCCAGCAAGCCCCCAAAACTCCATCCAAGAATGGTGTATTTACCTTCTGGTTGTAAACTACGTACCAACAGTCTGTAGTACATAGAAAGGTGTTCTATAGTATAATCATCGATGTTTATCTTCTTTTTCCTTAAGTAATAAAAGTAATTGTTGAACAGAACAATTTTCCTGTTCTTCAGGCCAGGCACAATATTGTCATAATAAGATTCTGCACCACCGCCGCCTGGTGGTAAAATAAAAACCGGATCTTCCTCAAGGTGGCCGTTAATAATTTCATATGGAATGAAATCTTTGAAATCACTTGGTGTGAAGCCTGGGCCGTTAAGGAGGTAATGTTCTTCACAATAGCTGACGATATGTATAAGATTTTCTTTAAGCGCCTCAGCAAGCCGATCAGTCTTTTCTGAACCTAACCGGGTAACCACACTGAACATCAGCTCGCCATTTTGGACCATGCCATTGATATTGATATAGTTTCTGTCCTTGTTGAGCGGGCTTGAACTATTACCACTGCCACCTGGCAATATCTGCCAGTATCCCTCTGCAGCATCAAGCTGGCCCAGATAATTAAAGCTGATCGCCGGCAGGTCTCCAAATGTAAAACCGGAACCTGACTGGGCTGCAAATATTCCGAAACCTATTCCTTTGGACGGTATGTTCCTGATACTTTCTTTAATGAATTCTATACTCATCTTAAGGCTATCCTGAAGTTCCAGCTTTACCGGAAACATTGTAGTAAACCATCCAACAGTATGGCTTGTATCCATGGCCGGGTCAATATCTTCCCTTCCATGACCTTCTAGCATTATACACTGTACATCCTGACCATTAATGTCTTTAAGTGCATACGCCAGAGCAGTTAGGAGCAGATCGTTTATCTCTGTCTGATGCGCCTTTGACGCTTCCTGCAAAAGTGATTTTGTAATATCCCTGTCTATCTCCAAAAAAGCAGCAGTGGGTTCTTCCCTGAGTCCGGCAAGTGGCTCCTTCGGAATATTTTTTATCTGACCCTTCCAGTAAGTTCTCTCAGCCGGGTTGCGAAGTGCATAGTTGCGAACTGAAGTAACCCACTGACGATAACTGCTACCTTTGGAGGGAAGTTCTTTGCCTGCATACAGCATCATGATATCTTCAGTCAGGATACGCCAGCTCACTGAGTCAACAATAAGATGGTGCAATGCAAGAAAGAGCCTGGCGCTTCCGTCTTTATAACCATGCAAATAACCTATCTGAAAGAGAGGTCCGCTTTCCAGATGGAAACCAGATTGCCAGCCTGTAAGTATATGTTGCACTTCTTCAGCAACATATTCACTTATATCAAGCATCTTAAATGGACAAGCCCCCATTACTGGTTTATATTCCTGTTCCCAGCTTAAACCATCCTGAAGATCAGATGACTCTCTTCTAAACCTTATGCGCAAAACATCGTGATATTCCATCAAAGCATCAAGTGCCAGCTTCAGTTTAAGCATGTCTAATACAGGCACTTTAATCAGGAAACTTTGATTCCAATGATCCGGTGCCCCCATAGCACCTGTTTCTACCTGCTCTGTAAACCATTGCTGAACGGGAAGTAATCCGAATGTACCAGTTAAGACCCCCTGTTCTGTTTTAATAATTGAATCTGAAGTTCTGCTTATAAGCTGTACTGCAATATTTCGAATTGTTCTATACTCAAAAATATCCCGAACCTGTATATTGAAACCTGCTTGTCTAATCCTACCGGATACCTGAATACTCAAAATAGAATCGCCACCAATTCTGAAGAAATCATCACCAGCACCAACACATTCCAAACCAAGAACATCCTGAAATATGCGCGACAACAGTATTTCCACATCGCCAGAAGGCGCCTGAAATTCAGATTGCATTTGTCTGATACCTGGTTCCGGCAAGGCAGATCTGTCTAACTTTCCATTTATGGTAAGTGGCATGGATTCAATTGGAATGAACACAGCCGGTACCATATATTCCGGGAGAACAGTGGACAAATTAAACTGAATATCAGCTTCAGAAGGCCCCGACACTTCATCACCTAAAACATAATATGCTGCGATATATTTTGAAACACCTGAATCTGTTTTTCTTTCTTTTACCAGGACGCAACTATGTATTATTCCGGGAATCTGAAGGAGAGCATATTCAATCTCGCCCAACTCAATTCTGACCCCCCGGATCTTAACCTGATTATCATTTCTGCCGATATAATCGAGGTTACCATCAGGTGTCCAGCGAACAATGTCACCTGTCTTATACAGCCTGTTAAAACCATTATGTCTGGAGGCATCTTCTACAAAAGGATCAGTCACAAACCGTTCTAAAGTTAGTTCCGGTCTGTTCAGGTAACCTCTGGCTATGCCTGCTCCTCCCAGATACAATTCCCCCGCAATACCGATCGGAACTGGGTTACCAAAACTGTCGAGTACATAT
>CAILLK010000072.1 GCA_903835005.1 uncultured Bacteroidota bacterium | reverse complement strand
CAGCTGCAAGTATAGAATACAAGCTCTGAAAGAGTGAAATAAAATAGCCGTGGGTGAAGCCCACGGAACAAAAAATACAGCGTGACAAGCCCTGAAGGGGCGAAATACCGCAGGACATTCCTGATGAAGTCTAAAGTATTATATCGCTTCTTCAGTAGCCCCGACTTTTAGGTCGGGGTAGAGCTAGTATTTATTGGGCTTTAGCCAAAATTGTTGCTTACAGAACAAAGTACGCTTGTCGCGACACTTAGTTAAAAGTTGGGATGAAGCCTCAGCTGCAAGTATAGAATACAAGCTCTGAAAGAGTGAAATAAAATAGCCGTGGGTGAAGCCCACGGAACAAAAAATACAGCGGGACAAGCCCTGAAGGGGCGAAATACCGCAGGGCCACACTTAAGTTAATAGGAATGAATTGGCATTAATACGAAATAAACCCCTCCGGCATGGTATTGCAGGGAAAAAAGTGGAAATTTTAGAGTGATAATCTATTACAAATCAACATTAAATTGTGTATTTTATTTTTACTGCTCTTCCCCCTTAATCATATTCTCCCAGCTGGTTTCGGCATAGCTGGTCCACACGAGCCAGAGCAGGATGCAGGAGAGCACGAGGAACAGGAGCTTGAGCCAGAGCAGGTGAATGCACATATAGTGCCCAAAGCCAAGTATGCCTATAAAACACATGGACAGCAGGGACTTGAGCACCCGGCCTGCACCCTGCTTGGTTTGCTCAATGATGGAGAACGGCAGATGCTTGAGATTGATTCGGGCCATGGCGCCGACAAACAGTGTGGCATTTACCAGTGCTAGTATGATATCTGAGATAGATGAAGGGCCCCATACATACATTACGAATAGGGAGAGCACCAGGAAAAACGGCAGGAAAAACTTAACCCAAAGGGCTTTGAAGGCGCCGATCATTATTTTGCCGGGCACTGCTACCGGGGCGGCATAATAGACCCAGGCTGCCTTGTACTGATCGCTCATAGCCAGGTAGCTGCTCGCCGAGATCATAACGAACGATGAAAAATAGAGCAGGAAAAGATGAACAGGTTGATCGGGCAGGTGGTGGAATACATCGGTGATGGACTGATGATTCATAGTAAGTACATAAACGAAGTAAATGGGTATAAAGGCAAAGGAAGGGTAGACCCGCATTCGGAAGGTGCGGCTGCGCGATGACTGCAGCCAGGCGATCATAAAGCCGGCACGGGCATCATCACTGCTGTTGAAAGCGTAGGCCAGTTTATGGTAAAACTTACCGGGGGCTTTACGCCGGACGCCATTTACGGGAGGGTTATAGCCGCCGGAGTCCATGGTATCTATGCCGGCTATGCGGCGGGAAAACTGAGGCGCTAGTACCTTTACCAGCAGGTACATGCATGCCAGTGGCACGACAACTGCCAGAGCACTGAAGGTGGCTGTACCCTTGAGGGTAACTGGGAACCCGATCCATGACCAGCAGGAGGCAAGCCAGTAGGTAGGGGAGTAGCGCACCCAGGGATAGAGCAGGATATTGAAATCCTGCGGGTTTTTTCGGTCGAAAAGGCGGGGTAGCAGGTATACGCTGGCAAAAAAGATGATGGAGGTAAATACCTGGAAGTAGTTGATAACGTCCTTGAATCTTTCGGGCTTTGCCAGCCTTAATACCAGCAGATAAAAACCATTGACCAGGAACAAAACAAAAAACACGAGCAGCAGCAGAGGTAGAACGAACAAGCAGGCCGATTTCCAGCCGTCCATAACGCCTAGGACGATCCAGCCGGGCAAGGCTAATGGAATAACTACACGCACCAGGTAAATGAATATATGCAGCATGCGCGAGAGAACAATGGTGCGGTCGCTGACCGGGCGGGGAAAGAGGATATATTTATCTCGCGAATCGAACAATATGCTGGAAAAGTCGGTGATGAGCATAAAGGTGATAATAGCCAGCAGCATGGAGAAAAAGAAGGTAAGGGAGAAAATGCGGTCTTCAATAACTGTAAGCGGCAGCATATAAACCCCGCCCATGATGAGGAAGATAAAGGCGCTGAGCAATGAGCTGTACTTCATTTTGCCCTTCTTGCCTGGCTGGCGGCCAATGGCGATAGGCTTGCGGTCATCGAGGGTAAGCCTGAGGCCAAGAATGGCTTTGAGCTGTTCGGTATCGGCACCCATACTCCGCCAAAGAAACGAAGGAAGCATTACCAGGTATAAAAGGAATTTGTTCATTGTTTTTGAAGTATTTAGTCTAAGGTATTTAGTCTAAGGTATTTAGTCTGAAGTTATTTGTCCAGGTATACAGTGCTGTGCAAATTGTAAACTATTTAAACTGCTAACTGCTTCTGTCATTCATAGCCGCAGCCAGGTCATCGGCATTTTGTACCTGGTTGCCGCTGGAGGTGAGCCGGGAGAAAATCTGTTCGAGCGAGTCGGAACCACCCTGGCGCAGTTCTTCAAAGGTGCCATCGGCAATTATGGTACCATTATTGATGAGCACTATGCGGTCAGATACTTTCTCTACTACATCCATCATATGCGAGCAGTAGAAGATGGTTTTACCCTCGGCTTTGAGCGCTTGCAGCAGTTCCTTAACCAGGATCACTGCGTTGGCATCCAGGCCGGAAAGTGGCTCGTCCATGATAACGATAGTAGGGTTGTGGAGTAGCCCTGAGGTTATGAGCACCTTCTGCTTCATACCCTTTGAGAAACTGTCCATGCGCTGATCAATGTTGTCCAGCAGGCTGAAGGAGGTGAGCATTTTGCGGCTGCGTTCTTCAATCACATCATCGGGCAGATGGTAGAGCTTGCCAATAAATGCCAGGTATTCACGGGGTGTGAGCAGGTCGTAGAGCTCGGCCAGCTCGGGTATATAGCCCACTTTGCTTTTCACCTCCAGAATGCTGCTGCGCAGGTCTTTATCGAAAACAATAACATCCCCGGTATAATCCTGGATAATGCCGGTAAGGATTTTTACTGTGGTAGATTTCCCGGCGCCATTAGGGCCTATATACCCGATGATCTGGCCGGGAAAAATATTGAGGTTAATATCGTTGAGAACGACTTTTTCGCCATATTTTTTATTCAGATGGCGGACGGTAATAATTGGCAGCATGGGTATGGAAATTTACAATTTGCAGTTTACATTATATAATTGACGGTTTGTAGTTTCTGATTTTAAGTTTATCGTTGAATTTTCAATTAATTGATAATGAATTGTTTATAATATATTATCGGAATATCTGCTTAAACTGTTTTTACCAGCCGGAATGCATGGTTCCACTGGCCACGGAGCATACCCGGGATGCACCACAGCATACACAAAGGTTCGATAGCCCTGGCGGCAGTAGCCTTGCCCATATCTTCGGTTTCCCAGCCAAACTGGTCGAGAATTTGTGTTACTTCCTTCTTTGAGTTGTCGTTATTGCCGCAGATAAACATAGATGGTTTTTCCTTAAAAGACGGATCGACCATAAAAGCATTGCCCACACTGTTGAATGCTTTTACAAAATGAATTTCCGGAAACTGGGTCTGCAGTTGTTCCAGTAATGACTCTTCGAGTGTTGTGAAAAATTTTAACACTCCGTTTTCCGGCGGTGCGTCGGCTATGGGGTTTGTGGTATCAATAACAGTTTTCCATTGCATATTCTGCGGGCCTGCTTCTTCTATAGCAAGGGCAGCTGCGCTGCCCTTAACAGCAAGCACCACAATATCGCCATAAGCAGCGGCCTCTTCAAAGCTGCCAATGTGTGCATGAATGCCGCCTTTTTCTTTCCAGGCGCTGAGTTTACTGGTATCGCGGGAGCCTAGCATTACCCTGTAATTGTGTTTTAGAAAACCATTTCCCAGTGATTGGGCTACTACTCCGGAACCTATAATTCCTATTTTTTTCATACCGCAAATTTTGTTGAAAATTAGTATAAAAAATGAACTAATAATAAGCCGCAGAATTTTTCTTTTTTATAGGCATATGCATTATTCTCCATAAGGCCGGATATTACCAAAGTGTAAAGCAGCAATAATTGCTTCTTTATTAACAATAAAAGTCTTACCTTTAGATTAATTGTAGAATTACAGCGCACGATAGCTTTCTCTTCTCCACTTTTGTTATCCGACCAGGTGGGTATGTCAATTCAATTCTTCGCACTTTCTATTGATTGGATTTTCACTTAAGGAATTGAATTGTTATGTTAGTTTTAATCTTTTTTGTGGCAATTTGGTATGCCTCATTATTTTGCCAAACCTTTTTCCAGCACAGATATGCAGCTCATGGAGCATTTAAAATGAGTAAAGCAACGGAGAAAGTATTTTTCATACTCTCTTATATTACACAGGGTTCAAGTTATATGAGTCCGAGAGCCTATGCCATTATGCACCGGATGCACCATGCCTATACCGATACTGAATTAGATCCTCACTCCCCGTCATACTCTAAAAACGTATTTGCCATGATGTGGCGTACCCGTAATATATACAAAGATATTATGAACGGCAAGATGGTGATCGAGCCCCGATTTCTGAAAAACCTGCCTGAATGGACTGCTTTTGACAAGTGGGCTGATTCCAGCTTATCCCGTATATTATGGGTAGGGATATATATAGCTATATTTGTGATGCTGCATGCTACCCCCTGGATGTACCTGCTGCTTTTGCCCATATTTGCAATGGGGGCAGTTCATGGTGCTATAATCAACTGGTTTGCACATAAATATGGCTATACCAACTACAAGCTGAAGAATACTTCGCACAACCTGATATCTGTTGATATACTGATGCTTGGAGAGTCTTACCACAACAATCACCATAAGTTTCCGTCGGCAATCAATTTCGGGAGGAAGTGGTATGAGATCGATCCTATTTATCCGGTTATCCGGTTATTTGGCTGGCTACGCATTATTAAGTTGCCCAACCTGGCCAATGTTCCGGTACAGGGAGAGAACGAGTTTTAAGGCCTTTCTGGAATGTGATAACAATATCATGTGATCTCTGAAGTTGCATTGGCTATTTGTTCGGATAGAATATGTAATTTTACGCAAGATAAATATTGGTATGAAAGCAATATATGTAAATCCATTTACAGACTTTGGTTTTAAAAAGATTTTCGGGGAAGAGGCCAGTAAACCATTACTGATTGATTTTCTGAATTCCCTTTTACCTCAACGAAACCAGATAAAAAGCCTTTCATTTAAAAATACCGAACAACTTGGTCAGACATCCTTTGACCGGAAAGCTATCTATGATATTTATTGTGAGAATGAAAATGGTGAAAAATTTATTGTTGAATTGCAAAAAGCCAAACAAGACTATTTTAAAGAGCGCACCATTTATTACTCTACTTTTCCGATAAGGGAGCAAGCTGAAAAAGGGGAGTGGAATTATAACCTGAAGGCCGTTTACTGTATAGGTATTCTTGACTTTACGTTTAAGGATTACCAGAATGATGCTGATGTAAATAATGTAGTTCATGAAATAAAACTCAAAAACCAGGAGGGTAAAACATTTTATGAAAAGCTCACCTACATATACCTGGAAATGCCCAATTTTACCAAGACGGAAAAGGAACTGGAAACCAGACTGGATAAATGGCTTTATTTTATAAAACACCTGGAAGATTTCCAGCGAATTCCTGAAATATTCAAAAACGAAGTTGTTTTTGTTACGGCATTTGAAAAGGCAGAAATAGCCCACTATAAGCCCGATGAAATGACCAATTACGAAAACAGCCTTAAAGTATACCGCGACCTGAAAAATGTAATAGATAGCGCTGAGAATAAAGGCATAGCAAAAGGCGAAAGAAACGCTGCTTTAAAAATGGCCAAAGTACTTAAGTCAAAGGGTATTTCAGTTGATATTATCATTGAAACAAGTGGCCTATCGAAAGAAGAAATAGAAAAGTTGTAATTTATTTTGTGATTATTCCCGGTTCATTTAGTTTAACAATTGTATCTTCCTTTACTAATTGCAGGATAACAAATAATGCTGTAATACTGCTCAGCGCTCCGAAAAAGCACCATACCGAAACTATATAATCTTTGTAGCAGAACCTTGATATAAGGTAGGAGCAGAGCAACAGCGCGCCCAATACATTCATGCGGCGGATGCTGGAGATGAATGTGGGCAGCATGGCAGGTATAAAATAGATGATGCCATAAAACCACCTTTTAGACAACGGGAAATCGAGATCGTACTGAATATGGTATGGACTAACGGCAATGTGGGCATCGAAACGTATCAGGCACCAGGCAAAGTATATACCGGTAACAATGCCCGATAGTAGAAAATAGCGGAGCAGTTTTTTTCGGCCATTATGTTTCTCAACCAGAAAAACACAGAGCGGAATAAACAATGGCCAGCCTACCTGGGCCATTATCAGGAAGGAATACATAGCCGGATACCGGACCCCCATGAAGCCATGGTCTTTTACCGAAAGCCAAACGAAACCCTCGCAAAACTGCTGGGCTGCAAATAAAAGAGGCATACCGGCAAGCACTTTCTGTGGAGTTGTCTGCGATTTGACCATGCTCACAGTGCCGATAGTAACCAGTATCGACGAAGATATAAAGCTTGCTGAAGCAGAGAAACACATGGTTCAGAATAATAAAAGCAACAGTCAAAAAACTAAAAATCCACCAGAGGAATGTGGTTACACTCCTGAAGTGGTAATAAATACCTTAAACAAGCAGTTAAATGGCTCCTCTGCTCAGTTTATTAAGCAAAGTTACATAAGCCGCTTTAGCTCCGGGTGGCAGTTCTGAAATGATTTCCGGCTGAATGAGAGGGTATGATCTGAAATCAGGCCACTCAATTTTACCATTCCATTTTTTTTGCAGATCCGGTGGCGTCATTTTCATGATCCTGCCAAAAGAGGCAATGAACTTACTTTGTAACTCAGGAGTTATTACCATATAAACAGGATTGAATTTGCCTTATCTCTGCATCTGAAGGATAAATAACGCACATTGATTCAGGAACGCATCATTATCAGCATTTGCCTATAAATAGGAAAGGTAGACTATTTTAAGCTCATTAGACCAGTTTATAAAAAGAAAACCCATGCTTCTGGCATTTGAAAACAAATGCCTGAAGCATGTAGTAGTAATAATGCTGCAATGCAGATTACATCGGATCGACCGGTATATGAACTGAGGATACGATATTATTGCAGTCGGGGCATAAAATGTGCACGAGAGATACCGACCATGGTGTGGCTTTACCTGAGCCTTTTGCAGTTAAATGAATTAATCCTTCTGCGCGTTTTGCCTGTTCTAAGGTGAATTTTTTATGACAGCCGGGATTTGAACAACAGTAAGTTAATGGTGTGTGACTCATAATAATATATTTAGTTACCAGAATTGTTGGTGGTGATAGAAGAATCTGTATATACCAGTCTTTCGGTAAAACTGATTGCAGAAAAGTGTACAAAATCTATACCACCAATACAAAAATATCTTTCTGGGTAGCAAAATTCAATGATAAAAATCAGCAGCAGTATTGATATGTATCAATAAATGCTGGTTGGTGGGTGAAGGTTTATTTGTAATAAATATATTATGCATTCATGAATTTCAATATAATTTATTCTGATCAATTCTTAAAAACGGCACAATATTTGCATGGTAAGAATCATAACATTTTCTATGAAGTACATAGCTGCAGTTTTATCATTAGTGTTGATGAATGCCTGCGTAATGGGGCAAACAAAAAAATATGTAAAAGACAACGGTACCTGGGCTATAAAAGGCAAAGTATTGCCATGGGCAGCAATGTTTATGCCTTTCCAGGGTATCAATTATAGTATAGGGGTGGAGCATGGTTTCGGAAGGGTGAATGCGGTGGGGCTGGACCTGGTGTATAACGACAACACTTCTTATAAAGATTATCCGGCAGCGGGTGGATCGCAGGATTCATCGGGGCCTAATGCCTATACGGTGAGCAGAGGGGCATTTCTGTATTACAGGAGGTATCTGGACCTGAACAGATGTTCTTTTATCTGGCCTACATCAAAATTGTATAATGCCGGATTTTTGCCTTACGCCAGCCTGTTTGCCCGGTATGGAAAAACGGATTACCATTATGATCATGGCTTCGAAACCAATAATATATCATACGATGAATGGCAGTATTCGGGTGGGTTTTTAGTTGGGGTGGTAAGCAGTTATATTGATGTGAATATGGGGCCTTTTTATAAGCAAAGTTATATATCGGAGGTAGTTAATCTGAATGGGGTAAATTTGCTCAGCAGCCATATGAAGCCGTCTTTTGGGTTCAGGGTGGGAGTGAATTTATTTTATGTAATAAAGAGGAACACCAATCACCTGCTTTCTGGCGATGCTGCTTGTAATGACCCTATTCAGAAATTCTGGAAAAGAAAGAGTAAGAGAACTGCTCGGGATTAATAATAATTGTTGGAGACCTGAAAACAGAATAAAACGTAAGTATATAGTTATTCGAAAAATGCTTATTTAATCAGGCATATAAATATTCTACCAAACATTTATATACAACTATTGTAACTTTGGAAACATTGATTATCTTTACTTTCGATTTAATTGATCGTAGATTTTAAGAAAGCCGATCAAATAAACAGAAACTTATTGATAACCTTAAAATTTTGCCCAATGAAAAAGTTAATTTTTACCAGTACTTTATTATTGGCTACTACAGGAGTGGTTGTTGCACAATCTCCGGCTGCAGATACCAGCGGAGTAATTAAGGTGTATAACAACTACGACTTCGTGCCGGGAGATAAGGTGCTGTTTGAGGATAATTTTATGAGCGACCAGGATGGTGAGTTCCCGGCACACTGGAAACTGAACCAGGGACAGGGGGTAATGAATGTTATAAATGGCGTAAATGCACTTGTTCTAAATCAGGGTGGTTGGGCAAGTGTCAGTCCCAGGTTCAAAAATACCGACAACCTGCCCGATGCATATACTATAGAGTTCGATTACTTTGTGCCGAAGAATAACTGTTACGGCCCGGTGATAAGACTGACCGGCGGCGGCAACTATGTAGACCTTAAAGTAGCCAGCGACTGCTATGTTACTGATACCCGCTTAGGTAATATATATCCAGGCGACGTTTCTCCGGCAGGCTGGCGCAATAAATGGCATCATGTGGCAATCGCCATTAAAAAAACACAAGTAAAAATGTATGTAGACCAATACAGGGTTACGGTAGATCCGGATTCCCGTGTGGTTGTACCTTCAACATTGGCTTTTGCCACTATACCAGACAAGGACCAGCCTTTGATTTTTACAAATGTGCGCATAGCTCAGGGTGGAGGAGCGAATATAATTGGCAAGAAATTCACCGACGCGAAGCTCATTACACACGGTATCAATTTCGACTATGACAAAGCTACCCTTAAACCTGAAAGCATGGGCACGCTGAACATGATACAGAAGATAATGACCGGCGACCCTGAAGTGAAGTTTGAAGTTGGCGGGCATACTGACGGCGATGGCGATGCAGCTTATAACCTGAAATTGAGCCAGCAAAGGGCTGATGCAGTGCGCTCCCAGCTTATAGCAAAGGGTATAGATGGCGCAAGACTTACAGCTAAAGGATATGGCAAAACTAAACCCATTGCCGATAATACTACTGACGAAGGCAAGGCAAACAACCGCAGGGTGGAGTTTGTGAAAAAGTAAAGGGTGGTATTGCTTTTATTTCTGAAATTAAGGTTTTACCGTGTAAATGAAGCTGTCAATAACTTTAATCATTCCTTTATTGCGTTTATCTTCCACATAAATTGTAAGAGGGCCGGGATCATTGACCCTGATGTTGAATTTGCCATTGTTGCCGGATATCTCTCCCCGTCTCAGGCGGAGGTTGATTCTTTTCTTATCAATAAATGGGACGGATACAGATACAGGGTTGTCAATTCCCGGATATATAAAATGCATGTTTACGAAATCAAGGGCTGCAGAAGGTTTAACCACATTATACCTGCCATCAAACTGGAATGCTTTTTCAGTACTATCCCAGTCTTTGACTTTAACTATACCGTGGTAGCTTTTCTCACCCGGAGTTGTTGCATCTACTGTGTATATACCAACTCCGCGGATTATTGGAAAAGTTTTACCATTCACATTTATATCCCTCACTGAGCGCCCAATCTCGTCATTTAGTTCACAATAAATTAATATTGATGCTTCATATCTGTCGCCAACTAAAACCGGATTTTGTTGTCTTGGAAAAACAAAAGCACCATTATGTGGAAACCCCATATTGCATCCAGGTCTTGAAATTCTGTGTTGTTCTTTTTCCAAAATTAATACCATCATTGATATGTCGTAATCAATTTTTGACAGATTAACAATTGCCATTACTAAAGGAATTCCAATCCCAAATTTTTTATAGGTCCAAAGTGAATCGTTGCAGAAATTATCCTTGTATTTATCTTCTATGAAATACTTTCTGTAATATTCAAAATTGCTTTTAGTATCAGATTCCGATATTATTTGTACAGCCGTATCAATTTGTTTCTTGAGGTATGTTGCGACACCAGTTTTGACAAGTAAATCATTAGCTATGATGGTGTTCAATTTAGAATCCGGATTCATTGAAAAAACTGAATTGTCTCCTCTTCCAGCCTTGATTAATTGCAACTTTAGAGAATCAACTAATTTGCATAAAGTGTCACTGCATTTCTTTATTTTTACTGCTTTCTCATAATAAGGTAGGGCTCTCAACCCCCATGTATTTAATTCATTATTCTCAAAATCAGCTAAGTCAGATTCTATTTCTTTGATTGAATAATCATAAGAATTCTCAAAACTGGTGTTTAAACTTTCAATGGTATCCAGGTATTTTGCATCATTATTGCAGCTGGTAATACCACTAAGTATTATCAGATGGGCAAAGCCAGATAGTAATGCAATAACCTTATTCATTTACAGAGTTTTACTGTGAGCAATATACATAGCAAGGGTCTGTTTCAAACCCATAACACAAGATAATATTTTTTGTGGGGATATAAATATTCTAATTTTGAAAATTGTATGGTAACGGTAGCTGAAGCTGAAAAAATTATTGAATCGCAGGCCAGGGATTATGGCACTGAGCTTGTTCCGTTTGAACAATCTTTGGGCCGTGTTCTGGCTGAGGATTTATTTGCCGACCGTGATCTGCCGCCTTGTAATCGGGTAACTATGGATGGAATCGCCATCCGGTTTAATTCATTTGAAAGGGGCATCCTGGTTTATAAAGTCAAGGCCATTATTGCTGCCGGGGATGTGCCTACAGACATAACCGATGAAGATGAATGTGTGGAGATAATGACCGGAGCTGCTTTGCCGGATAGTGCTGATACCATTATACGGTATGAAGACGTCGAAATAGTCAACGGTATCGCTACAATTGTTGCCAACGATATAAGAAAGGGGCAGAACCTGCACCTCAAGGGCCGGGATAAGAAGCAGGGAGATATTGTGGCAAAAGCCGGACAGGTTATTGGCCCTGCAGTGGTCAGCATGGCTGCATCTGTTGGTAAAAGTGAATTATGGGTAAAGAAATTGCCAAGGGTGGTAATAATTACTACCGGTGATGAACTTGTGGATGTGCGTGATCAGCCCACTCCTCACCAGGTAAGGCGGTCGAATAACTATACAATAAAAGCAGTACTGGCGCAATTTGCATTGCAGGCAGATATGCTGCATATACCCGATGACCTTGAAATAACCCGGAAAATAATAAAAGAGAGCCTGAAATATTATGATGTGCTGTTGATGAGCGGTGGTGTATCAATGGGGAAGTTTGATTATGTGCCAAGGGTTTTGGAAGAACTGGGGGTAACTAAATTGTTTCACAAGGTGCAGCAGCGGCCGGGCAAGCCATTCTGGTTTGGTAAGGACGAGAGGGGAGTACTGGTATTCGCATTTCCAGGCAATCCGGTATCAACATTCCTTTGTTTACACAGGTATTTCTTGCCTTGGTTAATGGAGTCGAAAGTCGAAAGTCGCAAGTCTGAAGTTTATGCAGTGCTTGGTGAGGATGTAACTTTTTCTGCGCCTATGCAGTATTTTATGCAGGTTAGGGTAGGGGTGAATGAGCAGGGGCAACTGATAGCAACGCCTGATGAGGGTAATGGTTCTGGCGATTTTGCCAACCTCCTTGATTCGGATGCCTTTATGGAATTGCCGATGGGAAAGATTGATTTTAAGAAGGGGGAAGTTTTCAGGATATGGCCGTTTAAAAAGATAGGATAACAATGAACAACTTCACACACATAAATGAGCAAGGCCAACCGGCAATGGTGGATGTAAGCGCCAAGCAGGTGTCGCACAGGGTAGCTACTGCAAGGAGTATTGTGGTAATGCCACCGGAGGTAATTGCGAAATTTGCAGATGGCGATATACAAAGTAATAAAGGCCCTGTTTTCCAGACTGCTATTATAGCAGGTATTATGGCATCCAAAAAGACCGGAGAGTTGATACCCCTCTGCCATCCGCTGGGGCTGGATAATTGCAAAATAGATATCCACATCAATCAGCAGCAGGAGGTTGTTATAGACTGCACCGCCAGCATAACCGCTAAAACAGGCATTGAGCTGGAAGCCCTTGTGGGTGCAAGTATTGCAGCATTGACAGTTTATGATATGTGCAAGGCGCTGAGCCATGACATCGTGATAAAGGAAACCAAACTAATGAGTAAAACAGGAGGCAAAAGTGATTTCAGACGGTCGGAGTAATAGTTCAAAACCTGCGCTTTACGGGCTTATACTTGCCGGAGGTAAAAGCGTGCGTATGGGCAGCGATAAGAGTGTGATTAACTGGCATGGCAAGGAGCAGCGGTACTATATGGCTGATATTCTTGCCGGTTTTTGTAAAGAGGTTTTTATATCGTGCCGGGCAGAACAACAAGGCAGTATAGTACAAGAATATAAAACACTGGTGGATAATTATGAAGGTGCAGGACCAGCAGCAGGTATACTAACTGCATTTAAAACAAAGCCCGATATTGCCTGGCTGGTCGTGGCCTGTGATCTGCCACTCATTGATAAGAAGACTATAGATTTCCTGATCAGACACCGGGATACATCCTGCATTGCTACCACATTCAAAAGTCCGTTTGACGGACTGCCAGAACCTTTGATTACCATCTGGGAGCCAGCCAGTTTTGAGGTACTTAAAGCACATATTGCCGATGGCTATTCCTGCCCGCGTAAGGCATTGATAAGAAATGAGGCACTGATTAATATGCTTATACCACCATCTGCTGATGCATTAATGAATGCAAATACACCTGAAGATGCCGAAAAAGTAAAAGAAATAATTTCAAATAATGAATAATTGATTAATATTCAAGAGTATGTAGGTTTTTAACCGGTATCTTCAGTTCATCATAAATAAAAGAATAAATACTGGATTTAGTATGTTGATTTTCCTCCTGATGGCCCAAATTTTTTTGCACATAAAGCAATATCGGATTATTCCCTTTATTCATCTTTTGCAAAGCAGCCGCATATTTATAGGAATGGAGCGGAACCACTCTGTCGTCATGGTCTGAGGTAATAATCAGAATAGCCGGGTAAGCTGCTTCTTTGATATTATGTAGTGGTGAATATTGTATGAGGTTTTTAAATTCAGCCGGATCATTTGATGAGCCATATTCTTCCATCCAGGCACGACCGATTGTATAATTCTGGAAACGCAGCATATCATAAACTCCTTTTTCGGCAATAGCTACTTTACACAAATCCGGCCTTTGATTGATTACTGCTGCAATCAGCAAACCTCCATTAGAGCCTCCCATCAATGCAAGTTTATCCCGATTTGTGTAATTTTCCTTAAAGAGATATTCAGCGGCACCAATAAAATCATCGAAAACATTCTGTTTGTTGAACCTGCTTCCACTCATGTGCCACTCCTGGCCATATTCACCACCACCTCTAAGGCAAGGCAGGGCTACAATACCCCCATTCTGCATAAAACTGATAAAACCATTGTCATAAAACGGAGTCATTGCTTCGCCATATCCACCATATCCGTACAATAATGTTGGTGTTGCACCATTTTTTTTCAATCCTTTTTTGGCAGCAAGGAACATGGGTATTTTAGTCCCATCTTTTGAAGTGAAAAAGACCTTGGTGATTTCAAAATTATTAAAGTCATAAGCAACCTTTGTTTTATCTACAATCTCAAACGAAAAATCATTTACATTATATTGGTAGGTAATTGGAGGATAAAGGAATGATTTATGCCAGAAAATTGTCATTGAATCATTGCCATCATAATCGAAACCATTTACAGAGCAACCCGCCGGGAAAGAAATCTGTTTCAGCGCAGTGCCGGTTGTATCGAATGTTATTGCCATATATTCGACGTCTTTCAAATAAGTGCATTGAATTTTATTTCCAATTACATGAGCGCTGTGCAATATTTCCGGGTATTCGGGTATAAACACTTTTATCTTGTTTTTGATATACCTGTCGCATAACAATAGTTTTCCGTTAGGTGCATTAAGTGTAGATGAAATAAGAAATTTTTCTTTGTAAACATCTATTACATTAAAATTATCATTTGTCCTGACTGAAAGAATGGTGTCAATTTTAGTAAACGGAGCTTTATTTTTAAGATCAATTGCCAAAACCTGTTTGTCAATGAACTCGCCATTTATTTCGTTTTTATTATAAATAATAAGATAGTTTCCAATAGGAAGTTTATCAATGCTTATATCGGCTTCAGGGTATTCTTTGTTCTCAAAAATCTTCTGATCATTTTTCTGATCCTCACCGAGTTTATGATACCAGACGGATGCATTCAGATTTTTAGATTTAAGAGGCTCTCCTTTCTGAGGGTATCTAATATAAAAGAAACCATTGCCCGACCATTCTATACTGCTGAATTTAATGCCCTCAAGGTAATCGTTACATTTATGAAAAGGAAACAATGTTTTTACATAAATTTCTCTCCAGTCGCCACCATTGCGCGCAATTTCGAAAGCGATATATTTGTTATCTTCAGAGACATTAAAAGATTCCAACTCAACTCTGCCATGTTTCACTTCTTTATAGTCATCGGGGTCTATTAATATTTCACCAGCGCCATCAATTTTTTTCTTAATGTATAGGCAGGATGGTCCAAGATGATCAGATCGACGCCAATCGAAATAATATTTTCCGGACTTATACAATGTACCAAAGTCCATATATGAATTGAGTAATAATTGAAATTCCGGGGTATATTTCGTTAATAATTTATGCAGGTAATTATCGGATAAGTCTTTTTCTTCCTCAAGCCATTTTATGGTTTGTGGTGTACTGTCATTTTCCAGCCATCGGTAAGGATCTGCCACTTTAGTTCCGAAATAATTGTCAGTAATCGTATCCATGCGTGCTTCAGGATAAATAACAGTTTTTTCCTGGGCAAATGAATTAATTGTAATAAAAAGAAGAAGGGTGATATTTTTCATGAAATTATAAATGGGAAGTTAGCTAAATTATCAGGCATCAGGCCAAAAATACAATTTGGAATATATACACTGCCAGATTTAACCGGCGATATAATTTGGTAACATAAAATTAATAAAGCAACATGGTGATGCCCTAAAAGACAAATGTCAGGGATGCGCTGCAACCCAAACTTCTCCGTCTTCAAATGCCTCTTTTTTCCATATGGGTACTGTTTGCTTGAGTGTATCTATAGCATAGCGGCAGGCATCGAATGCGGCATTACGGTGAGCAGCTGAAACAGCAATAATTACAGGGATTTCACCTATCTGTAAAATGCCTGTGCGGTGATGGATGGCTATTTTGTGTACTGGCCATTTTCTGATTATATCTTCTGCTATTTTTTTCATTTCATTGAGCGCCATAGATTCATAAGCCTCGAATTCAAGATGAATAACCTTCTTCCCATTAGTACTGTTTCTGACTGTGCCTATAAAGATATCAATACCACCGCTGTCTGGCGTCATTACCCGATCTATACAGGATTGTAAATTAAGCGGCACTGAGGAGATTTTTATGTCTATCATTTCTTAAAGTCGAAAGTGATTAGTAGAAAGTATTTAGTTTGATACCAGAAGCTGAAATGAAACTAACCTCCGCTTACCGGAGGGATAATGGCTACTTCATCTCCTGGTTTGATAATTATTTCTGCTGTGGCATATTCTCCGTTGATGGCTATTGCAAATGAGGTCAGGTTTTTTAGGCGCGGGTATTGTGCTTCTAACCAGGATTTTATTGAGCCGGCATTCATTTCCTGTTCAAAAGACTTTTGTACAGACATTTCGCCTAGAATTTCTTTAGCAATTCCAAACGCTAAAATTTTTATAGCCATTTCAATAAAATAGTTTTACCATTAAATCCTACTCTTAATCCGGATGCTTTTTCCGGTCTGGTTTCTGTTCCGGATATAAAATTACAGATTAACGCTGAGAGTTCATTTAAGAAGATAAAATTTCGATGGTTGCCCAACATTGTTTAATTTTATGATTGCTCTATTGATTTCCGGGCAGCTCTGTGCCGAGCTATAATTGTTTCATATCAAATACACATAAGGTATCTATGAATTCTAAATCAATTATTTTCTTACTGGTAATACTGCTGGCCTATATCAACTGCAATGCAGGTGCTTACTGGCATAAAATACATAAAAGCGCAGCCAGAACCACACTTGCTGATCCGGCAGAAGAGAATTATGATATGAAGCATCTGAGGTTCAACCTGCATGTATCTGATACCTCTGTATACATATGGGGAGATGTAAGTACAACAGCGCAGGTGGTGGCCGCAAGTATGCCCGCCTATGTTTTTGAACTGGATACCCTTATGGTCATTGATTCGGCACAGATAAATGGAGTAACGCTTCCAGTCACCAATGTTGGTTTTATAAGAACAATTTCCTTGCCAACAGCTATTTCTTCAGGATCTATGTTTACAGCTCAAATATTTTATCATGGTGTGCCACCGCCCGGGGGAGGTTTTTTCAACGGACTTACCCAAAGTGTTTCAGCGGAAGGCACGCCTATGCTTTATACGGTAAGCGACCCATGGGTGGCGCTCGACTGGTGGCCGGCTAAACAATCGGCAACAGATAAGATAGACTCAGTGGATATGTTTATAACAGTGCCTGCAGGACAGGTGGATGGCAGTAACGGGATATTGGTAAATGTAGATTCAACATCCACTCCCGGTTTCCGGACCTATCACTGGCAGACGCATTATGCCATAGATTATTACCTTATTTCCATTGCCGTGTCGCAGTATTCAACATATAAATCTTACCTCCATTTTACCGGGAGTACAGATTCTATGCTGATCCAGAATTTCTTTATTGATACGGCAACATTCAATCCGCTTTATAAAGCCAATTTCGACAGCCTCAGCCAGATTATTGATTATTATTCTTCGTTGTTTGGCAGGTATCCATTCTGGCAGGAGAAATACGGTGTCTGTTACACATCACTGCCCGGAGGCATGGAGCACCAGACAATGACCACAATAGGTGTGCCCAATACCTATATTATAGCCCATGAGCTGATGCACCAGTGGTTTGGCGATCATGTAACTTATGCCACCTGGGGCGAAATGTGGCTGAGTGAGGGTTTTGCCTGCTGGGCCGAGCAATTGTTTCTGAATCATTTCTGGGGGACAGCAGCAGCTACCGCCCACAGACAGGCCTACCTGGGCAGCGCACTTTCTGATCTGTGTGGTGAGGTTTATGTTACAGATACTACCAGCTCCAACACCCTTTTTTACCAGCCAACAGTTTATTATAAAGGTCAGGGCGTTGTAACTATGCTGCGTGACCTGGCGCCAACCGACAGCCAGTTTTTCCTGGTATTGCGGACATACCAGTACAAGTATGGCTCAGGCAATGCAGGTATCGCAGATATGAATGCAATAGTTGACTCCATATATGGTTTCAGCCTGGATAGTTTCTTTCATCAGTGGATCTATGGGCAGGGATACCCGGAGTATTCCATCACATGGGACCAGGCAGGCAGCAATGTGATTGTAAAACTGGTGCAAACGCCCTCCTGCCCAACGGGAACAAAACTCTTTTATACGCCTGTGGAGCTGGAGCTGAAAGCAGCTGTAGCCGATACTATTGTGATGCCTTATAATACTCTGGATACGCAAGTATTTGTATTCAACTGGGCAGACACCATGACAAGTCTGCTGCTGAACCCAGATGCTCTTACAGTTTGTGCGCGTAAAACAGTAATTAAACGGGATACAACATTGAGGTACAAGGTGGGTACCGGAACAATTCTGAGGCATAACTATCAGCTTTATCCTAACCCGACAAAAAACTTCTGGCAGATCAGCAATTTACCGGATGATACAGGACTTACGCTTACAGATATAAGCGGTAAAGTGCTTTGGCGGGGAAGGGGCGAAAAGGGGGTGACAATAATTCCCGGAGCTGGATTACCAGCAGGTAATTATTTGTTGAAAATCAGCGGCAGTGAATCGGAAGAAAGTATAAAGCTGGTGCACTGGTAGATTTTATTTATACATCTATTATATAGCGTTATCATTAATTAGTTGGCGTATCAGAAAATCGTTTGTTTTGTGTACTGTATGGTCTTGTTTTAAAACTATAAATATACCCGCCGGGTTTGGCGTAACATGATAGAGGTTAGAAATATAAGAAAGAGCTTTGGTGATAAGGTTGTTCTTAAGGATGTATCGGCTACGATGCTGCCTGGTAAAACCAGCCTGATAATTGGCACCAGCGGCAGTGGTAAAACTGTGCTCATGAAGGTGATGATCGGACTGCTGCCGGTAGATTCGGGCGAAGTGTTTTATGAAGGCAGGGATATAGTGAAAATGGACCCTAAAGAACTTAAAGAACTGCGTAAACAGGTAGGCATGCTTTTCCAGGGCGGGGCACTTTTTGATAGTAAGACAGTAGAAGAGAATGTTATGTTCCCGCTGGATATGTTTACCAGTTCCAGTAAAAGTGAGAAGCTCCGCAGGGTAAATGAGGTGCTGGACCGCGTGAACCTGGTAGATACCAACAAAAAATATCCTGCTGAACTGAGCGGCGGTATGAAAAAACGAGTGGCGCTGGCCCGTGCAATAGTGCAGAACCCAAAGTATCTTTTTTGCGATGAACCCAATTCGGGCCTTGATCCCCAGACATCGCTGGTTATAGATAAACTGGTAAAGGAAATAACGCTCGAGTACAATATTACCACGATCATTAATACACATGATATGAATACGGTGATGGAGAGCGGAGACCATATTGTTTATCTCTACCAGGGCAATAAACAATGGGAAGGGACCAAGGAGGAAATTATTTTCAGTAAAGATGAAAAGCTGAACTCCTTTATTTTTGCTTCCGAATTTCTGGCTAAGGCAAAGGGCATGATAATGATGGAATCAAAGCTGCCATAATATGCTGGTTGCGATAATTAATCAGACGAGGCCAAAATGTAGAATTTCTTCGGTTTGCGTTTTCAATTTATTTTGTAGTTTTAAAGTTCTTAATAAACCGCATTACTTTTTTGGATGCCCTAATAAGGGTAGCGGATAAAAAAATATTGTAAATGAGCAAATTCATCTTTGGCCTTCTTACAGGCATAGTATTGTGCGGGATAGCGTTTTATGTTGCCATGCCAAAAATTAAACAGACAGGGTATGACAGTGGCGTAGAGGCCGGAACCGCCCAGGGGGTTATAACCGGTAAGGCAGCAGGTATGACAGAGTGTATGGAAACTATAGCGGCCAAACAAAAGCACGAGCGCGACAGCATAGCTGTAATTCAGAAGAAGCAGGAGGCACAACATAAAGCAGCAATGAAACCTAAAAAGAAGCCAGAGATAGTGCAGAACTGGCATGTTATTGACGGCCAGCTGGCAGAGCCTGTTGTGGATACTTCAACGCACAATAATGAAAAGGCACCAATGGAAAAGAAACACAAGAAATAGGTGTTTACTGGTAACTATTCAGCCCCATACATTGCTACAAGTCGGAGTGCATTCAAAACATTTTGTCCGGCTTTGATTGTTGTATCAATGACAGACCTTAGGACGACAAAACAATCTGCACCATGATCTGATTTGAACTGTCCAGAGATCTTTTGCTTTACCTTAATATTTCTTATCGCCCGTTCACTTCCGTTGTTATCGGGCGGGAGCTCAGGATACCAGAGAAAGTTCAAGATGCTGTTTTT